>AP028876.1:317299-634598 GCA_036323355.1 Gottschalkiaceae bacterium SANA | reverse complement strand
CAATCGATCCACAACCTATCGTAATAAACAAATAATCCCAAAATGCACGAACCCATCGATTCTGTTGTCGCTGAAACATGCCCGCACCTCCTTATCCTTCTCATTCTACGTGGGTTTTCCTGATTACACAAGTAAAGAATTCGTCATTTCTTCCAATATTTCAACTCCAAATGGGTATCCATAATTTGTATAATTTAAGGAGGACATCATGAAAAACAAACGAATCATCCTATTGATTCTTTTCATCAGCCTTGCTCTCGGAGCAAGTGGCTGCGCCAAAGATGAAACAGAACTCGTTGTGGGGATGGAATTGGCATATCCCCCATTTGAAACCACGGATCCAGAAGGCAATCCCATGGGTATCAGCGTTGATCTCGCCTATGCTCTGGGAGAATATCTTGATCGCCCAGTCCGCATCGAAAACACCGCTTGGGGCGGTTTAATTCCAGCCCTCCAATCCGGAAAAATTGATATGGTCTTGTCATCCATGACCATTCGACCCGATCGTCTGGAACAAATCGACTTTTCAGATCCCTATGCTGATGCCTATTTAGCCCTACTGATCAATCAAGATTCCCCCGTTCAACTTGCTGAGGATCTCAATCATGCTGATCGCATCCTTGCCGTAAAAAATGGTACCACAGGTCACCTCGTCGCCATGGATCTTTTCCCAAAAGCTACGATCAATGCCTTTGATAATGAAAATGCATGTGTTTTAGAAGTTTCCCAAGGGAAAGCCGATGCATTCATCTACGATCAGCTCACCATCTACAAAAACTGGAAACTCAATGAAACAACAACACGGCCCTTACTCGAACCCTTTCAAGATACACCGGAGCAATGGGGAATCGGCATTAAAAAAGGAAATGATGAGCTGAAAAATCAGATCAATGCATTTTTGCGGGATTTCAAATCATCAGGCGGTTTTTCCAAACTTCAAGAGACTCATTTATCCGAACAAAAAATCTTATTTGATGAGCTCGGAGTCCCATTATTCTTTTAATACAGCATAAGGAGGGAATGATTCCCTCCTTTGATTTTGACATCGGAGGAAACTATGAATCCATTCTCATTATTGATAAGAGATCCGAAAAAAACAAATCCCGAGAGGGGAAAAATCATATTGAATATGACGCTTGTTGCTGCCGTTTTATTCGCCATCGTACAATTCTCACTCTCTCGGATTGATCATATACCCCGCTGGGATCAAATATGGATCTATCGGATCCTCTTTTTAAAAGGCTTTGCTATGACGATTGTAGTCAGCATCTTTGCGTTGATCCTCAGTCTCACCTTTGGTACCCTGGCTGCCCTGGGCAATCATTCCAAAAGCTATTTTTTCCACTATCTCAGTAAATTTTATGTTGAGTTAATTAGGGGCACACCTCTATTGGTACAAATTGTCTTTTTCTACTATATCATCGGAACTGCCTTTCAAATCGAGAACAAGATTATCGGCGGAGTCATTATCCTGTCAACTTTTTCGGGCGCCTACGTCTCGGAAATTATTCGTGCTGGAATCGAGTCCATCGAAAATTCGCAATTAGAGACTGCTCGAGCACTTGGACTTAATCACAGACAGATCTATCGATTGATTATCTATCCCCAGGTCATCCGACGTGTCTTGCCTCCCCTGGCTGGTCAATTTGCTTCGATTATAAAGGATAGCTCCCTGCTTTCCTTTATTGCCGTTCGTGAGTTTACCAAGGTGACTTTTGAAGTAACTGCTATTAACTTTGCTACCTTTGAAAGTTACGCTCTATTGGCTGTCGGTTATTTGCTTCTAACCCTTCCAATTTCCCTGTGGACAAAACGATTGGAAAGGAGATTTTATTATGAATCTTAATCTAAATCATCTAACAAAATCCTTCGGGGATAAGACCGTGATTGATGATTTATCCTGTTCCCTTAGCGGGATTCGGTCCCTTGCCATTATTGGTCCCTCCGGTGGCGGAAAATCGACCTTGATCCGTTTGATCGCAGGCCTGATTGCCCCAAGTTCTGGTACCATTCAATTGGATGAGCAAGCGATACTTGACGATGAGGCCTTTCTTATTGAATATCGGAAGGAATTGGGCATGGTTTTTCAAGCCTATAATCTATTCCCTCACCTTACTGCCATTGAAAATGTTATTCTTCCCTTGGTACATGTTCACCATATTTCGGAGATAAAAGCCAGAGCAACTGCAGAAGAATGCTTAAATCGCTTTCAATTAACAGAACATCAAAACAAACTACCTGCGCATTTATCCGGCGGCCAGCAACAGCGTGTCGCCATTGCCAGAGCCATTGCCAGTCAATCCAAATACCTGCTTTTCGATGAGCCGACCTCAGCCCTAGATCCAGAACTCACGGGCGAAGTCCTCGACATGATCAATGAGCTTAGGGAAGAAGGAAAGGAATTTATTGTGGTTACCCACGAGATGGGATTTGCAAAAAACGCCTGTGACTATGTACTCTTTATTGCCGAAGGAAAAATTCTTGAACATGGTCCCAGTCATACCCTCTTTGATAATCCACAGTCAAAGGAATTACAGTCCTTTTTGGCTCGCATTTTGGAATGGAATTAAGTCATTAATCAAAAATGCCCGGCACAACGGTTGTACACTTCACCGTCATGCCGGGTTTGCCTATTCCGTTCGTTCCATACTTCTTGTCGCAACAATATTCACACCTGTATCAAGAATGTTTTTTATCACTATTGCACCTACTTTTATCGGTGCTTCCACCTCAACCTCATTAATCAACTTCATCGCATCAAAAATCAATGGTTTTGGCAAAGGGATATGAGTCTTTACTGGCAATCGCCTGAGCCTAGCGCCTCGGATCTTAACCGTTGTCGGCACAACCCGCGTCGGATCTGTCATTTCTTTGATTCCATAGGCTTCTCCACGCTTGCATTGATTCCCTTCTACTGCGTATTCTCCATTACTCTCGGTCACCGTTAACCGACAACCGATTGGACAACTGATACAAACCATTTTTCTATCTTCCATCTCAATCCTCCTTACCGGCTTTCCACATCAACGGTGATTTTTTTCACCCCAGGTCCATTAAACAATGAAACCGGCAATTTCACTCGTTCCATCTCGCCTGGAGCCATATGCCCTCGTCTTTTTGCCTGCACTTCTTTTCCGTCTACACGAATCACAACCGTTTGTCCCACGTAGATATCTCGAACCCGCATAAAAAGTTCCAAAACTTGGTCAACTTGTGATGGACGTATCCTTTGCGGGACAATATATCCTACGCCTTGACCCGGTATCGTTTCAATCGCCTCTTCCTTTTGTCCCCCAGGGTTCGCAATATACTTCGCTGCGAACTTGCCCGCTCGCCGCGATTCATCTGTCACCCAGTCCACCAAATCATGCACATGCAAAACATTTCCGCAGGCGAAAATCCCTGGCACAGAGGTTTCCATAGACTCATTGACAATGGCGCCACGGGTTTTCATATCCAATTGCACCCCAGCACCCTTCGACAATTCATTTTCTGGAATCAATCCAACAGACAACAAAAGGGTATCCACATCGAACTGAATTTCCGTTCCCGGAATCGGTTGGCGATTTTCATCCACCTTCATCACCGTTACACCTTGTACACGGTCTTTTCCTTGAATATCTGTTACCGTATGGCTCAACATCAAGGGAATGTCATAGTCATCGAGACATTGCACAATATTTCGAGTCAGACCGCCAGAAAAAGGCATCAATTCCACACACCCCAATACCTTTGCACCTTCTAGAGTCATGCGTCGAGCCATAATCAATCCAATATCACCAGAGCCCAGAATCAAAACCTTCTTGCCAACCATATATCCTTCCATATTCAAATATCGCTGCGCCGTACCTGCCGTAAAGACACCAGCTGGCCGATATCCTGGAATAGCCAGTGCCCCACGTGTTCGTTCCCGACAACCCATGGCCAAAATCACAGCCTTGGCAACCAAGGTTACAAAGCCTTCCGCCTTGCTGATCACATGAATAATCCGCTCATCACTGATATCCAATACCATGGTATCTAGGCGATACTCAATGCCCATTTCCTTCAATTCATCAATAAAACGCTCAGCATATTCCGGACCTGTCAACTCCTCCTTGAAGATGTGCAGACCAAATCCGTTATGAATGCATTGTTGCAGAATACCACCCAATTCACGGTCTCTTTCTAAAACCAGAACCTTGTCGACACCCTCTTTTTTAGCTTCTACCGCTGCCGCGAGTCCAGCAGGACCACCGCCTACCACGATCAAATCATATGCTTTCATTCGTCGGCACCCCCTTTAGTTTCTCCAACGAGAATATGGGAATCTTTTCCTTCCAGTTCTACTTCCATCGGACTAATCTTCAACTCTCTTGCCAAAATTTCAACAACCCGAGGACCGCAGAAACCGCCTTGACAACGACCAGCGCCCGGTCGGCATCGCCGCTTAACACCATTAATTGTTCGTGCTCCAGCGTTTCTATGGATCGCGTCTACAATTTCTCCTTCTGTTATCGTTTCACAGCGACAAATGATCCGTGCAAAGGAAGGTTCCACGCGTATCAGATCCGCTTTTTTTTCATCACTTAAATCCTTAAATCTGAGTTTCTTACGGGTTTTCGGATTGAAGGCCGGGTTCCTTTTCGCATGAGATCCCAAGATTCCCGCACAAATCGTTTCTGCCACATAAACTGCAATAGCAGGTGCTGAAGACAAACCCGGCGACTTGATTCCCGCCACATTAATAAATCCCGCTACCTGTTTCGATTCCTCTATAATAAAATCGCCCGTAGAGGGTTCTGCACGCAAGCCCGAAAAATTGGTAATATTCATGTGAAACGGCAACTCTTCTATGGTTAATTTGGCTTTTTGACGAATAAAATCCAATCCGTCAGCTGTTGTATTAATCTCATCCTTTGTTTGGACGTCCTCTGCGTTGGGTCCTACGATAATATTGCCATCTACCGTCGGCGATACCAAAACGCCTTTGCCCATCTTTGTTGGACATTGAAAGACAACTGTATTGACTAGGTCACTGACTTCATTGTCCAGAAGAAAATATTCGCCCCTTCTTGGATTAATCGTGAATTCCGATTGAGCAACCATGTTGTAGATATCATCCGCATGAATCCCTGCAGCATTAACAACCAGTCTTGCTTCTACTTCTCCTGTCGAAGTCATCAAATGAAATTTGTTTTCCTTTTTCGTAATCCCTGTCACTTCAGTATTCAAGCGCAACTCTGCACCATTATCCATGGCATTTTCTGCATAGGAAATTGCTAGTTCCCACGGACCAACAATTCCTGCCGTCGGTGCCCATAGCGCTGCCACGACTTTCTGGCTAACATTGGGTTCAATTTCACGAATTCGATCCGGTTCGATAATTTCAAGACCTGGAACACCTAATCTTTTCCCATTTTCCAATAACTCTTGCAAGGTTGGTCGATCTTCCTCGTCAAAGGCCAATACCAGGGAACCAATTTGTTTAAAATGTACATCTAGCTCCTTGCAAACTTGGCCATACATGGCATTTCCCTCTACATTGAATCGACCTTTATTAGACCCAAAAGGTGCATCATAACCCGCATGAACAATCGCACTATTGGCCTTGGTGGTTCCATCCGCTACATCATTTTCCTTTTCCAAGATAACAACCTTCAACTGATACCGCATCAGTTCTCGTGCAATTCCGGTACCAATGACGCCTGCGCCGATAATGGCAACATCATACATTCCGAAAACCTCCTTTACGTAAAAAGGTCACAGTGGACCAATTACGACCCCTGTGACCTTCTCCATTTATCCTGGCAATATTTAATTACCCATCTTCACTTCGAATTAGAAGATCAACAGAACCAAAGTAGTTGTAATAAAGATTGCAAATGCTGGTGGGTCAATATGTGAATCACAATCTGAATTCAATAAAGTTCCACCTAGGTCGCCTAGAATTGCTGCGATTGTTGCAAAGACCATCGCCATCCAAATACTTCCAGATGCTACGCCTGCAACACCTGCCAACAAGGTAATATGGTGAGTTCCTGGTGCATCCCAACCTGCTTGTGCAAAAATCAATGTTGCAGCTGAGATAACGAAACCGATAACAGCTACACCTGTCGAGATTGAAACATAACCAATTACTGCGCCCAAAGAAACACCCAAAACAACGTCATAAACAAGCGATTTTCCACTTGGCATTTTTGATTTGCCATCCACTTTATTACCAGTCAAACCTGATGAACCAAATACCAAACGAGCCGTCACGCCTGAAAGGAAAACAGCCAAGGCAACAGTATCAGTAGGTACACTCCAAATGCCTGATAGCAAGTAATTAATCAACGCGCCGTAAATACCAAAGATACCACCAACGATTAAGATCGAAGGATCGGCAAATTTGTTCATTGGAGTCAGGATATCCGCTCCGTTTTCCAATACTTTTTTCTTGTTTGCCGCAAAAGCAGCTGCTGCTGCGCCGCCTGCAAAGGCAATATGTGGACCAAACAAAACACCAAAGGTTATTGTTCCAAACCAATCATAATCAACTCCAGCAATTGCTAGACCAACACCAATAAGTCCTGTAAAGCCAGCAAAGATAAATGCTGGTAAAGCACCGATCAATGCACCAAAAACGCCACCACCGAATGCGGCTAAAATCATAAATAATGTCATTTAGTATTCCCTCCATTTTCCTTTTTATTGTGCCCTATGAATAAAAAATAATTAAAGCCGAATAAAACTTGCCCGTTCTATTCAATTAAATCGTAACATAAAACAATAATTTTTTGCCCAAAAATCAAATATCTGACAATTTTATTCCATTAGTCGTCAAAATCTTACATGCATTCTCCGCCGAAGCGGAGGAAAAGGCTTACGCCTCTTCCCACTTCGCTGCCCGACCAACAGCCTTTTTCCAGCCTTTATACAAGTCTGTACGTTTTGATTCTGCCATTTCTGGTTCGAATTCACGGTCAATTGCCCATTTCTTCGCGATGATTTCTTTGTTATCCCAGAACTTAACAGCCAAACCTGCCAAGTATGCAGCACCCAATGCAGTTGTTTCAGCAACAACAGGACGATAAACCGGAACATCAAGAATATCTGATTGGAATTGCATTAAGAAGTTGTTGGCAACCGCGCCGCCGTCAACCTTCAATGCTTGCAATTGGATTCCTGAATCCTCTTGCATTGCTTCCAATACGTCACGAGTTTGATAAGCAATAGATTCTAGTGTCGCACGGATGATATGGTTGCGGTTTGCCCCCCGCGTTAAGCCCAAAATAGTGCCGCGTGCATACATATCCCAATAAGGAGCGCCTAGACCAACAAATGCAGGAACAACATAAACGCCGTTAGAATCCTTCACTTTAGTTGCAAAGTATTCACTGTCCTTCGCATCTGTGATCATTTTCATTTCATCGCGCAACCATTGGATAGATGCGCCCGCAATAAAGATCGAGCCTTCTAACGCGTATTCAACCTTGCCATCAACGCCCCATGCCATGGTTGTCAATAATCCGTTTTTAGAAGGTACAATTTCTTCGCCTGTGTTCATCAACATAAAGCAACCGGTGCCGTATGTGTTTTTCGCCATGCCTGGTTCGAAACATGCTTGTCCAAACAATGCTGCTTGCTGATCGCCTGCGATCCCTGCAATTGGAATTTCAACGCCGAACATTGAAGAATCTGTCATGCCGTATACTTCACTGGATTGCTTAACTTCTGGAAGAACTGATGCAGGAACATCCAATTCTTTCATCATTTTATCATCCCACTTCAGGTCGCGGATATTATACAACATGGTTCGAGAAGCATTCGAATAATCCGTTACATGTACTTTGCCTTTAGTAAGATTCCAAATTAACCAAGTATCGATGGTACCAAATGCCAATTTTCCAGCTTCCGCTTTCTCGCGTGCGCCTTCAACATTGTTCAAGATCCAATTGACTTTTGTTCCTGAGAAGTATGCATCAACGACTAATCCTGTATTCGTACGAACATAGTCTTCCAACCCGCGTTCTTTCAACTCGTCACAGAAACCTGCCGTTCGACGACATTGCCAGACGATTGCATGATAAACCGGTTTGCCCGTTTCACGATCCCAAACAACTGTTGTTTCCCGTTGGTTCGTAATTCCGATTGCTGCAATTTCTGAAGCATCAACGCCTGCTGTAGCCATTACTTCTTTCATAACGCCACTTTGGGTTCCCCAGATTTCCATCGCATCATGCTCTACCCAGCCTGCTTTTGGATAATACTGTGTAAACTCTTTTTGTGCGGTCGCTACGATTTGTCCGTCATGATCAAAGATAATCGCCCTCGAACTTGTTGTTCCTTGATCCAATGCCAAAATGTACTTTTTCATTCGCTTCCCACTCCTTAGTTTATATTCCAAGAGATGCTTGCATCTCCTAGGTTCAATGTTAAGTTTTTAGCAAACGTTTTCTTCAAGACGTAAAAAAACACACGCAAACAGACCTATTGCATAGGCTGCTTCCCGTGTGATCTCCATCGTCTCCATCACTATCAACTCTATTTTTATACTACCATTTTTTCGGATCTATGTAAACGTTTTTCTGCAATTTATTTCAACATGACCCGAAATTTTACATTCTTTCATGGAGAACACAGTTGCAAATATTAATATTGATTGTCTACAAATACCAAATTTCCTTGCGGCTTGTTGATATGCCTACTGCACCCGCCTGCAAACTTTCAATTACATCTTCCTTATCCTTGATTAAACCTCCCGTTATAATCGGGACATTCAATTCCTGTTTTAAAAACTTGGTCATTTTTGGAACGATTCCCGGCAAAATTTCTACCGCATCGGGACGAATATGCTTTACAGAATGAATCCCTCTCTCCAAGGACAAGGAGTCTAAGAGAAACATCCGTTGAATCGTAAATAAATTCAATTCCTTGGCCTTTTTTAACAGGCTGGTTCTCGTGGTGATAATTCCGTCAAGATGGCAGGTCTTTGACACGTACTCCAAAGCAACTGACTCCTTGGTCAGGCCCTCCATCAAATCCATATGAACAAATACCAATTTACCAGAATCCTTCAACCGCTTGGATATCTCCGATAAATTCATGATATTCCCTTTCAATAAAAATATAATTTCGCAAGGTGAAGCAATTGCCTCCTCAATCATGTCATGATTGTTGATTGCTGCGATGATTGGATTCATTTCAATTTTATCAAAAAATAGATGGTTGTTTCTCATCAGTAACACCTGCTCCTTCTCTAGACCTAATGATATCGCTTGCATTGTTATTGTTTCACACAAAACAAACCACTGTCAACATAGATAATTTTTTATCAAGAAGCAGATGCACCAATACTTTTATTAACCTAAAGCAACATCTAAAAACATCATGACTGCAAATCCAACCATAACACCCCAAGTTGCTATATGACCGTTCCGTTCAAAATGAGACTCTGGAATCAATTCTTCAGCCACAACATAGATCATTGCCCCAGCGGCGAATGCCAGAGCAAATGGCAAAACAGCCTTCATCGACAAAACCAAAAATGCGCCCATTACACCGGCAATCGGTTCCACCATGCCAGAAAATTGTCCATACATAAAGGCTTTCTTTCTTGAAAAACCTTCCCTTCGCAGAGGAATTGAAACGGCAGCGCCCTCTGGAAAATTTTGAATACCAATTCCGATGGCCAAAGAAATCGCACCACCCAAGGTAGCAATTGGGTAATCTGAACCCAAAGCACCAAATGCAACACCAACAGCAAGTCCTTCAGGAATATTATGAATAGTAATGGCTAAAACTAAAAGTAAACTCCGCTGCCAACTGCTTTTCACCCCTTCTCGATGTTCATGCCCTTCTACATCCAAATGGAGGTGGGGCAAAAACTTATCCACCAGATATAGGAATAATCCCCCTGTCAAGAAACCTGCAGTTGCAGTACCAACGGCATTCTGCCCAATGGCTTCCGCTAAATCAATGGCAGGTGCCAATAAGGACCAAAAGCTAGCTGCGATCATAACCCCCGCTGCAAACCCTAGCATTCCATCTAATGTTCTTTTTTTAATTGTAACAAAGAAAAATACCATGGCCGCGCCAAGCGCGGTTAGCGCATAGGTAAATAAGGTACCGAAAAGAGCTTGAATAATTGGTGATAATTCTGAAAACCACTGCATATGACTCCTCCTTTTTTTCCGTCTTAACTTTATTACCCATTTTCTTTCATTTTCTGCAAAAAAACAAAAAAAGAAGAAGGAAGTTTTCCCTCTTCATTCTCCAATCTACTCCACTTCTACTACAACAGGAATAAAGGTCTGTTTTACAACATCAATCATGCCTAGATCACTCATCTTCACATCAGGGATCACCGGCAAAGCAATGGTCGCTGCTCGAAGATGCGGCGCTTGATTGTTAATTCCCATTGCTCGTATCCCCGAGGATACAATCTCAATTTCTTTCATCACATTCTGACCGGGATGAGCGGACAAAATTCCCGCAATTGGCAATTCTAAAACACCCTGCACGGTCTTCTCCTTAGCATAAGCAATCCCACCACCACATTTTTGCAAGACATTGGCAATTTGAACCGCCTCTTCCGGATCGCGATAAACTAAGGATAAATTATGGCAATCATGTGCTACCGTGGATCCAACGGATCCTGTATTTAACCCAAAGCCACGCACCAATCCAACCGCTAGATCACCTGATCCATGTCGATTCACGATGGACACATAGTATAAATCAGTTTGCGAAAGATCCAATACGCCATCTCGAATGGGAACCCATTCCTCTGCTAGCTGAGTTCGCGCCCCATTCATACTCATGTATTCAATAACATGGCATTTCGCTCTTCGCCCTTGAGCGTGAATCTGAAGCTCAGGAACGGTCAAGGGATTCAATTTCATGGTATTCCGCGATTCTACAGCAAATTCTTGCTTGACAATCGATGCAATACACGCCCCATCCTTTGCCACCAGTTCACCTTCCATAAAAACAGCTGTTGGTCGAAATTCCTTTAAATCAGGCAACAATTGTAGATCTGCCGTATAGCCTGGAGCGACCGCGCCTAAATTTTTAATAGCAACTTCTTTTGCTGCGTAAAGACTTGCATGGCGAATAGCACGGACAGGATCCATCCCTTCCGCTACAGCTTGTCGAATACCATGAGAAACATGCCCCTTTTCGATTAAATCCTTTGGCTCTCGATCATCCGTACAAAAAGTCAGATTCAAGGGTGAATCAAATTGAAGTGTTTCCTTGACGATCCCAGCAACATTCTGACTCATGGAGCTTTCTCTGGCATCCACAATCAAACCATTTCTCAGTTTTTCTCGTGCATTAAAACCAATACGGGTTTCATGGCAAGATTCAATCCCTGCGCATAGATAAGCGGAAAGTTCCCTACCTTTTACTGCCGGAGCATGACCCTGAACAAATACATCTCGGCTCAATGCCAACTTCAGAATTTCCTGCATCCTTTGGCTCCCATTAAGCACGCCAGGATAATCCATCACTTCACCAATTCCAATCACCCGTTCCAAATCCAGAAGACTTTCCACATCTTTCACTCCAAATATAGCGCCCGCACCCTCTAACTCAGGAACTGCAGGTACACAGGAAGGAGCCAGCAAATAGTGGCGCAAAGGAAGACCATAACTGGCTTCGTGCATGTATTCCACCCCTTCGATTCCTAATACATTGGCAATCTCATGGGGGTCCGAAATAATTGTTGTGGTTCCGTGTGGAACAACCACTTCGGAATAATGTGCTGGAGTCATCATGCCGCTCTCCACATGAACATGACTGTCGACAAAACCGGGGGCTAGAAATTGCCCCTGTCCATCATAGACTTCTGTTGCTATAAGCGTCGCTTTTTCTCGAGTATCCTGATCCGGATTTGCTTCCACATGAGCGATAAATCCATTATACACACCTACATCCGCTGGATAGATTTCACCCGTAAATACATTCACCAATTGTACATTCTGAATCAACAAATCAAAGGGGCGCTCGCCCAAAGCGGCTTCCACCAATCCTCTTCGATCCTTCGGTTCCATTCTCATCGATTCCCTCCTATTCAAAGCCATCACGAATCACATTGTTCACCCACCGCTTGCTTAAAAAACGTGGGATTGTAACAAATCCCTTTAGAATTTCTTCAAAGAACACACAAACTAAAACCCAGTGCACGGGTAGGTGCCAAACCAGGGTTGATATAAAAGCCAGGGGAACACCAATGGCCCATACCCCAACCAAATCTAGAATCATACAATAGCGGGTATCTCCACCACTACGTAAAACGCCAACAATCATAACGAAGGTAAACATTTTTGGCAATTGAAAAGCTGCAACAACAGCTAATGCTTTCATCAAACTCGCCTTAGTTTCCATATCAAGGGAGTAAAACTGAACGATTTCTCCTCGACTCAAATAAAGGGCAGCACCGATCAATATTGACAAAATAAATGACATGCGCAAAAATTTCACCCCGTATTCATAGGCCAAAGATTCCTTGGCAGCACCAATTTGATTGCCAATCATCACCGCTGCAGCATTCCCGATCCCCATAAATAAGGATTGAAAAAAATCAGACACCACATAGCAGATCTGTACAACAGCGACCGCTTCCGTCCCCAAAAAACCATAGGCGATATAATATACTGTTACCCCCAAAGCCCAGGTTGCCTCATTAACAAATACAGGTGCAGAGGTTTTAATCACCCGTTTTACCATATCCATATCGTAATCCCGCATCTCTTTTCGACTTGCTGCTAAAGGATGTCCTTTGCCAAGATAGATCACACCAATAAGTATTGCCATTTCAATTGTTCGAGAAACCACAGTTGCCGTTGCAGCACCTGCAACACCCCATTTGGGAAATCCAAGGTTGCCGTAGATCAGACAATAGTTCAAAAAGGTATTCAATGACAAAGCAACCATGCTTGCTACCATGGGTAGCTTGGTTCGATGCACACTTCGCGATGCGTAACTATAAGCAAAGGTCATAGCCGTTAAGGGGTAACTCCATGCGATAATCCGCATATAGGAAACGCCCAACCGGACCACCTCGGGATCATCGATAAAAATTTGCATGATCTGCTTTGGAAAAACCAAGGCCAAAATCATAAATAATCCACTAACCAAAAAGCCAAAACTCAGCATAATTCCTTGAACCCGATGAATATTTTTCAGATCTTTCTGCCCCCAGAATTGCGAGGTGAAAATAGACATACCACTGAAACCACCAAAAACAAATAAAATAAATAAAAAGAAAATCCGATTTGCAATCCCCACAGCTGCTATGGATTCTGCCCCCAAAGAACCAATCATCATCGTATCCACCATATTTAAAGAAGTCCCTATTAGTGACTGTATGGCAATCGGCGCCGCTATGGTTACCATGGTGCGATAGAATTGTTGGTTCTCCTCGGTTGTCAATCTTTGTGTCTTCATCCAAAAACCTCCTGCGTATTGCTAGTATTATACTGAATCCATCCTCTGCAAGCAAGAAAAAGGATGCGATTTCTCGCATCTTTTTTACCGTGGAAATTTTAGGGTAAATAAAACACCATTTTCCCGATTTTCCACCGCCCGTTCTCCATGATGGGCTTTAACAATTTGATCGACAATGGCCAAGCCCAACCCCATGCCTCTTGACTCTTCTCCCTGGCCTCGATAAAACCCCTTCCACAATTCTTCGATCTCTCGAGAATCGATTGGATGGCCCTGATTCCAAATCCGAATCCAAATATACGAAGAATCCGAATCAATGGTAAAACGAATTACGCCATTTATGCCGGTATGACGCCTGGCATTATTCAACAAATTAAATACCGCCTGAGACAGTCGCTGACGATCTGCCCAAAGAATCAAGTCATCCTCATCGATTGTCTCTAAAAAATCAATTTGTTCTGACCCGTTCATTCGCCGAAATCGTTCTGCCAGACCCTCCATCCAAGCCCGTACGTCAATCTTTTCCTTTTTCATTTGAAAGGCGCCCGATTCCAATTGAGAGAGATCGGTCAAGTCCCTAGCCATTCGGCTTAAGGCTTGAATCTCCTCTTCAATCACCACATAGTACTCACGACGCTCTCTTTCATCAGTCGGCAATCCATCCTCTAAGCCTTCCACATATCCTTGAATGACGGCCAATGGCGTTTGCAGCTCATGAGATACCTTGGCAACAAATCCTTTGCGCATGGTTTCTAAATTTTTTTCCTTGGCCAACTCACTCTGCAGCCGTTCAATGGTATCTGCCAATTGCTGTGATAATTCATTGATGCTAGTGCCCAATTCACCAATCTCATCGGTTCGTTCCTCAGAAAATCTCTCTTGAAAATCCAACTTGGCCATGGCCTTTGCCTGCTTATTCAATCGTGCGATGGGCCGACTCAAATTCCGCGCGGCAAACCAGGCTGCAATTACAGCCAAAATCAAGCCTAGCATAAAGATCCGTTTCAAAAAGGTTAAAAAAACAGAGACTGCCGCTTCCACCTCACCCATGGGGCTTTGTAAAAGAATCGTCGTTCCCTCTTCGGTCTCATGGCGATTCACAAGCCACTCTCCTGGCAGATTATTCAAGACTGTAATCCCACTGTATTCGTCGCTAATTCCATCCTGCATTCCTTTTCCGCGGCCTTGCCCCCGCATGCCCTGCATGCCTTGCCCCGATGTCCCTTTCCAATAAATCAAATCTCCATTCGGGTTGAATATCTGCACGAGGGCATCGTTTTGAAGCGCCAATGTCTCCCACTCCGCTATCGGCACTTCCACAGAAACAAGCTCAACACGTTCAAATTCCTCCATCAACTCAGTCAGTCGCTCAAGTTCTACTTTCTGATAGTAACCGGGAAAAGCCTGAGAACCATAGAGATAGCCAATGGAAAAAATCAATAAAAACAATCCAACAATAATGAGTAACATGCGTTCTCGAATTTTCAGTCTCATACATCCTCCTCAAACCGATATCCCGCACCCCGCACCGTTACAATTTGTTTGCCGGCAATGTCTAGTTTTTTCCTCAATCGTTTGACATGAGTATCGACAGTACGATCATCCCCAAAATAATCGTATCCCCATACCCGATCAAGAATCATTTCTCTTGTCAAAACTCGATGGGCGTTGTTTACAAAATAAAAAAGCAAGTCATATTCTTTGGGTGACAGAACGATTTCGCTTTCATCCACTTGAACTTGATGAGATTGAGGGAATAAAGTAATCTTTCCCATTTGCACATTGGAATCCGCTCCTCGCTTCTCGTGGCGCTTCATCACTACGCGTACCCTCGCCATCAATTCTCTGGGGCTAAAGGGCTTTGTCATATAATCTTCCGCGCCCAACTCAAACCCAAACAACTTGTCTTCTTCATCGCCCCGAGCTGTCAGCATAATCACGGGAAGATCCGACTCACTGCGCAATTGACGCAAAACAGACCAACCGTCCACATGGGGCATCATCACATCAAGAATGACAAGATCGACCTCGTTTTCATCCAGAAGATCGATTGCTTCCTGACCATTTGTTGCTTCAAGTACCTCATAACCGTCACGCTGCAAATACGTACGTACAATTTTGCGAAGCCGTTGTTCATCCTCTGCTATCAAAACGCGCAATCCATTCATCGATTATCTTCCCCCTTTTCCTTATTATAGCAAAAAAGCGGAAAAACATCCGATTGGATGAATCCGCTTTCTTGTGAATACCTTATGCTTGTGGAAGTAGGCAGGTACCATCTTGCGCTCGTGCACCTGTTGCATCCTGTGTGCCTCGACGATTTCCACCGTTTCCACCACGCCCATTTGCATTGCCTTGACCTTTCGCATTACCAAAACCAGCACCTTGTCCGTTTGCGTTGCCAAGACCGGCACCTTGTCCATTACCAAATCGCATGCCTAGACCTTGTAACAATTGCGCCTGTTGCTGAGTGCCGTCACAATCTGCGACTTGCGCCTCTAAGGCTGCGATCGCTTCATCTGCTTCTTCTTGCGTCAATCCATCACCAACCATGGCTTGAATCGCTGCCTTTTTGGCAAGCAACATCTGAGCAATAAAGGCTTCGCTTACCCCTTCTTCAGCGGCTAATTCACCGAATCGTCCCTGGCCTCTCATGCCCCAGGCCTCTTCCGTCGTCTTTCCCGTCAAGTTTGCATAAATATCAGCCGGTGTTGATCCTTCTGCTGCAAAGGCCATAGAGCCAAATACCATAAATCCTACCAATAGTAACAATCCAATTTTTTTCATTTTCTTCCTCCTATTTTTTCTTTGTTTTGTTCTACACCCTTATCATAGACTTGACCTGTGTCGGCTTTGTGACAATTGCATGAAAGTTATTATTGCAAGAATCAGGCAAGAGGCGTATTATAAACTCATTATCTAAGAAAGAAGGCTAAATATGAATGCACTGTTTATCGTACTCAATGACTTGACTCGTTATGACGAAGTCATGGATATCTTTTATGAACTGCGTATTGGCGCGACCACGATGGATACAACCGGTATGCGCAGCGTCTTAGAACGACACCATGAACCGATCCCTTTTATCGGACGCTTTGATCGAATCTTCAAAGAAGGACAGCCCTACAACAAAACTATTTTCAGTATTGTTCGCGACGATCGTCTTTTAGATGAGATCACCTCGCGACTAGAAGAAGATGTTTTTGATCATTTCAATGACAAGGGAAAAGCCATTATGTTTGTCATGCCGGTAGCCAAGGTTTACGGTTGTGACAATTAAAGAAACGCTGTCGAAAATCTTTTCGACAGCGTTTCTTTATTGTAAAGGTTCTGAAATTGTTTGATCAAAGAAGGATAGTTCTTCGATCGTTGTCTGTAAACGATTAGAATCCCAATCGAATGCCATACAATAACGAGGCTCACCTTCTTGATCGACAAACCAAAGAATCATTTTTTCCGTTTTTATCATCTTTTCCAACCACATTTTCTGTACCGACAAATTAATGCCACCAGGAATGGCCCATTCCGTTGAAATCGCAAGGTCTTTCCCTTCCAACCAAAAATCAATCAGCAGATTGACCGTTTCTTCATCTTCATTTTCTTCCAATCGTGCCCCATAATCCACCTGCGAGATTCCGGATTCTAAAACTTCAAAATCCAGCTCTATGCTAACAACTTGAATATGAATCTCTTTTTGAAGAAACAATACCGATTCAATACCATAGGTCAAATCTTCAGAAAGAAATACCGGCATCTCCCTTTGGCATAAACCCGATTTACATGGCTCAATTTGATATTCTTCTCTTTCCAATACAACACGTTCACCCATTTGATCCTCCTAAAAAACAACTTTCTTCAATAAAAAAACCGGCTTTCGCCGGTTCATTACTTCGTTACGCTGCTAATATCCATCATCAAAGCCTTGCCATCCACTTGAATTTCATAAACAACACGTACTTCTTGTCCCTCTTGAAGAAACTCAAGAATCGGATTCACGATGGTACTGTCTAGAGTTAACGTTTCTTCTCCGGTTTTAACAAGAATATGATTCTCATCTTTTCGACTTTCATAGATCCCAGTAATTTCTTTTCGATTTTCAGCCAAATATGTTTCTTCATCCTGCACGGTCATTTCTTTTTCAATCATCGGGACTCCGATTTGTGCAAGTGCATAGGCATAATTGGATTCTAATCCATTGGGATCACCAATGTCATCAAGACCAATAATCAACTCGATGGAACCATCAACATAATTTGCACGCTTAACCGCTAAGACTTGATCTTCTGATACGTCCATATCCTTTACGATTAAAACAACGTCAACTTCATCAAAGCGATAAATCCCTGGGGTTTGTACCGCCTCTTTCACCGCTGCCTGCATTGTTTCATCTAATTCATCCAGATAGACTTCAGTAAAAGAAACTGGCCCATTCTCAATTTTTGGTTCTGCTGGAGCACACCCACTCAATACGATTACGACTAATACGAGCAGAAGACTTCCCGCTATCCAATTTTTCATTAATTTTCCCCCTTGAACTGGCTTTACTGTCTACTCTATCTTACAGGAATTCAGCAAAAAATCAATAGTTTTTACGTCTCTTCATAAAAAGTTAACGCCTGAAAACCAGAAAGGAAAACGCTTATTGTTATTTTTTTAACGACTAAGAATAAAAGGTATTGATATTTTTTTGTCAATAGGGTATTATAAGAATGAAAATTTAGGAAAACGGAGGAAAAAGATGGTTGTTCAAGTTTGTATTGGTAGTGCCTGTCACTTAAAAGGATCTTATGAGGTCATTCAACAACTGAAAGGAAAGATTGCGGAGGGCTCCCTGGAAGATCAAGTTTTACTCAAGTCATCCTTCTGCCTGGGCCAATGTGCTCAAGCCGTATCGGTTAAAATTGACGATGAGCCCGTCTACTCGGTGTCTCCAGACACGGTCGATGAATTCTTTAATGTCTCCATTAAAGGAAGACTATAGATGTCCTTTATCGATTTTGACAAAGAAAAATGCGACGAGTGCTATAAATGCCTGCGCACCTGCCCAACCAAAGCGATTGCCTTTCTAGGTGACCGTCGAGAGATTATCAACGAGCTTTGTATCAAATGTGGCAAATGCCAGGTGGTTTGTCCCCAAGGCGCCCTGAAGATTGCACAGGATATTGACAAGGTCAAACTTGCAATCCAATCGAAGCGTCGCGTAATAGTGACCATTGCACCCTCTTTCGCATCTGCCTTTAAAATGGATGAGCCCAGCCAGATTGTAACTGCACTTAAATATTTAGGTTTTACCCATGTTGAGGAAACAGCCATTGGCGCCGAAGTCGTTTCTCAGACCTATGAAACTTTTATTGAAGATGGCAATATGAAAAATCTAATTACTACTAGTTGTCCTTCCGCCAATTACCTTGTTGAGCAATATTATCCAGAATCCATCCCTTATCTGCTTCCAGTCGTTTCTCCGATGATTGCCCATGGCAAACTACTGAAGAGTCGATTTGAAGAAGCCTATGTGGTTTTTATCGGCCCCTGTATGGCAAAAAAAGTGGAGGCCGAAGGATTCCAAAATCGCGGAGTCATCGATGCGGTCATCACTTTCGAAGAACTCCGGGATTGGTTTGCTGAAGAGAAGGTAACCCTGACTCATCTGACACCAACTCCTTTTGATCACGTTTCAACCAAGCGCGGCTGCGCCTATCCCCTTGGTGGAAGTCTATTTAAAAGCGACTTTAGAACCCGTATCAATCATCAATACAAATACGTTCGTGTCGATGGGATTGAGGAATGTAAAGATATCCTCGACGCCATGAGAAAGGGCGCTCTAGACCACTATTGCATCGAAATTAACATCTGTAGCGGCTCCTGCATCAATGGACCCGGCATGCCGGATGATGGCACCTGCCATTTTGAACGAGAAATGCGTCTTCACCAGTATGTGGATACCAAGAAAACCCTCAAGGAAGCAAAGAAAAAGAATCATTTTGAATTTGACCATCTCGATCTTTCAAAAACCTTTGAGGCAAAAAACCTTTGCTACGATATTGCTACAGAAGCAGATATTCAAAATGCTCTGGTTCGCATGGGCAAATACACCAAGGAAGATCAGTTGAATTGCGGTGCTTGCGGCTACGATACCTGCCGAGAAAAGGCGCGCGCTGTTGTTATGGGCATCTCTGATGCGCAGATGTGCATGCCCTATCTTCGCCAGAAGGCAGAAAGCATGCAATCTGTCATTTTTGACTCGACACCAAACGGTATTGTGATCCTGGATCGAGATCTGTTAATTCGAGATATCAATCCAGCATTTGACCAAGCCTTCAATCCAGAAGGCAGCCCAGTCAAGGACTTCCCCATTGCTGCCTTTTTAGAGGATGATCTCTTCCTACAGGTACGAGACACCAAGAAAAATATCCTTGGACAACGGATTCACTTTCCATCAATCAAAAAAACATTTATCGTAAATATCGTCATGTTGGAAAAGGAAGATCTGATTCTGGGCATTCTAGCCGATATTACTCAAGCAGAAAAAAATCAAGTTGAACTCATGCGAGTCAAACGAGAAACAATTATGACCTGTCAAGGCGTCATCGAAAACCAAATGCGTGTCGCTCAAGAAATTGCAAGTCTCCTTGGCGAGACCACAGCCGATACCAAAATCAATCTCAACCGCCTGAAGGACATCGTTTTATCCGACGAGGGGGATTTCTAATGAATTACTATATTGATATCGCCACTCAAAGCCTAAACAAAGTCGGTGAAGAACTATGTGGCGACAAGGTGGAAATTTTTCGTGATACCAATCGAACGGTCATCGTTCTAGCAGATGGATTGGGAAGCGGCGTCAAGGCAAATATTCTCGCCACCATGACCACCAAAATTGCCGGAACCATGTTGATCAAGGGAGAATCTATCGAGGAAACTGTCGATACCCTGATGAAAACACTGCCAGTTTGCCAGGTAAGAAAGATTGCCTATTCTACCTTTGGTGTCATCTCCATTGATCCTGAAGGCAACTGTGTTATGTTGGAATACGACAATCCGCCAATTTTCATTTTACGAAAAGGAACAATTCTTTCTATTAAAAAACGAAAAATTTCCTTTGACGGAAAAATCGTTCAACGCTCCAGTTTTCACTTGCAAGAAGGCGACAGTCTCACTTTGTGCAGTGATGGCGTCATCCATGCCGGCGTTGGCGAAACCCTCAACCATGGATGGGAATGGGAACATGTCGCCAGCTTTCTTTCCCGACAATCCGTCAAAACAGCGGATCAATTGAATCAGCGGCTGATTGATGCCTGTGCAAAGCTTTATAATTATCATCCTGGAGATGATACGACCGCGGTAACCGTAAAACTTCGTGCACCGGAAAATCTCAGCTTATTTACCGGCCCACCCATTGATCCCGATGATGATTCCTATCTTGTTAAGAAATTTATGAAACAAGGCGGCAAAAAAATTGTTTGCGGCGGTACAGCAGCCAATATCCTTAGTCGAGAACTTCATCGCGAAATTGAAACCTGCCTAGATTATTTAGATCCGGAAATCCCACCCGTTGCCAAGATGAAAGGCATTGACCTGGTAACTGAGGGTGTTTTAACCTTGCAAAAGACGATCGATCGCCTAGAGGCATTCCGGTTAAAACTGCCGGATTATGACCCCGCACGCCAAGACGGTGCAACCCGTCTAGCAAAATTGTTAATCAACGACTCAACCCATATCCAGTTCTTTATTGGCCGGGCCATCAACCCAGCCCATCAGAATCCAGATTTTCCTGCTGCTCTAAGCATCAAAATGCACGTGGTTGAATCCCTGATGGAAGAATTGAAAAAAATTGGAAAAGAAGTTCAAGTCCATAGATTTTAAGAGGTGACTATATGAGAGTATTCGAAAACCAAGTGCAATTTGTAAAATACGAAGTGCTACGTGAAGTGGCACGCTATTCATTTGAAGGAAATTTAGAAGAGAAAAAAGATTTTATTCCCCTCGTCTTAAATCCGGGACCTGAACCCCGATTTCGCTGCTGCGTCTATCATGAACGAGAAGTAACAAAAGAGCGAATCCATATGGCCCAAGGTGGAAATTCTGACAATCCTTTAATTGTGGAAGTCCTTGATGCTGCCTGTGATCAATGTCCCGTGCAACGATTTACCATCACCGAAAATTGTCGCGGCTGCCTGGCACACCGGTGCGAGCAAGCCTGCCCTGTCGGTGCTATCACCTACATAGGCGGAAAAGCCATTATGAATCACAGCAAGTGCATCGAATGCGGACGCTGTGCCAAAGCCTGCCCCTACAACGCAATCTCAGATGTAAAGCGTCCTTGTCGAAAAGCCTGTCCAACCGGGGCTATCGAAATTAACGAAGATAAAAAAGCAGTCATCAACCCTGATAAATGCATCGAATGTGGTGCCTGCGTCTATCAATGTCCCTTTGGTGCCATACAAGACAAGTCAGAAATCACCGATATTATTGAGAGTCTTCAGGGGGATCGGCCTGTTTATGCCATGGTTGCACCGGCCTTTTCTACCCAATACAATTCAGCTCAACTGGGACAAGTTATCGCCGGAATCAAGGCCCTTGGATTCAAAGATGTTATCGAAGTCGCCTTAGGTGCGGACCTAGTGTCCATCGAAGAGACAAAAGAATTGGCAAGTCATTTACAGACCCATTCCCTAATGACCAGTTCTTGTTGTCCCGCCTTTGTACAATATGTGAATCACGAGTATCCAGAATTAAAAAATTTGGTTTCCACAACGGTTTCCCCTATGATTGCCACCTCTCGATTGATTAAGAAAATCGACCCAGATGCAATCACCGTATTTATCGGCCCATGTGTCGCAAAAAAATCTGAGAAAAAGCAAGCAGATCTTCTGGGAGATACGGAATATGTTTTAACCTTCGAAGAGCTTTCTGCTTTGATTGATGCAAAGGGAATCGCCCTAGAAGAACTAGAACCCATCCCCTTAAACAACGCCTCCTATTTTGGTCGAATCTTCGCTGCATCAGGTGGCTTAACCGAATCCGTCAAACATGCGGCAGAGCAGTTGAACTTGGATGTTGAGATCAAAAGTCTGGCTTGCGACGGGATCAAGGAATGCGACAAAGCCTTGAAACTGACGAAATTTAATCGACAGACAGCAAACTTCATTGAAGGAATGGCCTGTGTTGGCGGTTGCATTAAGGGTCCAGTTACCATGCATCACGGTCCCAAGGACAAAAAAGCCGTCGAGTCCTACGGCAAGCTTGCCATGGAAAGAGACCAAGAAGACGCATTACGCGTATTTGACTTGCAAAAAATCTCCCTTCATCGGCATAAATAAAAGAAATTAAGCCTTAGAGACTCCTTTCAAGCGTTTGTTGCAAGGAATTTGACTCTAAGGCTTAATTTTATTTAAAATCTTTGTGAATTTATCGATTGCATCGAATGAACCTGACAAATCTTGGTATAATAAATATAGCGATTCAAACCATAAGAATCTAAATCAGGAGGTTCACATGAATAAAAACAATGTCTTTATCGCAACACTCTTAATCCTTTTCGGGGTCTCTTTATTACTTATTCGCTATGATTTTGTAGGAGCCGAGGTATTTCTAGTCGCATGCGGCGGTGCTTTCCTTGCGAGCTACGGTAGCAATAAAGGCGCTTTCAATCTCCTCATCGGGGTCTTTCTTGTCGGATTGGGGCTTGATAATATCCTGAATTTGTCTATATCTTCCAGTTTTATCCTTCTCATCTTGGGAGGACTGTTCTACCTGCTCTACTTCACCAAAAAAGGAAATGGATTCATCTATCCCGGCATGATCCTTGCGGTCATCGGAATCAATCAATTGCTTGAGGAATGGACAACACTTCCATCCAATGGACTCTTCTTTATTCTGCTGGGTTTTGGATTTATGACGACCTATTTCTTCGAGAAAGAGCGCATGCAATCCAATCGCCTACTCGGTGCAGGTCTCATCATTCTTTTAATTGGCGTCTCTTTATTTATCGCATCGACGATTATGACCCCTCAAGTTGAAAATCTACTTCGTATCGGTGCAGTACCCGCACTCTTTGTTTTTATTGGTTTTTATCTCCTTTTTCAACCCGGAAAGAAAAAGAAAAAAGAAGAAGATGATGAAAACCTAAGTTTCAGCCAAGAATTTCCTCAAGAGGAAGTTGCTCCTGAAGAAGCTGTGGAAGAAAAAATTAAACCAGAGAAAAAGAAAAAAACAAAAATTCATTATGCCACAAAGGAAATCCATCGAGAAGATAAATAAAATAAAAAAATGCTGCGAATTTTCGCAGCATTTTCTATGTTTGAAATAAATGCAGATAAGCGCCATACCCTTCCACTTCCATCTCCTTTTTTGGAATAAACCGCAATGATGCAGAATTAATACAGTATCTGAGTCCTGCCGGTTCTGGTCCATCCGAAAACACATGACCCAAATGAGCATCACCATAGCGACTTCTGACCTCAGTTCTCACCATAAAATGCTGGAAATCCCGTTTCTCAATAATCAATTCCCGATGAATGGGTTTTGTAAAACTAGGCCATCCGCACCCCGCATCATACTTATCCAAGGAAGAAAAAAGGGGTTCACCCGAGAGCAGATCCACATAAATTCCCTCCCGTTTTTCATCCCAAAATTCATTGTCAAAGGGCTGTTCTGTCCCGGAATTTTGTGTGACTTCAACTTGTATGTCTGATAAGTCTTTCAATTTATCTTGCCGATTCTTCACTTCATATTTTTTTATTCCATTCATGCTCATACCTCCCCTGTATTCTTACCCCGAGAGACTACTTCACACTCGTGTCTTTCTTCTGAAATACAAGGCAGCACATCCTATCATTCGCACAACGGCCGTCAATAAAAGAGCAGGCACAATGGCAGTTTGACTCTTGATCCAAACACTAAAAACTGGCGCTATACTTGCCGAAATATTAACAGCTGTCGTGAAAAACGCCAAATATATCGTTCGATTTTTTGTTGGTGTAACCTCTAAAAGGCTGTTAAACAGTACCAAAATGGTTCCCGATGTAGCCGTTCCTGGAATAATTTGAAGTAGAGCCATCATTGGCAAAGTTTTAGTTACAGCAAAAACTGCGGGTGTTAGGGCCATCAAAAACGTCGTCATAACAATGACTGTCCGATTCCCTTTTTCATCTGCCAACTTCGCCCAAAATGTCACTGACAAAATGCTAAATAGGCTCGCGCTTACAGAAATAACACTCAACCAAAACTCATCAGCCCCCAAATCTTGAATCATATATAAGCTAAACAAAGGCCAGCCCATTTGCCATCCGAAATAAAAGACCAAGGCGCATGCTGTATAGAGCAAAAATTCCTTTTCCTCCGGCAGACGCTTCAAAACTTCTTGAACCAACTTGATTCCTCCACCCTCCGTCTTCTTGGAAGATTCGATCTTCGAAAATTTCATAAAACTAATCACTTCTCCAAGGCCAATAAGAAAAGCTAAAATAAAAAAAATCTGATAAAGCTGAATAAAGTCCTGATTGGTCTTGGGGATCCGTAACATCAATTGCCCTGTTGCTATCATCACCAATAGCCTAGCTGAGTCGGAATAACGATTCCGAAGCCCCATGGCGAACCCTCGCTCCACAGGAGAAAAAATCGTCCCGACATAAGATTGATGACCCAGCTGAGCCGCTGCAAAGGGCAGGTTCATAAATCCAACACACAAAACAAATATCGCTGCCCGGTCAATCCCATGGAAAAATGGCAAGAGCGCCATCCCCAAATAAAACAATTTATGTAGAAACATCAGTATCGCTGTACGCTTCTGCTGATCCTTTGCCTGTTCAATCCATATGGATATGGGAATCAGGCTCAATGCTGCAACAATAGCCGGCAGAGACGAAATCATGGCAACGTGATAATCGCTTCCACCCAATCGCAAGGCAAATTTTGCATTATACGGTTTCGTTAAATTCAAAGCAAGCGCCAAAAAAATACCATTGATCACGTTCACTCGTTGATTGCCTTTCATCCCATCACCCCTCTTCCCTATTATAACGAAGGTTAGATAAAGCGCAATATAAAGAACCCCCAAATTTTCATGAATTTGGGGGTTCACACTTCAATTCACTTCAATTATTGTCCATTTGAGGACCCGTCTCCTCCAGAGTTTCCGGAGTTCCCATTATTTCCAGAGTTTCCGGAATTTCCATTATTTCCGGGGTTACCGGAATTTCCATTATTTCCGGAATTTCCATTATTTCCAATGCTTTCATCATTTTCCGTATTTCCTGTATTTCCATTAGACCCAGGACTTCCTTTGCCATTGGTCTGATCTTCCTTCTCATTTTCGGACTCAATGTCACCTGAATTTTCTTCTTTTTTTGCCTGACCTGACGGTATCTTGTCCTTACCTTCTTGGTTTCGACCCTGGCCTTGACCGGCATTCGATTCTTCATTGCTCCTTGTCCGTTTTTCTTCCTGCATGATTAGTCGCGCTGAATCCTTCTCATCCTTGGTCGGCTTGGTGACTCGATTTACTTCTCGAATCAATGCGCCAACACTGCCGCCGGTTTCTTTGATCTCGCCCATTTGAGATTTGATCTGTTCCCTCAAAATCGCTTTACCTGGCGATACACCGATTCCCTTAGCATGATGGTATTCATTCTCGGTCACTTCCAAAGCTGCGATGGTTAAATCCATTCCATTATCCAACATAGCTTGATATAAGTTTTCAACAAAGCCTTCTTCGTTAACACGATTTTCCTTCTCTTGGTTGGTCAACAAAACATAACCATCTTTTTCTAAAAATCCGGCTTCCTCAGCAGCTGCAACCACTTCCTCAACCGCATATTCCAACGATCGATGTTTCAATTCTATACCTACCAAGCCTTCGGCATCTTCGTTTAACGGATTGACTCTCAGAATGCGTTGGAATCGATTATAAACCAATTCCGTGCTTGGATTGATGTCAACCACCATAAATCCATATGGTAGCTGATAGAGCCAACCACTGAATATAACAAGCATGGCAGTAACCATAGCCATGGCAGATCGCCAATTCATTTGCAGCCTAGGCTCTTCCATTTCCATCTGATCACCAATTTCAAGCCCCAGGGTGTGATTGATGGAGATTTTACGAAATCGTCCCTTTTCATCGAGGACAATCCAACGCTTCTTTTTTTGCTCCATAATCGTTCCCTTCACCTTCTACACCTCCGTAATACGTGACTTCAACCGCGGATACTCGCCTTGCATTAAAACGATCATCGACAAGATATATTTCCTGCCTCGCTCCAGGTTTCGCTTTTTTTCACCAACCCCTTCAATTAATGCAAGGATCGGCAATTTATGATGGGTATTGGTCCATTCCAATAGATCCCGAGACGCCAAAACATAGTGAATGACGCGAAAATATCGTTTTCGCAGACGGTCCTGTTTTGGTGAAACCCTCACTAGTTCTGTAAAAGACAATCCCCATGACTCCAATTCTTGGCTATATGCACTGATTTCCAACTGAATCAATTCTCGCTCTTGATCCCTATGATAGACTTGCATGGCCTGCTGGATTTCCGAATAACTTAATTCTTGTTCTTCCCCTGTCACCAAGTCCAAAGATTCGTAATGTGTCTGTCGATATACCTTTCTCTCGTAATCAATTAAACGCGACCGAACCACTTGCGAGGCAAAAGAAGAAAATTTTCCTCGCTTTGCATCATATTTCATTATTGCTTCTTGCATGGCGATCATCCCGATCTGCATATGCTCGTCTCTTCGATTTGGTATGGGATATTGATCAACAACACGAATAACAATCCCGCGCTGTTCCTTCAAAAGGGCATTTAATGCCTGGTGGTCTTTCTTTGCCCATTCAATTTTATTCAGAAGGTCATGGTTCTTGTTATCCACAGAAGCACCTCCTACTCATAAATACGAGTGCCGGTAAAGGAAAACTGGGGGTTAAAGTTCTAAAACATCACCTGCATAGAAATAATCGACCTGATCGCCTAGGATGGTTTGCAGCCTTTCAAATCCTGGAACACTGGTGCAATGACCGGTATGAATGGTTCCTACAACTTGCCTTTGAAGAAATCGAGCCACAGCATCAATGGTTTCCGGTCTTTCTTTAAAATCTGGTTTTCTTCCTTGCAGATGAAACCCTCCAATAACAGAGACTACCGGCTGATTAGGAAAAAGGGTTTGCGCCTTATCTACAATATTGGCAATGCCTTGATGGGAACACCCGGATAATACCACAATACCTTCTGGTCGTTGAACAACAACAAAGCACTCATTTCTAAAGGAATCTGGAAGCAAATGCCCTTCTTCCCCTTCAAATAAAAACTTGCTGCTCTCCGGCTGCGGGAACCGCTGGCTTGCTCGCGGCACCAAAAAGAAACCCGGCATAATTTCCTCCACAGATTCTATGGCATGCAAATTTTTCTGAATCGGCGCAAGAATTTCTGGATCCGTTCCTGCGTATGCCATTCCGGTAATGCGTTCCGACCAGACTGGATCCGTTACGGATGCCTTGGCATAAATGGGAATATCCTTATTCAATTCTTCCATTACCCAGGTCATACCGCCTGTATGGTCATAGTGCCCATGGCTGAGAATAATGCCGTCAATTTGATTAAGCTTTCGATTTAACAAAGGCAGGTTTTTTTGAATCGCCTCTTTATGGCCTGTATCAAACAGTAAATTTTTGTCCCCATATTCGATCCAATAGGAAAGGCCCGCCTCTGTTGCAAGAGGCTCTTTCGCAGGACGTGTGCAATTGTCAACGATTGCTTGAATACGAAACGCAATCATTTCAATACCTCGATTTCATACTTTTGAGACCCCAAACCAATGGTTTCCCCATAGGACAACTGGATTTCCCCCCGGGTATTCGGATGAACCGCTTTAAATAAATCGCGCTGATTCGCCATTAAAAACTCACTGTCTGCATGCTCATGGGCCAAGCATGAAGCGGGATTAATTTCCTGTTGATTCACCAAATCTAAACAAGCTCGATCCAATGCAACAGGGTCCGTTGACGCCAAGATCCCAATATCACCAACGATGGGCGCATCGCTCCACGGCGCGCAATCACAATCTGGTGCAACCTGCAAAACAAAATTCACATAAACAACCGGCTTATCCTTCACCGCGCCATAAGCATACTCTACCATGCGTTCGTTAAATTCTGGAATTTCTGTATCCCAATTCAAACCGATTGCATCTGTAGGACAAACTGTCATGCACTCTCCGCAACCGATGCAGACCGCAGAATCAATAAAGGCAGTTTCTCCAATTTCAATTGCATTCACCGGACAGACGGTTTGACAGGTGCCACAAGCTACGCATTTACTCTCGATTACTTTTTGACGGGTTGCATGTTGATCCCGCTTTCCAGCCGGTGTCGCACACCCCATCGCTAAATTTTTAATAGCACCGCCAAATCCAGCCATCTGATGCCCTTTAAAGTGACTGAAAACCACCATGCCATCTGCTTGAGCAATCGCTCCAGCAATTCGAACCGTTTGAAAATGTTTTCCATCGATTGAAATTTCAATCTCATTCTCACCCCGAAGCCCGTCCGCAATCACAATCGGTGCATTGATGACAATAGGAACAAAGCCATGGCTGGCTGCTGTTTCCTCATGATCCACCGCATGGGCTCGCTTGCCAGAGTAAAGGGTATTGGTATCCGTTAAAAATGGTTTCGTCTTTTCCTCACGAAGCCAATCGACTCCTGAACGTAAATAAATAGGTCGGATAAATCCATCATTACCCTGCTCGCCAAAATGGGTTTTTACAGCAATCAAATCATCCTTATGAAAAAGGCCGCTACCTGCTGCCTCTAATAATTTTTTTATCTTCGCCTGCTTATTGGAGCTAGTCCCCCGGGACCGTAAATCCATCATAAATACCTTGCTCATTTGTTCTCCTCCCGATTCGACAATTCCTTATAAATTTCTGCAAACATCAAATCCGGCATGGTTTCCTTTTGCCAAATCTCCTCCGCGGCAATGGCTTGTCCCAATAGAAGGCTAAAACCATTTTCAGCGGGCTTGCTGAGTTTTCGAGCCATTTTCAGCAAGTCTGTCTCCCAGGGGTGATAAATCACCTCTAAAATAGAGTGAAAATTCTTCACCACAGACTCCGGTACTGCACAGGCTGGTAATCCAGCGACCATGCCGCAAGGGGTGCAGTTTACCAAATAATCCCCTTGAATGCCATCCAGACCACGATAATCCAGCCAATGGATTCTTGGATCCTGAAACCAATCTGCACCTTCAAATTGACCCTTGGTCTTTTCAGGATTTCGAGAAACAATCCAGATTTCTGAGGCGCCATGATCGTAAAAATAACGGAATCCCGCCTTCATGACACCACCTGTACCCAAAAAAGCCACACTCTTCCCTTGTGCCTTTCCATGAATTCGTTTCAGCATCCATTCAAATCCCCAATAATCCGTATTCCATCCCTTTAACTTGCCATCCTTATTGGAAATGGTGTTGACCGCGCCGATTGCCTGAGCCGCTGGATCAATTTCATCCAATAATGGCATTACAACTTGCTTATAGGGCATGGTAACATTGCAACCTTTGCCCCTTGCACGAAAGTCTTCCAGATGATTCCCAACGTCCTCTTCTTCCAGATCGAAGAGAAAATAGTCCTCATCCATGGCCAATTTTTGAAAAATAAGCCGATGAATTGCCGGAGACAAGCTCTTTGAAATTCCCTTGCCGATCAATCCATATTTCATTCTTCCGACATCCTCCTCTTTTGAATCGTACGGCTTTGCTTCATCATTTCTCGCAAGACCGATTGCAGTTGATCTCGCCATTCCTGATGCTGCAAGCGGTCGGCATTTTTTCTCAACACAACCTGTTCTCTCGCTTCGTCAAATACTGGTTTTCCAATGGTACTCTTTGCATCGGCAATTCTTCCCGCTATTTCCATTCGCGCCTCGAATAATTGAACAATTTGACAATCGATCTCATCAATTCCCTTTCGAAGCGTTGCTAATGTCTGTTTTTCTGTCACACCATTTCCTCCTCGTTGACCTTTCCACCCAAACGGGCAAATTGTTTCCAAAATTTCGGTTCCTGTTTATGAATCCATTCAAACCCTCGAATGATCATGGGCTGTATGGATCGCGTAGATAAAATGGCTACAATCATACCAAAGAACGGATCGCCAGACACATTGACTTCTCCACCCAACAATTTGTCTTTTCCCTTTACGCGCCAGGATCCATCCTGAATTTCTATCTCTGCCCCAAGGCTTTGCAAACCATTCAGCCTTTGTAGGGTTCTTTTTGAAATATTTTCCATTTGTAACCAACTTTCCCCTTCCGCAAACAACAATAGCGCCGTTGCGAAAATCGCAAAATCTTCTTCCTCGCATATCAACTTTAATCCAGCATACTGATGACCTTCTAGGTGATACTTTAAGTCGTCTTTATGTATCTCTAACCCGAGTTCTTGAAATAAGGATCGCCAAATCTGCTCTGACTGCAGTGAAGATCGCTTGATTCCTTCAATCTCAACCTCACCGCCAATGGCATCTGCCAAAAGCCAGATCCTGCCGGTCTGCATATTCCCTTCAATGGTAAAATCAGCGGGTTTATAGCTTTGTCTTGCTGGCAAACGTAATCGACTTTGTTCCTCAATGACTTCCATCTCAAACCGTGCCATCAAATCAATCACCAGATCATGACAAGGATCAAGCTCATAAGCAATTGGAAGCTCAATCCAAGAATCCCGCTCCATCAAGGGTAGCGCCAAAATCAATCCAGCCAGGGCAAAGGGAGGAAAGTCGTCCGGAATTCGATACTCTCCGGCCGGCAATGTGCCATCAACCACGAGAGGCAAATGACCCTTTTCACTATGATAAATCACTCGTTTTTCATTCAAGACCGCCAAATATGGGACCAAAAAATCAGGAGAGATCTTACTCTTTGTGGATAGACGAACTGGTTCTTCACATCGGCCTGCCAAAGGAATTAACCAGCGAAGGTTCTTCTCACTTCCGGCATTTTGAATCGTCGCACCCTGCAAATGCTTGGTGCCTTTGATCAGGTAGTCAACCCGATTGCCCACATCCCTCTTTTTCATCACCTTCATGCCCATTTGAGAGACAGCTTCAATAAAAAGCTGAAAATCATAGGTCTGTGGCATGTGGCTTAAATAACTCATTCCATGCGAAAGAGCAGCGCAACAAACTGCAATACGCGCTGTTTCATCCTCCGCGGAGACCAGTACACTTCCCTTTAGGGAAGATGGTTGAATCACAATCGATTTCAAAATGTATTCTCCTTTCAGCTAAAAAAACATTGGATTTATGTCTTTATTATAGCACAGGAGATTCCGCTTTCCTCTTCATTCAGGCGATTGTTTCCAAATATTCTTTCAATTGTTTTAGCCCTTCTCCATAGCTTTCAAATCCAAGGCCAGCCACCTGTGCAATACAGCCAGCCACCGTCACTGAATGCTTGCGAAAATCCTCCCGTTGTTGGATATCTGAAAGATGAACCTCTATCGCTGGCAGCCCAACCGCCTTCAATGCATCTAGCACGGCAACACTGGTATGGGTATAGGCTGCTGGGTTGATGACAATCCCATCGTACTTTCCATAAGCCTTTTGAATCATTGTTACAATTTCGCCTTCATAATTGCTTTGCTTTACTTTTACTTGTAGTTGCAACTTTCGAGCGTCTTCTAAAATTTTAGCCTCAAGATCAGCATAGGTTCGACTTCCATAAATTTCTGGTTCCCGAACCCCCAACATATTGAGATTCGGTCCATTGATCACCAATACTTTCATTCGATTGTCTCCTCCTATTTTGTGGAATATTATACCATACCAACAAATCATCCATGAATTTATTTTTCTTTTTCTTGCTATTTTGTTACAAAATCGTTAAAATTAAGTATCGTGTACTGTAATAATTATTACAGATAATTCAAAATTTAGGAGGATCATATGAAGAAATTTGCCTTGGGATTGGTTCTGATTTTATCACTTTCATTCTTAGTAGGATGTGGTGGAAGCAAAGACGTCGAAGCAGAAGTTGAAGTCGTTGATTTGATGGAAGAATTTAAAGCACAAGAAACATCAACTGACTACGAAGGATTAAAGATCAAAGTAGATGGCACCTTAATCGGTTTTAACGATACATTTGGCTATCCTTGGGTTGAAGAAGTGAGCCAGGTTGTTCGCATTCCTTACCAACCCTTGCTACTTGCACTCAATGCCACCGAGCTTGAATTGATGCCAAGTAAAATGAGATTTGCCATGGCTGATCATGCCGTTGAAGTTCCCTACGATCAAAAACAAATCAGTATTGATCAAAAGCCGAAGGTGAAATTTGGATCTCCCATCATTGGCTTAAAAGAAGCCGAAAAAAGTGATCGCATTTTCTTTTCACCAAATTTCCTAAAAGACTCCTTTGAATATAATTTATACTGGAATGCTGAAGAAGGCGCTGTTGAAATTACAAAAGAAGAACTTGATCTTCCTGTCATCTTTGCAGAAGCAGCAAGAAGCGAGCTTTCCACCTATGAAATGCATTTTGAAGTAAAGTAAAAGAGAAAGACCCGTGAAATCACGGGTCTTTATTTATATGCACCGATTGAACGGATTTTCAGCTCAAAATCTCCATCCATCACATCCAAAACCATCACACCCATACTAGAAATATGAATGGGATTCAACGGTGGCGAAGCTGCCAAGGTTTCTCCCAAATAACTCGGCTCAAACTCAGAAAATGGCAGATAAATTTTTTGCCGAATTCCAGGCAGGGTATAAAATGCTGTGTAAAACCCAAAAGGCCCTAAAGGCAGTAGCATGCGCAAGTCAATGAAATAGCTTTGCCCGTCTCCTACCAAGTCCAAGATCAATCCCTTCGCTTCTTTAAAATCCAAGCCAGATACTTCACTTCGAATCGAGCAATAGCCATTCTCATCCATCTCCTGCATGTCCCCAGAGAAAACGCCGAACCCTTCCGAAACATAAAATGCTCCGCTTCGATTACCCGTGATGGGATCGTGCAATAATTCTTTCCATTGTGAAGTGTTCAAATGATTAAACTCCATAATCCAGCGCTCTTGCATGTCATCCCTTCTTTCTCTTTGGATTTATTTAGTACTTATATACCCTAAATGCTTCTTTTTCTTCGCCTTGAATTTTTTCGTTTTTCACAACTTATCAATTTTACTATTTCAAAACATCAATTTTCATCTCTCGCCTCAGAAACAAATAACCGGCTTTCACCGGTTATTTGTTTTCATATCGAATGACTTCGAAACGAGCCATCTTCACCTTTTCCTCATAGGGAATCCCAGCCTTGTGCTTGGCAATACGAACTTGCTCTGTTGCCGTGTCTACACCTTGCAAACGAGGGAGCAAGACCCCACGCCGTCCCTCCCATTCCACGATGACACCATATTGCTGTGGATCCAAATCCGCCAGATACTTAATCGCTTCCGGAGGTTGCACCACATCGACCTTAACCGACAAGAAGGGCAATTCTTTTGCTTCGATTGGAAGAAATCTCGGATCATGCATTGCAGCTGCAATCGCGTTTTCAATAATTTCTTCACCCAAATGTGCGTAGCTCGGTTCAATCGTTCCAATGCATCCCCGCAATTGTCCAGATTCAAAGATGGAGACAAAAGCCCCGAATTGTTTTTCTTCCAAATCTAAAAGGTCTTCTTCCCTTACGGTTTTCCATAACACTCGTTTTCGGTGACGAACCTTCTCTTCAATTGCGCAGCGCGCCAGTCGCAAAACCGGATCTTCTTTTTCTTTTTGCTTCTCCATTTGTTGCAGAAAATGGGCATCCAAGGTCTCAACCCAAGATTCCATTGGATTTCCGGGTTCCAAAAATGCCGTTAAATACCCAACCCCAAAAGGACCTTCATAGGAAAAGACTTCTGAATGGATGTGCTTACCGTCTAGGGTGCCTACCCCCACCAAAAATGACGGCAATCCGCATTGAGCGGCATCTTTCACCAATTGCTCCTCAATTGTTAGCAAAGAGAACACATCACCTTTTCGAATCGCTGTTCTTACTTCATGATCAAAGAGAGCACCCGATGGATGATAGGAATAGGGACCTTTCTCCTTCAGCGCATGAGAAAGATCGCCGCTAGCCACAACAACCGTCTTGAGATTGGATCGCTCAAGTAGCTCGGCCAATGCCATTCCCAGTCGATAATGGGCCATTCTAGACAATCCACTAACCGTAATATGAAGAATCCGATAAGCCTTATGCCCCTCATCAATAATTTGTAGCGGCACCATGCATCCATGGTCCAACTCGGCCTTGATCCCATAGTCTTTCGCTATTTCCTTGGTCAAAAACAAGGCGGGGATCCCCTTTCGCGCTAATATTTCTTCTAATTCACGATTCAGTTCCTGAGCAATTTCCTTTTTCATTCCTAGTTCGGGCATGCCAAAAGAGCCAAAATCACCATGGGCCCAGCGCTCATCCAAAAAACAAAATCCATCCGTGAAAAATGCACCGTGGGGGGAAACGCAGATGATTAAATCAGGCTCAATTCCACGAATTTTCTTTTTTACCGCTTCCATTCCTCGCAAAGTTTCCTTCGCTTTCCTTTCCTCACCTTTTCCGATTTCTTTCAAAATTATCGGAGGATGAGGAACCAATGCAAGGCCTACAATCATACTTTCACCTCCCAAATATTACCTAAATTTACACGATGACACACATGCCTAGCATCTTGGGCGACCGCTTTCATCCAATCCACCGATGTCGGTGGTTCATGATAATTCCACGCTGGAAAATATCGATTCAAATGTAGCGGTATAGACGGATCCAATGCACCAAGCCATTCAAACAAGGATTTTAATTCCTCCCGGTCATCATTGATTCCCGGAACAAGCAGGATTGTAATCTCCACATGCGCCACTGCAGCTACTTGTTCAATGGTTTTAAGCACCGGTTGGACCTGCCCGCCCAATCTTTGATAGGTCTGCGGATAAAATCCTTTCAGATCAATATTCCATGCATCAATGTAGGGCAACAAATCCGCTAGCGGTTCTCCTTCCACATAACCATTCGATACCATGATCGTGGTTATACCCGCCTCTTTGGCCAATTTCGCCGTATCCAAAACAAATTCGAATCCCACCAAGGGTTCATTATATGTAAAAGCTAAAAAGTTTAACTCTCTACGTTGCACCGCTTCCACCACTTCATCGGGACTGTATGCGGTGGATGCCGGTTTTCCATGAGCGATAGGGTGATTCTGACAATATGGGCACTTCAAATTACACCCATAACTACCGATAGAGAACACCTGAACCCCGGGATGAAAATATGCCAAAGGCTTCTTTTCAATGGGATCCACCTGCAAGGCCGTAACCTTCCCATAACTTTCAGTAACCAGTTTCCCCTTTATATGTTTTCGAACACCACAAACCCCAGTTTTTCCCTCTTCAATCACACATCGGTTGGGACAGAGTTCACAGCGAATTTGATTGCCAACTTTCACATAATATCCTGCTTCCATGTTTATCTCTCCTACCCATATTGTACCCGTAGAAAAGCAAAAACCGCGCAAAAGCGCGGTTATGAAACAGCATGTTTTTGAAATCGCCAGAGTCCCAAAACAAAAAACACCAGACTCATCACAGCCAAAACTAGAATGGGAAATCCGATCGTTTCAATCGAAGCATCGAACATAACCAGGCGTTCAATAGCCTGCAAGGCCCATTTGTGCGGCGTAAGATTCGCCGCGAATAATAAAATAGGATTACTGACACTTTCCAGGGGCCACATGCATCCACCCAGCATGGCGAATGAAACCAAAATCACTGGCGTAATCGCTGATAATTGCTCTAGGGTTCGAACAAATCCTGTAATTAACATCCCCAGTCCAGCAATGGCTAAAATATACATGCTCAGAACCAAGAGTACGGCCAAAGGCGCCTTCCAATCAATATCAAATAAAAACCCACCTGCACCGATCAACACCAATGCTTGCATAAAGCCCAAGCACCAAGAATAAAAGATATTTCCAGCTAGGATTTTCTTCTTTGAAATCGGTGAAATCATCTGCCGATTCCAAGTAAATTGTTTCTTTTCCTGCAGTAAATCTGCCATGGTAAAGACAATACTAAAGGTGGTGAAAAAGAGTAAAAATCCGACCATATAATGGATCTTAATATCATAAAAATCAAAAAAACCAGTCGTCTTTGTCGTAGTATGAACCACCACAGGAACTTTATTTGCCCAATGGGTGTCAGCTTCCGCCAGTACTTTGGCACCCAACTCGTCCCCTTGAAAGTTTTCCACAGAAAAGTCCACCATCCGCTGATCGGATTGCATGCGAAATACCATGGTGCGAACCCAATTTTTAAGCTCCATCAATTCAAGGGCATCCTTGGATTGAAATAAAGAAATACTCGGCGCAATACTGGATTTTAAATCCACCCCAAACCCAAGTGGTAAAATTAACGCTGCCATGACTTCATCGGATTCCACTCGCATAATCGCATCCGCCTGATCTGCCCACTCAAATCGAAAGGTCTCTGACGTCTGCATCAATTCAAGAAATCGATCCGCTTCAGGAGAGCTTTCTTGCGAGACGACTAAAATACTTGGCTGATAATTCCCCATCATGCTTCCACCAAAAATCCCGGTCAGGAGTAACGCCATGGCTGTAAGAATCACAAGGATCATATAGTCACGCTTCAAAAGACGAAGCTTAAGCCATAGAATGCTTCTCATCTTGAATCCCTCCCTTCCATCGCGACAAAGCAAAAACAAGCACAAGCAAACCCATGGAAATTCCCAATAAGGCCGCCCAAATCCATAGTACAGATAAGAAACCGAATCCCCTTTGCAGGGTAATAATCGCCTGCAAGGTTAATCCATTGATTGTGAAGGGAGCCACTAAGGAAAGTCCTTTTGGCAATACCTCCAAGGGAATATAGCTTCCACCCAATATTGCCATGATCTGAACAATCACACTCTCAAAAAGATTGGCAACCTTGTAATTATTGCTGCGATAGGAGATTAAACTGATCAAGGTCCCCAATGAGGCAACCGCCATGCCGACAACCAGACTGGTAATCATCAATCCAGTCGGCGAAGTCCATCGCACCCCAAAAACAAACCGCGAAAAAACAAAAAGAACAAGCATCTGACAAATCGTCAATCCCACCATCATGATCCACTTGCCAACCATCATATCCAGAAGGGAAACTCCAGCACTTTGCATCCTATTGGCTGTATGGTCCCGTTTTTCTGTCAGAAGAGAACGGCTTCCAAAACCCGCTGTAAACAAGACAAACATGGCCAACATCGCAGCCGCGTAGTAGGTGAAGCTATCCACATGAACTCGTTCCGTTCCTTGAAGTTCCTGTATCTGAACCCCCTCCATACTCCCTACAAATCCTTTGATGATCTCTTCCATATTTTCATACACCACTTGAGATTCTCCAGCGAGACTGCCGACGGAAAGCAAAACATTTTTCTCAATGACCCCTGTATTGATGACCTGGAAAAAACCATTCACGACTTCTTTTATAATCCGGAGGGTATACTGGTAATCCGTATGCCCCAAAACCTCCACTTCGATTTGATTCCGAAAAGGGGTGAAAAAATTCATATACATATCGTAGGTGTAATACTTGGGCAATACGATCACCGCATGAACCTCTGTCGCATCTAAGGCCGCTTCCGCCATCTCTCGATCCATCACCGTGAGCTCTACAAGCTGGTCAATTTCTTCACTCCCAAAAAAATCTTCTTGAAACATTGCAATCGGACTAAAATCACGTATCGCTTCTTCTAGCTCTGCTCGGGAGTCCTGTGTCATGGATGTCTTCAGCGGACCAGAATCCAGCAGGGTAATAAATCGATCCTGATCCAGTTGAACATCGCCTTCTACCACAAGGGCAATCGGAATCGCCTTTCGTTTTCCCGACTCTTGAAAAGAACCACCTAAAGCCATGCTCAAAATTCCTGTCAACAAGAGGGGCATTGCCAAGATGATAAACAAGGCCTTTCGATCCGAGACAATAATTTTGAAATCCTTTTTAATGATTTCCCATATTCGAATCATATTCTCCTCCTAATCACGCAGTCCTCTGCCGGTTAAATGCAAAAATACGGTTTCCAAACTCGGCTTTTGAATATCCATTCCCTTTAATTGCGTACCCGATCCCAAAAGCGCATTCATAATTGACTGATAGTGATTGCCGTTTTCCTTAACTGTCAAGTAAATCGAGTTTTCCTCTACAACCGCCTTTTCCACAAACTTCAATTCTTGCAAGGTGGTTATCAACAAGGGATCAATTTTTTCCACAGACAAACGAATCACCTCGCTGGCATCGATCATTTCTGTGAGGGATTCCTTGGTTCCTTCCGCAATAATCTTTCCATGATCCATAATATAAATCCGATCGCAAAGGGATTCCACCTCTTCCATATAGTGTGTCGTATACAAAATGGTACTTCCCTGATCCCGTAATTCCCGCACCGTATCGAGAATAAAACTGCGTGATTGCGGATCAATGCCCACTGTTGGCTCATCCATAATAATAAACGCAGGCTTGTGAAGAAGCGCAACCCCAATATTCAAGCGTCGCTTCATCCCACCAGAATAGGTGTCCACGCGGTCTTTCAACCGTTCATCCAACCCAATCACCTGGGAGATTTCCGAAATCCGTTCCTTCAATTTACTGCCGCGGAGTCCATAGACCCGACCCCAAAACTGAAGATTTTCTTTCCCTGTTAGGGTTGGATATAAGGCGATCTCTTGCGGCACAAAGCCAAGAACATTTTGAATTTGTTTGGGATCCGCCTGAATGGATTCTCCCATAAAAAGAATGGTGCCTTCTGTCGGTTCCAGCAAGGTTGCAATCATCGAAATCGTCGTTGATTTTCCCGCGCCATTGGGACCCAGTAATCCTAGAATTTCTCCTTTTTTCACATGCATGTCAATCCCGTCAACCGCATGGATCTCACCAAAGTGTTTTTCTACGCCTTGTATCTCCACTAGATTCATACTTATCCTCCTTATTTCCCCAGAATATCCATCGAAAAGAAGGAATCCGTCCTAAGATCCTCTTGATCTGCCCACTCGTCCGCTTGAGGAGTTGGAATCGAGAACTCCGGTTCCTGATTAAATCCCCAATTCAGTGATTGTACCGTGACTCGTGTGATCCCATCCTCGCCGTCTCCAACTTTCAGTATGCCTGAAAACTCGCTTTGTATCACATAGCCATCGATGTCAATGTCCGTGGTATAGACGAAGTCTTCAAACCGCACAGATCGTACGCTCTCCGCTGCTTCCTGAATCAATTGATGTCCATTCTTCTGATTAGTCTCGCCAAAAAATCCACTGGCAAGTATTTCTTCCTCATTTTCTTCAATTAAATCCGCAATCAATGCCAAACCTTGCTGAATCTGTTCATCTGTCAGTTCAATAGAAAATCGAGTGACCTTTACATCGCCGTCTGCTGTTGAAAGCACATGACGTTTCCCTTTGAATATATTCTCTTCCCGCATCATGCGAAGCCATTCTTTTCCAACCGGGTCAAAACTCTCCAACAAGTCAGAATCAATCGCCATGCCAGGATCTATCTCATCCAACTTCATATACTTTCCAACCAAGGGCAACTTCATAAATTCAAGCTCGCCATCGCGATAATAAGAGGCGTCAAATCCAATTCCGCCAAAATTCAAATACAGATCGGATTGAATTCGAGTTTCATCGAAACGCGTCGCAGTGGAAAATACAATCCGCTCAAACAAAGCCATTGCTTTTTGCGATTCTGGCGTACTTTCTTTCAAGTTAAATTCATTGTTGATCGTCAGTTTAAATTCCGAATTTCCTGATGTCGCCGCATCCGTCTTCTCCACTGCTGCGCGATAAGCATCCAGATCTGTTCCCGATTGACACCCGGACATTAACATTATAATCACTACCATCATGCCAAACATTCGTCTCTTCATTCTACTCCCACCTTTCTTCTACCCCTATTATACGAAAATTTTCGCTCAGCGTCTTGTGCCTACTGTCATCATTTTATCTAAAAGACCATGACTTTTTGCATAAATAGTTAGCTGACTACATTTAATTCTTGACTTCTTACCCTCTCATGATATTATTTAGTTAGCTAACTAACAGAAAGGAGAACTTATGAAACATAATTTTTTCCGGCAATTCGGTCGCACCTATCGACTTGCTCATCGATACTTAGGCAATCAATTAGACCCCTATGGTTTGTCGAAGGGACAACCCCGCATTCTTCGCCTTCTTGTTTCCCATAACTGTAAAACTCAAAAAGATCTTTTACAAAAAATGGATATCAGACCTGCTACCCTAACCCGTATGCTGCAGCGTATGGAAAAAAACGGACTACTGATTCGTACGCCATCACCCCAGGATCAGCGAATTCTGGAAATCCAATTGACAGAGCTCGGCCGCGAAGCGCAAGACGCTTCTGCTCGTGTCTTTCATAAAATGGACCAAGAGTTTTCCAATCTGATGACCACAGAAGAAAAAGAAACCTTGGAGCGTGTTTTTACCAAGTTTTGCCAACATCTTCAAGAGAAGGAAAAAGGAGAAAAAGAATGAAGTCGCTCAGACGCATCTATCGCTATATGTCACCCTACAAAAAATGGGCCTTGATTGCACCTATTCTCGTGATGTTCGCTGTCTTGGCTGAATTGATGCAGCCTGCCATCATGCAACGCATGGTAGATACTGGTGTCGCAGAAAAAGATATGCCCTATATTCTGAAAAATGGAGGATTCTTGATTCTGATGGCTCTCATTGGTGCCTTCGGTGGCATTGTCAGCGCCTATTATGCATCAAAAGCCTCCATGTCCATGGCTCGTGATCTTCGCAGAGACCTCTTTGTGAAAATTCAATCCCTGTCCTTTCCCAATCTTGACCAACTGGAAACCGGGCAATTAATCACCCGCCTAACCAATGACGTAACCCAGGTGCAAACCTTAAGCTTTCTATCCCTGCGGCTTTTAATCCGCGCGCCGATCATGCTGATTGGATCCGTTGTAATGGCCCTAATCGTCAGTCCGCAATTGGCCTGGATTATGGGGATTATGATTCCACTCCTATTGATCATTCTCACCTTGGTCATCAGAAAGGCCTTTCCAATCTATAAACAGGTGCAAGGAAAACTAGATTCTGTCAACCAAGTGGTTCAGGAAAATTTATCGGGCATTCGTGTCATCAAGGCTTTTGTGCGAAAAGATTTTGAAAACAATCGTTTCAATACCGTCAATCACGAATACAGAGACATCTCCGTTAAGGCGGCACATATTCTTGCCATGATCTTTCCGGTGATCTTAATGATTCTGAATCTAGCGATTGTTGCAGCCATCTGGTATGGAGGCGGTTCCGTCATTGCAGGAGACATGCAGATCGGACAGATCATGTCCTTTATCAACTACATCATGTTGTTGTTGATGTCTTTGATGATGGTAGCCATGGTCATGATGAATATGTCGAGAGCAGAAGCTTCTGCTTCTCGGATTCTGGAGGTATTGGACGCCACACCTGCCGTGCTCAATCAAATCGACCCAGTTACTCCTGCCTCCCTTTATGGGGAAGTCGAATTTCGCGATGTTTGCTTTGCCTATCAAGCCAACTGCGCCGACCCTGTCTTAAAGAATATCAATCTCACCATCTCTCCAGGAAAGACCCTGGCGATCCTGGGATCCACAGGATCTGGAAAATCGACTTTGGTTCAATTGATTCCACGATTTTACGATACCAGCCAAGGCCAGGTTTTGATCGATGGTATCAATGTCAAAACACTTTCCAAAGAATGGCTCAGAAGCCAGATTGGATTTGCCATGCAAAAAGCCGTTCTTTTCAGCGGCACAATCCGTGAAAATTTAACCTTTGGTCGACCCAACACCACCGAAGAAGAAATGATTCATGCGGCCAAGATCGCCCAGGCCCATGACTTTATTACAAAAATGCCAGACGGATACGACACCTACCTAGAACAGCGTGGCGTCAATCTCTCAGGTGGACAGAAACAGAGAATCGCCATTGCTCGCGCACTTGTAACCGATCCAGCCATTTTAATCCTCGACGATAGCACATCTGCTGTCGACGTTGAAACCGAGGTGAAAATTCGCGCTGCTTTGAAACACTTTATGAAAAATCGTACCAGTATCCTAATCGCACAACGCATTAGCTCGGTAATGACTGCCGATACGATTCTCGTCCTCGATGACGGTGCCCTTGAATCCATTGGCACCCATGATTCCCTGATGAAGAAAAGTGCCGTCTACCGTGAACTCTATGATTCTCAATTGGGAGGTGATGACAATGAGTAAATCAACAAAAGCAAGGCCAGCCAACCAAGGTGCTGGACCAAGGCCTTCTCGTGGTCCCGGAAGAGGGCCAGGCCACCATCTTAAACCCATCGTTCGCCCCAAGGATTCAAAGACGACCCTCAAGCGACTGTGGAAATACTTGGCAGGCAGCAAATGGCTCCTAGGGTTTGTCATCTTCCTGGTTTTACTCTCCGTAGGCAGCAGCCTAGCTGGTCCCTATCTGATGGGGCGAGCCATCGATGCCCTCTTTGATGCATCACCCTTGGCTCAACTAGCCAAGTTTGCAGGTTTGATGATCCTTGTTTACGTCATTAGCGCCCTCTTCACCTGGGCACAGACTTATTTGATGGCAAATATCGCACAAGATACCGTCTTGCGCCTTCGACAAGATTTATTTGAACATGTACAAAGCTTGTCCCTGCGCTATTTTGACACCCATCCCCATGGGGACTTGATGAGTCGCATGACCAATGATATCGACAATGTCAGCAATACCCTGACCCAATCTATTACACAATTGATCTCCAGTGTCATTACCATCCTAGGCGTAACGATTGTTATGTTCCGCCTAAATTGGATCCTCGCCTTGGTTACCATTGCGACTGTGCCTTTGATCTTTTTGATTGTAAACCGCGTCATCAAGCGAACCAGAAAAGCCTTTAAACAACAGCAGGCTTCCCTGGGCAATGTCAATACGATTATCGAGGAGTATATCAGCGGCCAAAAGGTAGTAAAAGCCTACGGACAAGAAAATGCCATTATCGAAAAATTCGATGTCGAAAACGATGCTCTGCGTAGCGCATCCATTCGTGCGCAATTCTTCGGTGGCATGATGGGTCCTCTTATGGGCATGACAAACAACCTCACCTATGCCTTCGTGGTCGGTGTCGGCGGCCTCCTCGTGATACAGGGACAGGCAAGCCTTGGCTTAATTGCCAGCTTTATGAACTATTCCAGACAATTCGGCAGACCCCTCAACCAAGTTGCCCAGTTATACAACACCGTTCAAGCAGCCATTGCCGGTGCAGAACGCGTCTTTGAAGTCTTGGACGAGAAGCCGGAAATTGAAGAACACGCCTCTGCCATCGGTGTGAAAACCCTATCGGGTGCTGTCGCTTTTAAAGATGTCGATTTTCACTATGTTGCAGACAAACCGGTTCTCCAATCCGTTAGCTTCGCAGTAGAACCCGGCCAGGTGATTGCCCTCGTTGGTCCAACCGGTGCGGGGAAAACCACCATAATCAATCTGCTGACTCGATTCTATGACATCCAATCCGGTGAAATCCTAATCGATGAAAATCCGATTCATACCCTAAAAAAAGAAGAGCTAAGACAGCGCTTGGGCATTGTTCTGCAGGACCCTTATCTCTTCTCAGGAACCATTTATGAAAACATTCAATACGGTCGATTAGACGCCACAGAAGAAGAAATTATCCAGGCGGCAAAACTGGCCAACGCCCATAGCTTTATCCATCGATTGCCCAAAGGCTACCATTCCAATTTAACAGAAGAGGGCGGCAACCTCAGTCAGGGACAAAAGCAATTGATTTCCATTGCTCGTGCGATTCTTTCCAATCCAGATATCCTCATTCTAGATGAGGCAACATCCAGCGTGGATACGCGAACCGAGTTCCAGATCCAAAAGGGCATGAAGACCCTAATGGAAGGCCGAACCAGTTTTGTCATCGCCCATCGATTATCTACCATCCGAAACGCAGATCAAATCCTTGTCATTCAAGAAGGAAGAATTATCGAACGGGGCAACCATCATAGTCTTTTAGCATCCAAAGGATTTTACTACCAATTGTATAGCAGTCAATTTGAAACCCAATTGGCATAAAAAAGCCTCCCGATCGGGAGGTTTTCCATTGCCAACTTGTTCAAACTTCATATGATCACCCATGTTTTATCCCTGCAAATCATCCTACAGAATCTGACGATCGTGAAAATCGTCTTGAAACACGGCAAGTCGACTCCCTCTGGCAGTTAATTGAATCTCACTAGACAACAAAAGCCCTTCCAGCGGAAAGGCTTTTGTTGGTCATCTTCTCATCAATTCATCTGGCAATACCGGCCGACCATAATAGTATCCCTGAATCATCGGACATCCATGTTCCTTTAGAAACAGCCATTGTTCCTCGGTCTCAACGCCCTCCGCAATCGTCATCAGATTCAACCGCTTTGCCAAAATCAGCAACTCTTCAATCAAAATTTCACTTTCACAATCTCGACCAATCTCCATAATAAAAGCTCGATCAATTTTCATGGTGTCAATGGGCAATTCTTTCAAATAATTCATAGACGAATACCCCATGCCGAAGTCATCCAGAGAAATATGATAACCGCTTCGCTTTAAGGATTCCAGGGCAAGACGAGAATGGCCGATTTTTTCAATCTCAGCATTTTCCGTCACCTCAAAATGGATCTTTGATTTATCTGCACCTAAACGATCCACCATAGCATCCAAGTGATCGATAAACCCTTCATGATTCAATTGGATCGCAGATAAATTCAAGCTCACAAAGTGTGGACTATTTGTTTGTCCACGCCAAGCTATCATTTGAGAAATAGCTTCGATCACAACCCAGTCACCGATCTCATGGATCAATCCAGATTGCTCTGCAATAGGAATAAAGATCGAAGGTGGAATCATCTGACCGTCATGTTTCCAGCGCAATAAGGCTTCTACACCTACCCTTTTCTGGGTATATGTGTCTACAATCGGTTGATAGACCAAATAGAATTCATTTCGTCCAATTGCCCCTCTCATATACTTCAGATACCAATGGGTTTGATGGAGCTTTTCTTCCATTTCTACTCGAAACCATTGAATCTTTTCATTTCCTTTCCCCTTGGCCTGATACATAGCCATTTCCGCTTTCTGCGTCAGGGTATCATAATCTTCGCCGTCCTCTGGTAAATGCGCAAGACCAATGCTCATCTCAATCTCAAAGGTTTCTGAACCCACTTCAATCGGCTTTTTCATGATCTGTAACAACTGATTCGCAATCAATTCGCCCTGACCACGAGGCAAGAGTATGGTGAATTCATCTCCGCCTAAACGACTAAGAATCGCTGAATTCGGAAGGATTTTCTCCATTCTGCAAGTAAATTCAACCAATAATTGGTCTCCCATTTCATGTCCGTACAAATCATTGACCCGCCGAAACTGATCTAAGTCAATCAACAAAAAATCATATCCTTCTTCCAGGTAGTTTTCTTTAATCAGTCGATTCATGGTGCGGCGATTCGGTAAGCCTGTAAGGGAATCGTGATAAGCCAAATAGGTCAATTCCTGGGTCTGTTTCGCCACCATTTTCCTCAAAAAATAAACGAATCCCAAAGACAAAAGACCCATAAGGACAACAATTGCCAACACCCAGAATAGCCATTCTGGAACAACCTCATCCCGCACCTCTTCCCGAAGCCATCTAGATAAAATATTGTAATACTTCGAATTTGGATCCTCTTGGACAACCAACATCCATCGATCGATCCCTGCAAGCAGATTTTCTTGGCCCGGTGCGCCAATAATCTTCACTTTTGCAGGACGAATTGCCAATGTCGTAGCCCTCACCCAATACTTATCCATATTCAAGAGACCAAACGTTCTGGCAACCGCGCCTGCATCCGCTTTTCCCCCATCAATCGCTTTAAATACATCAGTGAACCCATCCACATAAACAAAGTTCTTAACCAACCCCAAAAATTCGAAACTTTCTTCTAGCTCGATTGAGTAGATATCACCTCGAACCAAAGCGATACGATATTTCGCCAGAGACTCTAAAGAGTCAACGGCAATTTCATCCACCCCAACAAAAATCTGTCCCCAATTGGAATAGATTGTTTCAAGCTGAAATCGTACTTGCTTGGCTCGCGCATCTGAATATGCGACTGCCATCCCAAGATCAACCTTCCCCTCGGCAACAAGGGCTAGCTGTTCCTTTAAAGTGTGATACTCGTACTCTACTTTCCAGTCTTCCTGATCGGCCACTTCATTCATAATATCGATAAAAACACCCTGAGGCTGCCCCTTTTCATCTTGAAAACACAGAGGATAATTGTCATAATATGAAATTGAAATTGCATCCGACTCCGCCCAAGCAGTATTTCCCAACAACATAACTAAAAGGAATAATCCACTCATTTTTCTGCAAATCCCTTGTAATTTTCCCATCGGAACCCTCTCTATAACTTATGTAATGTGTAGATCGCCAATTGTGTCCGGTCCCTTAAATCCAATTTATCCAAGATTCGCGTCACGTGATTTTTCACCGTTCCTTCACTAAGAAATAATTTCTCTGCAATCTCACGGTTATTTAACCCTTGTGAGATCAATAGACAAATCTCTTTTTCTCTTTTTGTCAAATTTTCTTTAGCGCCCCCCATAAAAAGAGGGCGTTCATCCCGTATTTTATTGAATTGTCGAATGACTCTTGATGCAATCTCAGGCTGAATCATCGCTCCACCCTCATAAACCGCGCGAATTGACTGAACAATCGTTTCAGGCGGCGCATCCTTCAACAAATACCCATGAGCACCTTCCCGTAAGGAATCAAAGATATAGTCATCGTCATGAAAGGTTGTTAAAATCACAACCCGAATGTTAGGGTTGAACAGTTTCAATGCCTTGGTTGTCTCCACCCCGTTCATCACTGGCATTTGAATATCCAACAAGACCACATCCGGCGGCTCGTGTGTCCGGCAAAAAGCAAGGGCTTCCTCTCCATTTCCCGCAGTTCCGACGACCTCCAAATCCGATTCTTGTCCCAATATCATCTTAAGTCCATGTCGCATGATCTCTTGGTCATCCACAATTAAAACACGAATCATTCTTCAACCTCCTCTTCAAAGCATTGCCCAAGGGTCCAATCAAATAAAGAGACCCAAATATCAAGCAGGGAAAAGAACCACTCAAAGTGGATTCACTTGCTAGTAAATCAATTAAAACTTCAAAATCCTCTACTGCTTCACTCTTAATTCCCTGTTTCAATAGTCTGGTTGACAGGTTACTAGCGGACAATGCTCTCGGATTATTTGGCGTCGCCGTCCATACTTCGCTAGCCTCTCCTAGTATTTCTAAAAAATCAGGTCCCATGTCCTTTTCACCCAAAATACCAACTACCACACGATATTCACCCTTTAAAATCTGCTTTCTCGCATGATTTAAGGCCTGCATGCCCTGCGCATTGTGAGCACCATCAATCACCACCAAGGGATCTCTTCGTAAAATTTCAAACCGCCCAGGCCAATGAGCCTTTGAAATGCCTTGAAGCAAATCTTCATCTGTCACGGACCAGCCCATTTTGTCCAATCGCTTTGCTGATTCAATTGCCACAGCAGCATTGACCGCCTGATGGCGTCCTAATATTTCAGTTTTGTACTCAACACTACGATAAATAAATCGGAGGGAAGTTCCTTCTTCTAAGACTGAGAGATTTGACCTGTCAATCAGAATAAACGGCGCTTCAATCAACTGTGCTTTTTCCCGCAGAGTCGCTTCTACTTGCTTTTCTTGCGGAGCTGAAACAACGGGTACTTTTGGGCGAAAAACACCTGCTTTTTCCATAGCAATTTTCTCCAAACAATCCCCTAAAAACGCCTCATGATCCATTCCAATCGGTGTAATTATACACAATTTTGCTTCCGCTACCACATTGGTTGCGTCCAGTCTGCCACCCATTCCCGTTTCAATGAGAGCGAGGTCCACCTGACCTTTAAAATAAAGAAATGCAAGGACTGCCATCACCTCGAAGGACGTTGGATGCCGAAATCCAGAATCGACCATTTTCTGGCAGGCCTCTTCAACCATCGAAATTCCTCGTTCCATCTCAGCATCTGAAATTTTCACACCATTGATTGTAATCATCTCATTTCGATCTACCAAGGCTGGCGAAGTGAATCGTCCGACTTGCAATCCTGTCTCTTCCATAATGGACGAAAGAAAAGCCAGAGTACTCCCCTTTCCATTGGTACCTGCGGCATGAACAACCGCGATTTGATTTTGTGGGTTCCCCACGTATTTTAATAATTCAAATATGGATCGAAGGTTAAGATCCCATCCCAATTTGTCGATTTTTTTAAAATATTCATCAATTTTTGTTTTCCTATCCTTCATCCCATATCACTCCTTTTCATCCACTTTCTATTATGAGGGAGAGCCTTAGTTATTGGCAAGAAAAAACAAAGCTTAATACTAAAATGGTAAATATTTCATGTTGTAATCATTACATATTTTTGTTAAAGTATTAACAACACCAAGGCGTCTTGTGACTCCTTGCGTGTTTGACAATCCAATTAACTCTGACGACAAAGAAATCTGCGTCGAAAGAAAGCTTAAACAGACCCTGGGTCTGCTTTCTCTTGTGCGCGTTTTCTTACTGAAAACGCTATTTTTATTGGGAGGAACTATGAAAAGAATTGCTGTAATCAGCGCAATCCTGGAAAATCCGGAACAAAACCAACATCGATTCAATAATTGCATCGCTGAATTTAAGGGCATTGTCAAAGGACGAATGGGCTTACCCATGCCAGAACATGGTCTTACCGTGATCACAATCACCCTATTAGGATCCTTAGATGCCATCAACACGCTAACAGGACGTTTGGGAAGAATTCCTAATGTCCAAGTAAAAACAGCCATTTCGAAAAAGGAGATTTCACATGAACTGGATTGAAAAGTTGACAAATGAACGATTCTTGACACGTGAAGAGTGGCGCTCCTTTTTTGAAGCTCTTGATGATGCTGCACTTGTTGCACTGAAGCAGCAAGCCATTCATGCCCGCCGCGATCACTATGGTCTGGATGTTTATATGCGCGGACTCATCGAATTTACAAACTATTGTAAAAGAGACTGTCTCTACTGTGGGATCCGCCGCTCCAACAAATCTGTCGAACGCTATCGGCTAACAGAGGATCAGATCCTGACCTCTTGCGATCAAGGCTATTGGCTTGGTTATCGCACCTTTGTCTTACAGGGAGGAGAAGACCCCTATTATACTGAAGACCGAATTGTGTCTTTGGTAAAGCGAATCAAGGCAACATACCCCGATTGTGCCATTACTTTATCTGTTGGAGAATGGCCAAGAAGTGCCTACCAAGCCTTCTATGCCGCAGGAGCAGATCGTTACCTCTTGCGCCACGAAGCTGCTTCCCCCTCCCTATACGCCTCTCTTCATCAAGGAGAAGAGAATCACACACGTCTTCAATCCCTTCAAGATCTCAAGGAGATCGGCTTTCAAATAGGCGCTGGATTTATGGTGGGTGCCCCAGGTCAAACCCAAGATGATTTGATTGACGATCTGTTGTTTTTACAGGAACTTCAGCCACATATGGTTGGAATCGGACCCTTTCTTCCCCAATCAGACACCCCCCTGGCAAATGCCAATCCGGGAACCCTGGAAATGACCTGTCTGCTTTTGTCGATCATTCGATTAATTTTGCCAGACGTGCTTCTTCCGGCTACCACCGCCTTGGGTTCGGTGAATCCGCATGGAAGAGAACAAGGTTTGCTTGCCGGCGCCAATGTCGTCATGCCCAATCTGTCTCCCACCTCGGTCCGAGAGCTTTACGCTCTATACGACGGAAAGATTTGTACCGGTGACGAAGCGGCCCATTGCCGACAATGCATTGAAGGTCGAATTGCATCTGCAGGCTTCCGCGTCAACATGACCCGCGGAGACCATAGCCAAAGGAGGAAAAAAAATGATCATTAATCACGAATCCATACAAAATCTTTTAGAACAAACCGAACACGCCAACAAAGAGGCCATTCAAAATGTTTTAACCAAAGCAAAAAACAAAGAGGCTTTATCCCCAAAAGACATTGCCATCTTATTAAATATCACCAAGGATTCAGAACTCCAGCAGCTCTTTCAAATTGCCCGTTCCATCAAGGAAGAAATCTATGGCAATCGACTCGTGATCTTCGCTCCCCTCTACGTCAGCAATTATTGCGTCAACTCCTGTACCTATTGCGGCTACAAACGCGACAACGACTTCCCACGCCGAAAATTATCGCGGGAAGAGATCCAGAGTGAGACCCAAATTATGGAGAAGAGCGGCCACAAGCGCATTGCCCTGGAAGCGGGCGAGGATCCCGTCAATTGCACCATCGATTATATCCTCGACGCCATCGACGCCGTATACACCACAAAAACGGAGAAGGATGCCATTCGCCGAATCAATGTGAACATTGCGGCAACAACGGTTGAAAATTATCGACGCCTAAAAGATGCAGAGATCGGTACCTATATTCTCTTTCAAGAGACCTACCACCAAGCGAGCTATGAAAAGACGCATCCTCATTCCCTGAAAGGCGATTATACCTACCATCTGACAGCATTCGATCGCGCCATGGAAGCGGGCATTGACGATGTAGGCGGCGGGGTTCTTTTTGGCTTAGGACCATGGAAATTCGAGGTACTCGCCATGATGATGCATAATGCCCATCTGGAAAAAGCCCACGGGGTTGGATTCCATACCATCTCCGTTCCACGATTAAAAAAAGCAGAAGGAATGAGTCTAGATGAATATCCCCATATTATTGACGACTTCACCTTTATGAAACTTGTCGCAATTCTCCGGCTGGCCCTTCCTTTCACAGGATTAATTCTTTCCACCCGGGAAACAGAAGCTATGCGAAAAAAACTGATTCAACACGGCATCAGCCAAGTCAGCGCAGGATCTTGTACCGATGTCGGCGGATACACCCTAAAAGAACAAGGCGTAGAACTTGTGCAATTTGAAACAGCCGATCACCGCACCCCTCTGGCAGTCCTGAAATCCCTGATTGACGACGATGTAATTCCCTCATACTGCACAGCATGTTATCGTTCCGGTAGAACCGGGGACCGATTTATGCGCTTGGCCAAATCGGGACAAATCGGTAATATCTGTACCCCGAACGCCCTCATGACCCTGACGGAATATCTATTGGATTACGGGGATGACGAAATCCGAGAAAAAGGCTTTGCCTTGATCGATAAAGAAATTCAAAACATTGAAAATCTAAAAGTTCGCGCCCTGACCCAAGAAAATATCAAACGAATCCAAAACGGCGAACGTGATCTCTATCTATAGGAGGTACTCATGCAACAGACACCCAAAGCGAATCGCGACCATATCGCAATTTTCGGGAAAAGAAATTCAGGAAAATCTTCCCTGATGAATGCCATAATTGGTCAAAAAATTTCTCTGGTCTCAGCAGTCTTGGGCACAACCACGGACCCTGTAGAAAAAACCATGGAACTGCTTCCCCATGGTCCAGTTGTCTTTATCGATACGGCAGGCATTGATGATGAAGGTCTTTTAGGGGATCTACGTGTGAAACGCTCCCTGAAAATCCTGCAAAAGACTGACTTTGCCCTCTATGTGACCGATGCAACCGATCCGGATTGGCAAGCATTCGAGGAGGTACAAAAGCGATTTCAGCAGTATCAAATCCCCCATCTTTTGGTAATCAACAAGATTGACCTACTCAAAGAGAATCAACGACAATCTCTTTTGGAACAATACCCTTCCGCTCAGCTCGTTTCGACTGAAGAAGAAGTTGGTATTCTGGAGTTAAAAACTGCACTGATAAAAAAACTCCAAACAGAACAAAAAGAAAAACCAATCCTCGGTGATCTCCTGCCGGCTAGCAGTACGGTTCTCTTAATTGTTCCGGTCGATTCGGAAGCCCCCAAGGGACGGTTGATCTTGCCGCAAGTGCAAGTCATCCGCGACTGTCTGGATCATGGCATTCGATGCCTGGTCTGTCGCGATACGGAATTAAAACAAACCCTTCGAGACCACCCGAAGATTGATCTCGCCGTGACAGATTCACAGGCCTTCCATTTTGTTTCAGAAACCCTCTCCGATCAAATTCCATTAACAGGGTTTTCCACCCTCTTTGCACGACACAAGGGAGATCTTTCCCTCTTTGTAGAGGGAATCAAATTCCTTGATCAATTAAATGAACATAGTCGAATATTGATCGCAGAGAGCTGCACGCACAATCATTCCCATGAGGATATCGGACGGGTCAAAATCCCCAAGCTCCTCCAAAAAAAGACCGGTAAAGATTTGCAATTCACCTTTACCATGGGCCACGATTTCCCCGAAGACTTGGCAGACTATGACTTCGTCATTCATTGTGGTTCCTGCATGCTTAACGAAAAGACCATGCGGTCGCGTTTGAATCAATGTCGTGCCCTAGAACTGCCCATCACCAACTACGGTATTCTTTTGGCAGCACTGAATGGGATTCTTTCACAGAGCCTCGAGATCTTTCCCATGATAGAATCCACATAAAAATTCCCTCGCGAGTTAGCTCTGCGAGGGGTTTATTTTCTCCATTCGAATATCCGCCCACCATCGTTCTTGATACCAGACAAAGTTTGGAATCCGTGCAATTTCATGATAGCCCATCTTCAGATAAAGGTTCGCCGCTCGCTCGTTGTATGAGAACACACCAAGTTCGACCCGAACCATGCCCAAGTCCCAGGCAAAATTCTCTATAAATTGCATGGCCTGTCTACCAATCCCCTTGCCTCGATATGCACCATCCGAAATACAAATCCCTAGCCATCCGCTATGTGGAATCCGCAGAAACAGATGCTCTGGATCTTCCATTAACGAAAGGTCTCCTATGGGTCTGTCTCCATCGAAAATAATGAATTGATGGTTGACGATATGAGAGGCTAAAATGCTGGTTCGATAGTCGACCAGATTCACGATCGACAAGGGACCTTCTTCAAAATTCGGCGTCACTAGATGCTGAATCTCGGGATCATTCATTCCCTTCATCAGTATCCGAAGATCCTCATCATCCAAGGGATCCGCTTTTCTATACCTTAGCTTCATGCCTCGCTCCTTCCATGACCCATGTTAATCGTTCCCTTGCTTCGGACAAAAAAGCATTCGCCGAGCCTATCACCTCCTGAGGAAAGACCTCCAGTGACCACTGTCCGTCAAAGCCTTGATTTTTTAAGAGTTCTTGAATCTGTTCAAAAGAAACCAGTCCCTTTCCCGGAAGCCAATGCCGGTCAAATTGGCCATCATTGTCCGAAAGATGCAAGCATGCAAGTGCCTTTCCATACGTACTTAACAATCGTGTTGGAGACTCGCTATATATCCAATCGTGAGAGGAGTCATAGCACCACTTCATTCCCTCGGGAATCAATTGTTCCAAGAGATGATCAAACCGTGAATCCTCAATGGTGTTTTCCACGGCCAATGTTACTCCAGCCGCCTTTGCATGCGCTAATAATAGGCTAAAACTTTCAAATCCCTGTTGCTCATCCTCGATGGGCTCCTGAGACATCCCATGAACAACCATCATAGGTATTTGATAAGCCTTGCATTCATCGATATAGCGGCAATACTCTTGCTGCGCTTCAGCAGCAATTTGCAGGTCCTTGGCCCAAAGCTTCCAAATATGGGCGTAGGGTGCATGAACATTCTCTACCTTTAGTCCAGCCCGACGGACACATTCAACCTGCTCCGCTTTGGACAAGGGGATAAAGTCTTCATCTCCCCACCAAAGCATGGTCGACTCAAATCCCGCCTTGCTAATTTCTTCAGTTCGCTCCTCAAAGGAAAGATCATATCCGAAATAGTGATAAATTCCTTGTCCCATTTTCCCATCCTTTCAATAAAACCTAGTCGCTATTTTTTTGTGAATTATCTGATAGTTTTTTAAATAATGGGTATGAAAATATTGAAGAGAAATTTCTTCTAATTAGCTTTCCCCCTATATTAAGCTGATTAATGTCCAATACTCCTCCGCCCCCTTGGATTTTCCGAGGGGGTAACTCTTTGTCGAAAAATGAATCATTTAGGAATCTGAATTCTCGTTCGAAATCCATTTTCTCCCGAAAAATCAATCTCCCCGCCCAGTCTTCCCACACGCTCCCTCATCCCTGTCAAGCCATTCCCACAAACAATGGATTCTGCCCCCACGCCATTATCTGTAATTGTGAGGATCAAAAACTCTGAATTCATCGCCCAGTGTATGTGAATCTCCGTGGCTTGACCATGGCGTCCTGTATTTGTCAAAAACTCTTGAATAATTCTATACAAATCCAAAGCCTCTCGCGAAAGAAAGGCTGGCAAGCAATCCATTCCGTCCACTTGCACCCGAATCCGAGTCTTCTCGGTATAGGTTCGCAACAATTTCTTCAACATCTCTTGAAAGCTATTCTCGACTTCGTCTTCCTGAAGTGCATCTACAACGCTTCGCACCTCTGTCAGCGTTTGCCTCGCGCTATCAGCCGCCTCTTCCAAGCCCTGTTTCCCAGAATCTGAAAGCGTATCTTCTGATCGCTTGACGATCTCAAGCTGCATGATCAACGCGGTTAAAGAATGTCCGATGGAATCGTGGAGTTCTCGTGCAAGACGTGCCCGCTCCCGATCCCGGCTTAAGGCTTCAATTTTGCGATTTGCTTGCTCGATTTTTTCCTTTTCTTCCCGATAAGAGCGTGAAAACCACAGCGTTGTCAACACCAAACCGTGTATCATGCCGAAAAATATCGTCTGAGACAAAATTAAAAAGTTCGCCTCCAAGGCAATCTGCTGAATAAATTTTGCCATCCCGACAAAGCTAATTCCAATGCCAACTCCCAGAAATTTCTTCTTGTCTAAATACCGATAAGCATCGACAATCAAAAGAATATAAATACCTTGAATGGCAAGGTTGATTGCAAATCGTGAATAAAACTCCAATAAGATCAATAAGAATCCATCTGCCAAATAAGATCCCGCAAGCACCCACGGTCTTCTCAAACGACTTCGAATGATACCCATTAATAACAAACCACCACTCACGAGCAACAAGATCTCACGGCGTGTAGAGGCTGCGCGCTCAAAAACAAGAACCAGAACAAATATGGCAATCATCATCATGCTTTTTTCGAGTACCCACCATTTTTTCAACTTCATCACTTCACCTCGATGCCTTTATCTTACCACAAAAGGCATACTTCTCACTGAAATTGGGTATCATTTTCACGTAAGACAAAGGAGGTTTTTATGAATTTTTATGAATCAATTTCCGTCTACTATGACGAGATTTTTCCCCTTACCCAAGGTAAATGGGCTTTTGCCAAAGAAGACTTAGCGCCCAACAGTACCATACTCGATATCGGTTGTTCCACGGGCACTCTTGCTCAAGGTCTAGCCACTGACGGATTTCAGATCCATGCCATCGACAAGGATCCAACCATGGTCCGTCTAGCCCGTTGCAACCATGCCCATACGGGGGCTCACTACGCCACCATGGATATGATGGCCATTGACCATTACTTCCCAAATGATCACTTTGATCGTATTCTTTGTTTGGGCAATACCTTGGTTCATCTTCCTGATGAACAAGCTCTGCTGCGGTTTCTAAGAAAAGTGAAGGCCCTTTTAAAAGCCGGCGGAGAATTCCGTCTGCAAATGATCCACTACGACATGATCATGGAAAAAGAGAGCCTGGGGCTAGCCACCATCAAAACACCAAGCCTGGAATTCACTCGCACCTATATCAAACGGCCAGACGGACGCATCGATTTTCAGACTGCCTTGAAGCTGGAAACAGAAAATCAAATTTTGAAAAACTCCATTCCCCTGATCCCACTTAAAAAAGCAAGGCTAGAGCACTTGTTGAAAGAAGCAGGCTTTAAAGACCTGCAAACCTTCGGTGGTTTCGACAAGTCTCCTCTTAGTGAGAATTCTGTCCCTTATGTGTGCATCGCACGATAAATGAAACCCACGATTTCCCTCTTATGTAAACAAGATAGAATCGTGGGTTTTATTATAGGCTCTTTTCAAACCATTCGCTATACACTTTTTCCTCTAAAAATTCCGACCTCTGATAAAGATGAAAGGCGGTCGCATTGGCATCTACGACCAAAAGATGAAGCGACTTCGCCATGGAAGCAGCTTGATTTTCAATGTTTTGCATCAAGATTTTTCCCCAACCTTGTCCCTGATATCTTGGATTGATGGTTATGGCATCCGCCCATAACACTTCCTTTTCCATGGATAAAAGATAGGTTCCAACGAATTCTCCGCGGTGAACCAGAAAACCCAATCGAGCTTGTCCCTGTTCTTGACGTTCCAACAACTCCTGAACCTCACCTAAGGACAATTCGCCGCTGTTGGGAGTCTTAAGAAAGGCTTCATTGTGCAAATCGACATATTTTTCTAAGAAATCTAAGCCTACAATCTGATCGCTAAATCCTTCAGGCAAACGCACTTCCCCTTGGACTTCTTTCCCCATCTGAACGATCCGATAGGTGGGAGAATAAGCCAAGCTAGGTAAAAGACGATCCTTCAAGCTATTATTTTCCTTCCGCAATCCAATCTTTGAAATCGTTGCACCCCAAATTTTCGCTTTCTTCTCTAAGGATTCGATCATTTTCTCTAAATAATCTTCCTGACCCTCCAAACAATAACAGGTGCTGAAGTATACGATAGAATCTCGCTCAATCGCCTCTACAATCATGGCTGCAACAGCGATCGCTTGACCGTCTCGAAAACTTGCCATGTAGGTTTCTCCGCCCAAATATACAGATTGGTAAAAGATTTCATTGATCGATTCTACACTAACAAATTCATGATTCTCAAATACATGAATCAAAAAATCGACGACTTGTTGTTTCTCCGATGAATCCCATTCGATGGCTGATTTCATGCCCACTCCTTCTCTTTTACAAAGCTGATAAAGTATTTATAATTTTGATTTTCCAAGGGTCTGGTCACGCGCCAATTCCCCTCAATTCCAAGTTCCATTCGTGCAAGATCGAAATGACAAATAGCAATACCCATGTCGATCCGATTCAAATTGGTTTCCTCTCGAGTCCGTAAATAAAAATGATAGGCGTTATATTCCCGGACAATTCGCCAAGGCTGTGCGTTTCTAGCGGATGGGGCCCGCTGTACACAGGTAAAAATGGTCTCCCATTTCGAGTTTGGCTTAATCAACAAGGCCTGATGAAATCCTCTATCGAAAAACAAGTCTGAAAATGGCTTCCGATTCACTGGCCTTGTTTTCAATTTTACCACTCGCTCCACCATAGACTGGTCCTTATGGGGAATACCAATGGCCAAAACCGCCGGTATACTTCGCGTCTCTTTCATTAAATACAGGGCTTCCAACTTACTTTTCTTAAAACTTCCCCCTAACCAACAAGATCCTATCCCCTCTTTCCAAAGAGAAATAGCAACCTTTTCCATGGCATATCCATAATTTACGAGGCCCGCACGGGTATTTGGGATAATTCCAAATAGGTATTCTGTATTTCCTGAAATTACGCCAAAAGTAGCCAATTGACCAATCCCCTGTTTTTTTAATTCCAGTGGAGAAACCCGCAATAAGTCAATGGGATGGCCTAAAGGTCCCATTTTTGAATCACGCAAAATTTGATCGATCATTTCCCGCTTTTGCTTTAAGGAATCTCGGGTAAATGAACGGCTCGACTGTCTTGTCAGCATCGCTTGAATCATAACTATCCCTCCCGCCCTTTTCCAACCACTTCTACTTTCTTTTCTTTTATTTTATCATAGTCTGCACAAATAAAAGAGTACTTGAAGCAATCAATCCGCTGCTTGAAGCACTCTTTTCTTCTATCGTCCTTTCGCGACTCGTTTTGTCTCTACCCAAACACCTCGGTAGAAGATCATCTCCCAAAGATCTGGCATCTTTAGTTTCTTCCACTCTGAATAACCAAAACTAGGATTAAAAGCATGCATGACAGCCGCCATCCAGGTACCATGGGTGGAAAGCAGGACGGTCTTTCCACGATTTTCTGCTTCAACCTCCATCATCATTTCCTTTCCTCGTTTTGCGACATCGTTCAACGATTCACATCCAAGCAAGGCAAAGTGATGGTCCAACCATTGTTTCTTTGTAAAGGCAGTAAAATCATCCAAAGGTGTTTCTGACGACATTCGCTCCCGTAGGCGTTCATCAAGTTCAATTTTTCTGTCCCACGCTTTAGCCAATGGTTTCACCGTATCCAGCGCTCGTCTGTAAGGACTCGAATAAATTCGTTCTGGCTGAAAGATGTCTTTATATCTTTCAACCAACACACTCGCTGCATGCACTCCACTCTCAGATAAGCCTCGGTTCCGCTCATCGGAAGAAAAAAATGATTCTGCATGGCGCAGCAGCAAAATTCTGGTGCAATTCTTCTTGAATCTTTTACTGGCCTCCTCTTCATTCACCACCTCGATTCCCGCAGTTCGCATTGCTCTTGTGGTCACCCCGGCACCTGAAATCACTTGCCGCTGAAAACTTCCATCGTATATCTGTTTCGATCCACAGGAAGGACTCTTCGACTTTAAAATTGCCAGCTTTGCATCAATAGATTTCGCAACCGCTACAGCTTGATCAGCGCCACTTCTGTACGCAGTGGTAACATCTATCCCTTGATTCGTAAAAAGCTCAACAGGGTCTTCTGAAACAATCTCAGCCGGATTTCTTGGGGTATCTAATCCCCCCAAAAGCTCTGGACAAACGGCAATCAAGTCTCCAGCCTCAAACATCGCCTTTAACAAGGGGTCCGGCATGGATTTTCCGTCATATCGACAGGCACAACCAACCAGACAAGCGCTTACTATCATCTTTCCCATTTCGTATCCTCCCCACAATTCTTCTCTACTAGTATACGGGAAGTTTCTCTTACTTTCATAAGACACTCAACTTTTTATGAATAAATAAGCGTACCACTTTCGCCCTTGATGGCCAGTGGCGCCTTTTCCAAAGAAGCAATCACTGCCTTTCGATTTTCTCCGCCTTGGACAAATCGAATGGCAGCTTGCACCTTGGGCAGCATGCTACCCGGCGCAAATTGACCCTCTTGACAATAACGGATGGCTTCCTCAACAGACATTTTCTCTAGGTCCTTCTGTTCCGGCTTTCCAAAGTTGATGGCTACCCGATCAACGGCTGTTAAAATATACAGATAATCAGCATGGACCGCTTTCGCCAATTGCGCTGCTGCAAAATCCTTGTCAATCACCGCAGACACGCCTGAAAAACTACCGTCTTCATTCTCTACAACAGGAATTCCACCACCACCGCAAGTAATAACAATAAACTCATTATCCAGCATATTAACGATGGATTCTTTCTCCAGAATACGCACAGGTTTTGGCGATGCCACCATCCGACGATATCCTCGATTAGCATCTTCTTTCATCACCAATGAAGAATCCTTGGCCATCATGCCCTCTGCCTCAACCTTTGTATAAAAACCACCGATCGGTTTGGTTGGATTTTGAAATGCCGGGTCCTCACGGTCCACCTCAATTTGAGTAACCACAGTTGCAACAAACCATGGTTTCTTCTGTGCACGAATCTCCGCTTGTAGAGCGTTTTGTAAATGAAATCCAATATAGCCCTGACTCATTGCCGTACATTCCGGCAAATCAAAGGCAGCAATCTTGTCGTTGGCTTTGGACGCTTCCTCGAATGCCAAATTGATCATTCCTACCTGGGGTCCGTTTCCGTGACAAATAATAATCTCATTTCCCTGATTGATCAATTCAATCAAGGGCTTCGTCGTTTCCTTCACTTTGATTTTTTGTTCTTCAGGTGACTTTCCAAGGGCGTTTCCTCCTAGGGCGATCACCACGCGGGGTATCGAATTATGATATCTTTCCATCTTTGTGCCCTCCTTGATCTTATTCGTACTCACTTTTTTATAATCCTACTTGCACCTTATCGAAATCAATGGAACTTGTCAATTTGAAATGATACCGTTTTCCTGTTTTGGACTGTAAAATCTTACAAATCCTGCATACAAAAAAACTCCAAAGTAGATTAGGCAATTTAATTACTTACCGTGTCTACTTTGGAGGCATCATATCAAAATCAACATCTCTTTCTTATTTCATATCCATTTTATAAGGAATACTCTCTTCAAAAAGTTTTCGTGCATGACGATCTTAATACTTATTTTTTGTCATTATCTAAAATACTAGGTGAAATGCCGTGAGATCGCAAGATCCAATTTGTATACTCTCGCCCGATTCGATCCATTGTTGTCTCCGGATCATACTTCCAACCTGCAACATAGGCGTTTAGTTCCTGGTTCCATGTATCACCTTCTGCAGAAAGGTTCTCATTCCATTTCTTTAGATCTCGCTTCCAAGATTCTACAGCCTGGTCATATGCCAAACGGTCCTGATTGTAGCGAAGACTTGCTTCAGCTGCTCCAATCTCCGATTCAAGAAATTCTTTTTCACTTCCTTGCCCGCTCAACAATTTCCCCTCAACATACTCTTGTTCTTGCTCTTTGTTTTTCAGAGTCATTACATCTTGTCGAATGGCAAGATTCAAAGCTTGTAACTTCGCATAGCGATCCTTAATCGAAGCTTTACTATCAAGCAAAGCATCTGCCATTTTTCCGACTTCCTCAATCTCGCTTAATAGGTACTGCGGATAAGCATCAGGACGATTTTTTTCAAACTTAGGACCCCTGAATCCATCTTCAATAGCCCGAATCTCCAATACCGTCTTTTGATACGCTCCCATAGCCGATCTAAATTGATCAGAACCTAGGGCCAATTGATTAATTTCTTCATTTGTTAACGCTCTAGGCATCATGGGTAAAGGACCCCAAATAATTTCTAATGGTTGATCTTCTTTGATGGTTTTCTGTAACTTTTGATTGAATTTTTCCAATGCCGCATCCGTCTTCAATTGCGACTGGAATTGATTCCGTTCCTGATTCAAGAATGCATAAGAGGCATCATGATACGTCATCAATGAGATACTCCCACTTGCATAACGAATCTTTGCAGAAGCCTGGTTCATCTTTGCCAATTCTAACTTGAGATTTGCCAGATGTAATTCTGCTTGTGCATCAGCCAAAGCAAAGAACCTGGTCTCTACACGGTTCTCACCACTGACTTTCAAATCCTCTATTTGTTGCTGAAGGCTCGCTACTTGTTCCTTTAAACTTAAAGGGACCAAATAGATCTCTCGCTGATTTTGAATGGAAAGCCCACTCCAATCGGCTATATTTGCATAGGTACGCTTTGCAGCCTTGGGCGATTCTTTCATGGCTTCTTTCAAATTTTTTTCGGCCAATTCAATTTGATCATTTAATACGGTCACTTGATAACTTGGCTCCGATTTTGCTTGCATTTGTGCTTGTTCTAATGTCAATCCAGTTTCACCAGCAAACCCACTGGATGAAATGCCCAACATAAAAATCAAGCCAAAAGTTAACCCTTTTATTCGTTTCATCGTATTTTCTCCTCTACTCATGACGCAAGGCTTCAATTGGACTTAGTTTCGCTGCTTGATTGGCCGGATAGATCCCAAAGAACAAACCAATTGCGATAGAAAAAGCCGACGCATATAGGATTGCATCTGTTGATATCACCCTTGGTACCTTCATCAAAGTACAGGCAACGGCAGCAAGTCCCATGCCCAATACCGCTCCAATAATCCCACCCATCAAGGTTAAAAGCACCGATTCAATTAAGAACTGAATCAGAATATGATGACGTTTCGCACCAAGAGCTTTCCGTATACCGATCTCTCGAATCCGTTCCGTTACGGAAACCAACATAATATTCATCACGCCAATTCCACCGACTAAAAGTGCGATTCCCGCAATAGCTGCGATCAAAAGGGTAACCTTGCTTAACACGTCATTCACCGATGCCATAGCCGCTTTCGGACTATAAACCATGTAGAAACTTTGCCCTTCCGCATCATGACGGCTTTCTAAAAATTTGACTATCCTTGTACTCAATACATCCGTACTTTGTCCTTCTGCCGGATAGATATTTAGCGATCCATATTGCGTTTGATTCAAGATCTTTTGGGCCGTTCCAATAGGAATAAAGCCGCCATAGGTCTCTGAACGTTGATCTTTTTGGGTATAGACCCCCACCACTTGAAAGCCTGTGCTCATATCATTTAACTGTAAAAATAAAGTTTGTCCAATCGCCGATTGACCCGGGAATAGATCTTTCGCCAATCGTTCGTCAATAACAACCACATTTTTTTTATTCACACGTTCCTCATCCAAGAGATCTCGCCCCTCAATGATTGTTGCTTTTGACATTTTCATTGTACCCGACGACGAACCACGAAAGTTTGCACCCGCTTTTTCAAGATTACCGACGATTTCACCCGATACACTGCTGTCTGGAGCAATCTCTAAGGTTTCTGCTTGAAACTTGGTCTGCAAAGCAGCAATATCATCTCTTGTAATCATCGCCTTATCATAGACATCTGAATCCAATCGATAATTTATATAAACCTGAAAATTATTCCCACTCAAGTCGGAAAGTTGATCATTCATATTCGCTTTTGTTCCATCGCCGATAGAGACAATAGTCACGACGGAAGAAATACCAATAATAATGCCAAGCATAGTCAGAATCGAACGCATTTTATTGGACCAAATGGAACTTAAAGCAATCCTAAATAACTCTTTCATATGCGTTTTCCCTCCTGATTTCGATAATCGTCAACAATCTCACCATCTTTAATAACAATCACGCGAGAACAATGCTTGGCAACATCCGGTTCATGAGTAACCATAATAATGGTGCGTCCCTCTTCATGCAAGGCTTTAAATAACCCAATGATTTCTTCTGTTGACTTTGAGTCTAAGTTTCCAGTTGGTTCATCAGCAAGAAGAATGGCAGGATCCGTTGCCAAAGCGCGTGCAATAGCAACCCGCTGACGCTGTCCGCCCGACATTTCTGAGGGTCGATGTTTGCCACGATCTCCAAGGCCAACTTGCTCCAAGGCTTTTTTTGCACGTTGGTCTCGTTCCTTAGTCGATTTTCCTGCATAAACCATGGGTAACTCAACATTTTGTTGCGCATTAAGTTTAGGCAAAAGATTAAAAGATTGAAAGATAAATCCGATTTTTTGATTCCGTACATCGGACAATTCATTTTCTGTCAGGTCCTCAACATGGGTTCCATCAATCCAATACACACCCGATGTGGCTTGATCCAAACATCCCAATACATTCATTAAAGTCGACTTTCCAGAACCAGAAGGTCCCATAATCGCCATGAAATCACCTTTTTTCACATGAAGATCAATATCTTTCAAGGCTTCTACACGAATCTCACCTTGTTCATAGACCTTGGTTAATTTTTCCAATTGAATCATCGCTTACCACCTCTCGATAAAGGCACCAGCATCTTCAACATATACACGTATCGTATCGCCATCTTCTAAGCCTTGACCCGACACCTCTACCTTATAGTCTCCTCGAACACCCAATTCAACCGGAATGATTGTTTCAATGCCCTCTCGTTCTACATACAAAACTTTTTGCCCATCTTGGTCACCAACAGCCTCGAATGGTACAGCCAATACGTTTTCTTTTTCATTGATGACGATCTCCATCTGAACTGAGTTGTTGATTTTAAAGAGATCATCTTCATCATCCACTTGTACCTCTACTTCAAAGACCGTCTTCCCATTCAGACGAACCCCGGCCGGTGACAAGTAGATAATCGTTCCGTGATACTCTTTACTTGGGTCTGCATTGCGGCGAATGATCACTGCTTTTCCTTGTTGCAAGTTGGCTGCATCAAATTCATTAATCGTGGAAAGCACCTTCAGTGACCCAACATCTTTCACTTCAATCAAGTTGCTACCAACCTGTACTTGATCACCTGATTTCACAGCAATCTTGGTTATAACCCCAGCAATCGGTGATTTGACTTCAGCATTGTTCCATTCTTCCTTAGCATCAGCCAACTCACTCTCAGCTTGCTCTACACCTAAAATACGTTTTGCCCGTTCCTGCTCCAAATCGAAGGCTTCATATTGAATTTTCGCTTCTAAATAGGATGATTGGGCTTGTGTTAACGCCTCTTTCGCTTGATTTGCAGACTGTGCAGAGATCGAACCCAATGATAAAAGCTGTTGCTGTTCTTCATTGGTCTGTATCGAACGATCATAGGCCATCTTAGCTGATTCATAATTCATTCTGATGGTTTGCCCTGCATCCCGATTGAATTTTGCCAACTTTTCTTTGGCTTCCTGAAGATTTAATTCTGCTTGTTTTACGATTGCTAAAGCCTTGGAATCTTCCATTCGAATCAGCACTTGATCTTTTTCAACCGATTCACCTTCTGCTACTGCAATTTCATTGATCTCTCCTGTGAAACCAGCCTGCATCATTTGCTCTTTTTCTGAAACTGCCAATCCTGAGATCAATACTTTCTCACTTACGGTTTGCTTCGTCAAGCTTGTTGTTGAAAAAGATGGCTTTGCAGCCGCTTGTGCTGGTGCTTTTATTTTCAAAGCATAAAAGCCTCCTACCGCAAGTACCAAAACCAATAGTAGAATCCATCGTTTTTTTATTTTAAATCGCTTATTTTTCATGAGGTGCCTCCCTTTCATTTCTTTTCTTAGTATAGAATTCAATTCTTAACTAAACCTGAACCAGAGCCTTACCTTTTTCTTAAAATAAAAGAAGCTGAGTCTCCTCAGCTTCCCTTTCCATTTCTCTGCAATTCAAACTCTTCTAGCACATTCAACAAGCGTCCTTCTTTCTTTGGATGAGCCTCATATCTCAGATCACCCAAAGAGAAGGCCCGCTCAAATAGATCAGCATCTTTTAAAATTTCAGCATAAGGACCATCTATTCGTTTCTTTTTCGAGTGGAACTCAATGGCGTCTAAAAGCATAGCTTGCTCCGTATGAGTGAAATCACCCCAAGCTTTAACCTGCTCTTTTAGACTTTCTGCTCCTGTCTTGCCATGACTAGAAGTAAAGTCTTCCCCATAAATCCGTCCCCAATCATGAAGCAGTCCCATGCAATAAGCCAGCTTGGTATTAAGGCCGCGCTTCTTTGCCAGCATGACACAAAAATAAGCAACTCCATGGGCATGCATTCGTTCATCAAATGAGCCATCGACAAAGGCAAATCCGCTTCGTGGCTTCATTCCATCCAATCCACTTCGAAGAAATTCTTCCCATTCATTTATTTTCATCGCGAGCCTCCCAAGATTCTTTTTTACTTTATTATACTACAGCTTGCATCTTTTCCTCCATTTGGGATAGGATACATAAAAGGAGGCATTGCCATGGAATACGGAAAAAGTTTCTATGATCACTTTATGCACCCGCTCGAAAGAAATGGACTGGCAGATGCCAGAAGATATTTAATACCCAAAGCAAAGGGTCATGTACTAGAAATCGGACCGGGTTCGGGTATTAATCTTCGCTACTACCTCTTTGATCAAATTGATTCCTTATCGCTCTTTGATCAGCGTATCCAACCCACCATTGCATCTTTTAGCTTCCCAGAAACACTACCCCTCGTCCAAACAATCGGCACTGTAGAATCACTTCCTTACGAAGACGATTCCTTTGATACCGTCATCGCCTGTCTGGTTTTTTGCTCTGTACCAGACGCACAAAAAGGGCTTAAAGAAATTCAACGCGTATTAAAACCCGGTGGTTCCTATTTATTTATCGAACACATCCTTTCGGATGGTCCTGTCTTGGCTTCCGCCATGCAGCTGATTACACCGATTTGGAAGCAAATCGCAAAGGGTTGTCATTTGAATCGAAGAACCGATCAACGCATTGACGAACTTGAATTAATCCCGATAGAAACGCACTATTTTATGCGCCGAAGTTTTGTTTGGGGCATTGCAAATAAATAAGATCATGATCTGGAGGTCAGACTATGAAACAAATCAACAAAGTCGGCTTAATCGGCCTTGGGGCTATAGGTGGCATTGTCGCCGAAAAACTCGCTCGTACAAAAAACCTTGAATTTTCTGTTCTTGCCGATGGAAAGCGAATCGATCGATATTTGAACAATCCCATTTCGATCAACAACACGCCCTTGTATCTAGAATACTTGGCACCAGAAAATGCGGCTCCCATGGATCTCATTCTCGTTGCCGTCAAGCATCATCATCTGGCCGCAACTATGGAGACGATGAAACCCTTTGTCGGTCCCGATACCATTCTGCTGTCCCTGATGAACGGCATCGTCAGTGAAGAAATTTTGGCTGCATCCTTCCCTCAAGCGACCATTTTGCCCGCTATGATCGTCAAGATCGACGCAGTTCGAGAAGCTGGCAATGTGCGATTCTCTTTGCCTGGCATTATCCATTTCGGACATGAAAATCCCGATCACCCTGCCATAAAACTCGTATCCGATCTATTTAAGAAAGCCGGTATCGAATATCATGTGCCAGAAGATTTGGATCGCGATATGTGGTGGAAATTTATGATCAATGTCGGAATCAACCAGGTATCTGCCATCCTGCAAGCACCTTATCAGCTCTTTCAAACGAAAGAACTTCCCAATATCTTGGTCGATGCGGCCATGCATGAAGTGATCGCTCTGGCACAAGCGGAGGGCATCAACTTAAAGGCAGATGACGTGATGGAGTGGAAAAAAGTCTTAATGTCCCTTCACCCAGCCATGAAAACTTCCATGTGCCAGGATATGGAGGCCAAACGAAAAACAGAAGTGGAAGCCTTTGCAGGTGTCGTCATTGAACGCGCAAAAAAGGTCGGCATAAAAACGCCGACCAATGAAATGCTCTTCGCCACCATTCGATCCATGGAACTGAAAAATCAAATGATGGCTAAATCTCTATAAATCAAGCACCCGCATTTTTCTTTGCGGGTTTTTTTGCGTCAAAAATGACACCCGGATTGAAAATCCCTTCTGGATCAAATCGTTCCTTGATGGATTTCATGATTTGCACGTCTTTCGATGAGTACATGCGCTGAAAGGCTGATCGCTTGGTGCGGCCCACACCATGCTCAGCCGTAATGGTTCCCCGCCAGGCAATGACTTGCGATTCCCATTCCGCGATCAGCAATTGACTTTTTTCCGCTTCCTCCCAAGTCTTTGGCAAGAAATTAATATGAAGATGGTTATCCCCAATATGACCGAAAATCAATGAATCAATCCCCAACTGATCAAGGCCTTGTTGATACATGATCATACACGCCTTCAGTTTATCATTGGGAACAGCAAAGTCTGTACCCAACTTTCTCAGTCTAGACTCTTTGGTTTTTCGCTCCACCATGCGAAGATTTGCACATTCTGGTACAGCATGGCGGAAAACGCGAATCTGTTCCAGGCTCTCTTCATCAAAGGCGCACCATTCCTGACCCTCTACCATATTAAAATGATCATTCAAGCCAAGCAATTGTTCTGCCACTTGCTCGATTTTCTCTTCCGATTCTTCATGAAACTCTAGGTAAACACCCGCTTCTACTGCGTGTGGAATCTGCTGAAAGCGTTTCAACTCCGGTTTAAGCTCACGAAATTCCTTCACAATTTGAAAGGCTGATTGATTCATATACTCAATCGCAATCGGTCCACCCACAGGTCTTTCCTCAAGCCAATCAACATTCTCTCCCCGTATCCAACGAACAAATTCAATGGCAAGCTCATTCTCACGAAAAAAGAAAAGAATACCCATTTTTTGCATAGGCACTGGCATCAAACGCAATTCAAGCTCCGAAATAATCCCTAAGCTTCCTTCCGAACTCAGCAGTAAATCCACCGCATCTCCATTGGGTTGCCAGTCATAACCGGCAACATTTTTGCCCAAGACTTTCTTTTCCAGTAAAAAAGATCCCTCTGGCTCGCCCAATTCCTGCAATAAGGCCTCTTGTGTTTTCTCTCCTCGCCTCACGTGCAAAATACCCTGCGCCGTTACCATGCGAATTCCATGCACATAATTACGTGTTGCCCCATAAAAATAGGAACCTGCTCCCGAAGCATTGCAGGCTGCCATACCCCCGATACTCGCCAAAGCTTCCGTAGGATCCGGCGGAAAGAAAAGCGCCTTTTCTCTTTGCTTTTTCCGCAAGGCTTGATTGAGATCTTGCAAAAGAAGCCCTGGTTCCACCCTCACCAAACCTTCCTCTAACTTAAATTCCAGGATTCGGTTCATCTTGGAAAGATTAAGAATATGCCCACCTTGCGGTACTGCACCGCCACAAATCCCTGTTAGATTCCCTTGAATAGTAAGGGAAAGATGCTTGCCCTGACAAAGAGCCACTAGAGCTTGAATTTCTTCCTCGGTTTCAGGAAAAGAGATGGACTCTGCCCAACCCGTACATTTCGACTCATCTTGTAAAAATCCTTGAATCTGTTCCTGATCAAATCGCAACAACTCATCCGTCATTCTTTTCCCTCCTTCCAATAAGTTTTAATCAAATTTTCTTTCCATGACTTCGATGACCAACTCGCAGTCATCTGCACTCCCAATATCAGAGACTTGAAAAATCCGCGCTTCTTCATCCTTGTTGACAGCCATGATTTTCTTAGCCCCTTTTATACCATGAACGAAAGGGCTTGCACCTGATACGCCTAGCACAATGCACAGTTCCGGAGCCAAAATTTTCCCAGTTTGACCAATCATGGTCTCCAAAGGCAACCAACCATTTTCAATGGCTTTTTTTGTTCCGGCAAGGCCCGCACCAACTCGGCAAGCAAGGGCCTCCACTCGCTTGATATTTTCTGATTTTTGAAGACCTCGCCCACAAACAAAAAGAACTTTCTTTTCCTCCAGATCATACTTCGCAGCACGAATCAATCGACGGCTAACAATCACGTTTTTTCTGTTTGTTTCATCAAACGTTCGCCATTGGATTGACAACGGCGCTTCTTTTTCTACCTCAACCGCAATCGATTTCGCACGAAAACTCAAATAACAAGGAAATGGTACGTGATACTCTCCATAGGCATTCCCCCCATATATGGGTTTGGTAACAAGAAATTCTTGCTCGATTGGGTTTACTTCAACAGCCGTGCAATCCACAAGAACGGATGCCTTTGAACGAGTCGCAAGTCTCGGGGCAAGCTCTTGTCCCTGTATGCTCCCTGCAAAAAACAAGGCCATGGGCTTTGCCTCATGAACATAGACCTCGAGGGCGGCAAGCTTTGTTTCTATGTCCCAATCTGATTGCTTACTCTCATAGGCAATGACGTGGTCCACACCCCAGTGATCCAACCAAGGAGACCTAAGCTTTTCTGGCTGTTCCATCAAAACCAAGTCAATCTCCATCTGCAAATCTTTGTTGACTTGAACCGCGCGACAAATTGATTCCATTGTCTCTTGCGTCAATTTTCCATCTCGCATCTCACCGACAACACCGATTGTCATAAGCCGACTCCTTCACTTCGATTCACTTCTTTCATCTCTTTGATCATACGATCCACAAAAATCTCTGGCCCATCCAGCATGACGCAATCCTTACTATCTTCAATCGTGAAGATTTTAGACAAGCGAACACCTGCATCTTTTTTAGCCAATTTCCACTTTTCCAACTCTGAAAGTGACCAGAGTGTGATTTCTTTTTTCTTGGCAACCATGGTATTTCGGAGAGTTGCCATGCGTAAAAAGTGATCTGCTGATTGCGTCATGGTCAAAACGACAGGTCCCTCTACAACAACTTCCTCAAGTCCATCATCCACCTGATGCGTAATCATCCACTGATCATTTTGTCGAACAAAATCTGTGACCAAGCTAATACACGGCCAGTTTAAAAGCTCCGCCAAGATAAGACCCGTTTGTCCATAATCACTTCCACTCGACTGACGACCACAGATCACCAAGTCAACATCGTCAATCTTTTCAATTCCCGCCCAAAGCATGCGCGCCACTGCTTGTGGCATCTGATTCATCGAAATTGCACAGTCGATACGAATTGCCTCACCCACCAAAAGAGCCAAAGCTTTTCTCAACATAGATTCGGTTTCTTCTGTTCCTACCGTGAGGGCAATGGACTTGCAGTTCGGATCTTGGTCCTGCAAGCGCAACATCATTTCCAGTCCCAATTCATCATAGGTATTGATCACGCGATTTGCATAGGAGAGATCAATGGTTTGATTTTCCTGTACGACCCAATCTGAGGAAAGCACTTGATCCAAGTCCAAGACTTGCTTCATACACGCTACAATTTTCAACTTTTCACCCCATTATTTTTACTCAACGGGCAACAAAGCTCCCCGATTCATAATGCCATTGGGATCAAATGCCGTTTTAATTTTTTCCAACATTGGATAAGCAGATCCCAATTCTTCTTTCATCCACTTGGCACGGTATCGGCCTACCCCATGGTGATGGCAAATCGATCCATTGTACTTAAGCGTTGTTTCCATAATTATACCAAAAAGTTGATCATAGGTCTTTTGCGCCGCTTCCACCTGTGGTGCACACATGGCTCCCATCATGAAGTAGATATTGGTTCCCTGCTCATAACTATGAGACGAGTGACCCGTAATCGCAACCAAATGCGGCACTTCCTTTTTCGCTCGCTCTAATACTTCTGTATAAATCTTTCCTATGTCCGACCACATAGCTGAAATTTCGCAGGTATCGGCCACAGCGCCTTGCTTGGCATACATATCCAGGTGCTCGCAGATATCATTGCGATGGGCCAGCCATAGCTCCAATGGTTTGCTTCCCAAGGCACGTGCGCCATGCTTCTCCACAATCTCTTGAATCGCTTTGCCTTCCAAATCCGCATAACCCTTTGGACCTTCTGATAAGAATAGTAACATGGATTCACCTGCTTGCATAAAGGGTCCATAGCTTTCTGCCGCTTCTGTTTGGTCATGAAGACGAGTTACAGCGGGTTTCCATCCTGCCTGTACGATCTCTTGAATGATGGCCAGTCCCGTATGGAACGAATCGATCGCATAGGCTTGCATGCATCGATCTTCTGCCATGGGAAAAATCTTCACTGTCACTTCCGTGATCAAACCCATGGTACCTTCTGATCCCAACCAGATATGACGAAGATCTGGACCCGTTGATTTTCTTGGAATATTCTTGATGCGCACCAGTTGACCATCAGGCAAAACCCCTTCAATGCCAACAAGCAAATCTTCAATTCCGCCGTATCGAGTGGAAAATTGACCAATGCTGCGTGTAGCAACTAAGCCACCCATCTGAGCCAATGGCAAAGACTGTGGGAAATGACCCGTCGTATAGCCCTTTTTATTGAGCACATTCTCTAAGCGCTCCAAGGCAACCCCGGCTTGCGTAGTCACCGTCAAATTTTGTTCGTTGATCTCCAGAATTTCATTCATTTCGCTCAAATCCAAAACGACTGATCCTTTGGGTGTTTCCAGTCCCAAACAAACGCCAGAGCCTCCCGTTCGCGGAACGTTAACGATTTTTTCTTGATTCAAAAATTGGATGGCTTCCACCGCTTCTTCTTTTGTGTGAATCTTGACAATGCACTGTGCTAAGTTTTCCGATTTCCATCCAAAATGTTTTTGCACCATGCGAAGTCCTGTAATATCCGTTGCATATTCCTGTAAAATAGCTTCCTCTGTCTGTACAAATTCTTTCCCTACGATTTGCTCAAATCTTTCAAGTACCTTCTCATTTCCCATTTTATGCATTCTCCTTTATTGATTCAATTTGTTTGAGGCTTCGTGAAGCGACAATATCCACGCCAGTGTTTCCAATATTTCCAATAATAATTTGGCCTTTTTCAATGGGTGCTTCTAAAATCACCTGATACAAGTCATGCATATAGACAAAAAGATGATCAAGGGGCAACTCATCTGTGCTAATCACCGGCAATCGCTTTAAATGGCTTCCCGTGACCTTGACCGTTGTGGTAACCATTCGCTTGGGGTTTGTAAATTCATTGATTCCAAACTCTTTTCCACGCTTACATCCATTTCCCATAACTAAAATCTCACCATTGCCTTCTTCCACAGTCAAAGCACAACTCATGGGACAAACGATGCAAGTAAATTCTTTTTTCATTTTCTATCCCACCTTTACACTCACGCGAAGTTCCCGCGCATCTTCATGAATTTTTTCCAACTGAATGGTTTCCACCATCATCTCTGGAGGCAAAGCAATGGCATGTTTTTTCCGCATGCACACCTGACCATCAACGGTTGCTGTCACTTCTACTTTTCTCATTTCCTTTTTCACTCGGAAATAAATTGGAATGGAATCTTCTGCGTTGACCGTACGGATCCGTTGTGGAACCACAAAGTTCACAGAATCACCCGGCAAAACATCCTTTGCGGGCATTTGAAGATTCAACTTACCTTGTATGAACTTGGCAGCACCCCGACCGGCGATTTCTCCAGTCAAAGATACATAATCCACTAAATCAAAAACAGTGACCACATTACCCGCTGCAAAAACACCCGGAATCGAAGTCATAAAATGCTCATCAACAATGGGACCCTTGGTTCTGGAATCCATCTCTACTTCCAATTGCCTAGACAATTCATTCTCTGGAATCAATCCAACCGCAAGGACCAATAGGTCGCAGGGAATAAATCGTTGAGTCCCTTGAATCGGTTGACGATTTTCATCCACTTGCGCCACCGTGACGCCTTCCAATTTCTTATTTCCATGTATACGTACCACTGTCGTGGCAAGGTGCATGGGAATCTGAAAATCCTTCAGGCACTGACTGATGTTTCTGGTCAGTCCGCCTGGTGACTCCATTACCTCGTAGACTCCTTCCACTTCAATACCTTCCAAGGTCATTCGTCTCGCCATGATCAATCCGATGTCTCCGGACCCTAAAATTACGGCCTTCTGGCCTGGTAAATATCCTTCCATGTTGATATAACGTTGCACAGTACCCGCGGTCAACACACCGCTGGGCCTCGTTCCCCAGATAAAGACTTGGGATCGTGTCCGTTCCCGACACCCCATAGCCAGAATCATCGCCCCACATGTTATTTTCATCATTCCATCGACTTCATTCATGGCATAAATAATCTTTTGATCCGTAATTTCCAACACAATGGTTTTCAACTTTACATCGATCGCTTTTTCTGCCACCGATTCAATAAAGTGATGGGCATATCCACAACCAGAAAGCCGCTTTCCAAAGCGATGAAGTCCAAATCCATCATGGATGCATTGTTGCAAAATGCCACCGAGTTCAACGTCCCTCTCCAGAATGATAACATGGTCTGCACCCTGATCTTTCGCCTCGATTGCCGCAGCTAATCCGGCAGGACCGCCACCAATTACCGCAACATCAACACTCAATTCTTTCATGGCTTCCTCCTTCCACAACGATCGGTTGTCGACTATCGGCCTTTAAAATATAGGATTCGTTTCCTTTTAATGTAATTTCAGTCGGTTCTTTTTCCAACTCTCTGGCCAAAATTTCCAACACCCTTGGTCCACAGAATCCCCCTTGGCATCTGCCCATTCCTGACCTTGTCCTGCGTTTGACTGCATCGACCGTTGTCGCAGGAATCGTGGAATGAATCGCGTCTAGAATCTCACCTTCCGTGATCAGCTCACAACGGCAAATGATATTCCCATACTTGGCATTCTTTTGAATCAGCTGATCCTGCTCTTGGTGGGACAGATGACGAAATTGTGGCTTTGCTTTTCGAATCGGATTGAAATTTGGATTATCCATTAACCCACCTCTCTCTTGATTCACAAGACCGGCTACCATTTCCGCGATCGCCGGCGCCGAAGCAAGGCCTGGTGATTGAATGCCAGCAACATGAATCAAACCGCCAACCTTTCGGGATCTTTCAATAATGAAATCCTCCATATAATCCGCCGCGCGAATTCCCGCAAAGAATGTGATGATCTCCGAACGCTTCACCTCATTGGTCACGGACATGCCGAGCTTAGTTATATAATCCAGATCGGAGGCTTCAACTGATTTATCCTCTTTCCACGGAATCTCAACCGCCGTTGGTCCCCAAAGTAAATTACCCTCTGGTGTAACTGATGCTCCACCACCCTTGGTATTATTCTTTTTCGCTTCTTTTCCACCGCGAATTCCGGCGGGGGTTTTTAAGAATCCCTTTCGACTCTTATCGATGATGGCAATAGCACCCCTTCTTGGATGAATGGTAAAGAATCGGTCACCAGCCATTTCCGCAATGGTATCGGTATAGACCCCAGCCGCATTAATGACAATCTCGCTTCGAATCACACCCTGATTGGTCACCACACCAACCGTTCGTCCATTTTCCACCAAGACATCCAGCACCTCAGTGTTCAGTCGAAACTCGGTTCCATTTTCCACTGCATTTTCCGCTAGGGCAATGCACACCTCGTAGGGTTCCACTAAGCCCATGGTCGTCATCCAAAATCCGCCAATGGGATTGCCTTTCAGATGAGGTTCCATTTGCTTCACTTCTTGACTGGTGAGCCATTTCAGCCCCGGCACCTTCATCACCTGACGCATCTGCGGAACAAGATGCCCCAGGCCTGTTTTCTTCATGACCTCTAGTGCCTTCATTTTTCGCCATTCACTCTTTTTATAGATCACATTCAAAGAACCCGGTCGTTGCAATTCAAAATTCAGATCCTTGGAAAGCTGGGTATACATTTGGTTTCCCTTTAAATTGAGCTTTGCCTTCAAAGTACCTGGCTTGGCCAAAACACCAGGATGAATATTGCCGTTGTTGGCTTTGGTTGCTTCCTCTGCCACATCACTGTTTTTTTCTACGACGATTGTTGACACCTGATACTTGGCCAGTTCCCGTGCGATGGCGCACCCAATCACCCCGGCTCCAATAACCACAATGTCGCAAGTCGTCTCTTTTCCATTCTCAATCGCTCGTTGAATCTCCTTGCTTCGATCCCGCTTGGGAATCACGATTCCTTTGGCCGTCATGTCATTGACAATATTTCGAACCCCTTTGACCCTTGCGACCAAATGACCGCAATCCACCACCTGTTGCCACTCATCCACCTGGCCTGTCAGGGTTACAATTTGTTCCGAAGAAACACTTACCCCGATCTTGTAGCCTGAGAGACTCTTATTTTCTTGAATAACCTTCATTATTTTATTCTTCATCTCTACACCTCATTTACTTGATGCATGCCAGATCTGCCATCTTGCGGTAAACCGGCTTCAATCGTTGATATGTCAGTTGATAGACGTCCTCGTAAAGTTGTTCGTAAATGATGACTTCATTTTTTTGTGGCTCATACACATGGGTGACATGGACCATCTCATCAACCGCTTCCTCTATTGTTGAATAGATGCCCAAATGCAAATACCCCAAGAGCGCCGCACCCAGCCCTGTTGTTTCGTGAGACTGTACCACATAAACAGGTCGATTGAAAATATTTGCCAACATCTGACAAAGAATTTCACTTTGTGCACCGCCACCCGATAAGGCGATCCGCTCAATCTTCTTTTTCGTCTTTTTCTCGATGCTGCGAATACCTTCTTTAATAGAGTATCCCAATCCTTCCACAAGGGCCCGGTAGATATGGATCCGTGTATGAACATCTTTTAATCCGATCAATGTGCCCGAGGCACCAGGGTGCCGAACATCACTCATCCAATACGGTTGCATCAACAAGCCTTCCGCTCCAGGCGGTACCGCAGCAAGCTTCTCATTCAGCAATTTTTCAATGCTGACCTGTCTCTCCTTGGATTCTTGCCGTTCCAATTCCGCAAACTCGTCTACAAACCAAGATATCAGCCAAAAACCCCGGGTAATCCCCAGTTCTGGATTGTATTTTCCCTTCATAGCCGCTGGGAACACCGTCCCATATTTGTATAAGGGCAGATACTCTTCTGTTGTTGTCTGTACGGTTACCATGGAAGCTAGAGATACACTGGCTGTTTTTGCTTCCAAACACCCAACCCCAAGGGTTTCGCAGGCCTTGTCAGATCCAGCTGCAACCACTGGAATCCCAACAGGCAAGCGCAAGGCGTCAGCTGCCTCCTGCGTAAGATTCCCGATCAATTTTCCCGGATCAACCAAATCAAAAAGTTTATTCCGATCGACATGGAAAATTCGTCCTTCGATATCATTTTTCTTTGCCCAATCCAACCGCTTGCCTGAGAATGGCAAATACCCTGATGCCGAAGTGACGCTGTCTCTATACTCGCCCGTCAGCTTAAAATTAATATATGTAGATAAAAATAGAACCTTGTGAATCTTATCAAAAACATCTTTCTCGTTTGCCTTTACCCAATGATAGGGACAGCCTCGATTATAACTATCGACGATCTCCCATACCTTCATCGCCTTGTACATTTTTTTCATGGTTCCACTGATCTGATCATTTTCTTTTGTTTTCCGCGTGTCCATCCAACTAATGGCATTGCGCAGAGGTTTTCCTTCTTTATCCACAAATACACTGGTGCTTCTTTGAGACGCCAGAGCAACCGCAACTACACGTGACATGATTTCCGGTTCCTCTTTCCAAAACAGATCTACACTTTTGCAGGCACTCTCCCAGAATACGTCTGGATGCATCTCGATAAATCCATCTTCTGTCATATGGTACTTGGGATACTTCACCTTTTTCAAACCCAATAATTGTCCTTTGTCGTCATAAATAATGCTGCGAATACTCTGCGTTCCACAATCCAATACCAGTACGACTCCTTCTTTCACACGATCCTCCTTTTGCCGTAATTCATCCAAACGTCCGGATGTCTATATGTATATCCTAGCGAACGCTTTCCCATTCGTCAAGTGGGCAACCTTTCAACGAAAAAAAGAGCCCGCAGGCTCCCTTCATCTTACTCGTTTCTTCAAAATGCAGTTATAACTTTAGACTTCATTAGTCTGTTTTCCGCAACACACTGAAACCTACTTCATTTGCGTCCAATACAGGATACCGAACTCATAGTAGCCTTCCAAAACCTCCCGCAAGGCTTGGTCCGATTGTGCGACAATAGTCGCGGGCTGATGAAATTCCTTCAGCAGATAAAACAGATCCGCCTCCACAATGTCCCGTTCTTGCAAAGAGGCCCATTCCTCTTCGGAAAATCGGTCCAGTCGAGCCGTATCCACCTCTGCCATTTGACGGTCCTTCAATTCCCCAAAGGTCCATCGCGATATATCTTCCTTGGCGGATTCCGGATAATAGCCAAGCGCCAACTCTTGCATCTCTTCTGACAAGAACCAATGTGAATGTAAAATCTCATATTCGCCATAGGAAATAGATGCGATCTCTTCATCCGTGTAGCCGTGATCCTGCAAATCGAGTTTAAATTCTGTCACATAGTTTAAAATCGGGCGTGTATTCATCATCTTTTGTGGATCGATCTTGGGAATTTCAATATTCATGGATCGTGGCAACTCAATGGCAGCCATGACCCGTTTCGAAGAATCAAGCTCAGGATGCGCCATAGCCATTTTTAAATCATCAGGGAAAAACTTAGCAAGGTCATATAGAGAAGCTTCATCTGGGTCCACAAGCTCTATCCGATCATCGAACCGACTAATTGCGGATCTAAAAGACTCCTCCAGCCAATCCACCGATAAATAAAGGTTTTGATCCTCTAAAATTGGACATTGCGGCATCACATCTATAATTTCACCTTGTCTTGTGACATGTAAAGAGCCCACCACAAAATCCAATTGCATCTCATCTTCCTGGAACATAAAACTGTCCGCATCCCAGGCATAGTCCCAATGCATGACTCGAGCAAAATCCTCGCAAGACACATAAGCAGTTGAATACGGCTTCCACTGAATCGCTAGTTGATTTTCACTCAATTCTGCTTCAACTTGGCTTTCGCCCTCTGTTTCCGCCCCGATTTGTGCGACTTGCATCAGCGAATCATCAAGATCAACCACTTGTTCCTGGGCCTGACAAGCCGTCATCACCATTGCACTTAATAAAATACACCCTATTAGTCTGCACTTTGTTTTCAGCATCCTTATCCCCTCCTTCTGATTGATTCCTTGGTAGATCATTTAGGTAACTAGATCCATTATAATCACGAGGATGTAATAAACTGCAATCGTGCCAATCCACAGATAAGAAAATCGAATTTTCTTTTTTTCCAAAAAAGCATAAGCACGATTTCTGTTAGCATCGAGATTGCTCACAAGCCAAATCACAAATATCGTTATCACAATCAAAGCTCGAAAGAAGCCCGAAAAAGCTGTGTCTTTCCACCATACCGCTAAGTTAAATGCCAATGCCATCAAAATGAACGAATTAAGATATAACCAATTTTCCTTCCATTTATCCAAGAATCCACCCCGCATTATAAATACCGACTAAGAACATAATAAACAATATAATCAAACATATAAATCAAAATAGTTGGAATGTTCGTCCTCTCTACGAAATTCGTCATCCAATGCAATGGCAACGCAAGTAAAGAAATGACGCCAAAAATTGCCGCAAGTACAAGGGGAATCGAATAGGGATTGCATAAAAAATAAAACAAGCGAATAACTTCTTCTTCGCACGAATGCATGATTCCCATACAAATTGCAAAATATAAAAATTCAATTGCTTTTCCTTGAGAAGTCGTTTTTCTTTCCATTTCCTTCTCCAATTTTTTCACACCTCGCTTTTCTTCTCACGGTCCAATCGAACTCTTATGCTAGCCTATCAATCAGGCCAACGATGAAATAATAAATAAGGGTTATACCTATCCATAGATCTAATTCTTTAATGCCCTTACTCTTGAGGTAATCCTTCCATTGCATAGGCTTCGGCCCGCTTTGAATCCATCTACTGACACCTGCAAGACCAAATAAAAATAATATAATGACGGGTCATGCCATCTTGTACGTTTTCAACACAAGAAGTATATTCATAAAAATCAGAAAGAATACGTAGGTTGAAAAATATGCGAATTGACTTTCTTTGTTTTGCATAGCTCCAGTCTCCTAACTGATTTGATCTCCCCACCAAAAGTACACGATCACGGTCACTGAGAATAAGATCCATGCTGGAATATGCCTCTTCTGCAAGCCAGAAGCAATCCAGTTCCCCAACTTTACACTCCACCGAATAAGAAGGGTAATGACAAGTGCCACTAGGGGAATCGAATAAGGCGTAATCCAAGTATCGACCATCTCTTTCACAAGACTTCGATTCATGATTCGCAGTGCTGACAGCAGCAAATATAGGGTCAAAGTCAACCAACTTTGGTAGGCATTTCTTTGTTTTTCCATAATAGCCTCCGCACAAGTACTACAAATACTATTTTACTCTTCTTTAATAAAATAATAAAGATGCGCTATCGTTTAAATAATAGTTTCAATAGTAAACATTATTTTAAATATGTACGTATGATAAAGCCCTTGCGAAAAAGTTCTTCACAAGGGCCGATTGAGTACTGTCGCTTATTTACTTCCAAACATGGTCTTGCAAATATCCTTGCCCGATTCCGTTTTAAAAATCTTTTGATAAGCCGAAATCACGCTCTCTTCTGACGTCTTGTTTTCATACATATTCACCAGAAAATCTGCTTCCACCAGTATCTGATAATCCATTCCATCGATATTGCTGTAGGTATGATGATGACCAACAATGTAACTTACCCGCTCAATCAATTCTTGATCATATCCCAACTGCGTTAATAATAAATTCGCCGCAACAGCGCCTTCTTCTTCCTGCAATTTCCCGGTACAATGCCCATGCTTAATTTTGGCGATCTTAATACCGATATCATGAACATAGGCCGTTACTTCCAGAATCTCTTGGGTGCACTCATCCAGTTTTTCTAATTCCCCAATCAATTTGGCAAAACTGTGCACCTTTACAAAATGCTGAATGCGTTTTGGATCTCCTGCGTAAAAGCTAATCATACTCTGATAGACATTATTCATTTTCCTCATCGAAATCCCCCTGTTTCTTCTCGTTATCTTTAGTATAACAATCTTTTCAGATAAATAACGGATAGAAAAAAGCGACAACCGAGTAGGTTATCGCTTTTTTCTATTATATTTCCAATTTAATTTTCAACTGATACAGCCACTTGCGTCTTCACCTTTCGATTGCTATACCAAAAAGTTAATCCGGCAGCGGCTACAACCAAAGCACCACCCAACAAGCTCAGTCCATCCGGTACTTCACCCCATATTAAATATCCAATCACTGCTGAGAAGAGAATACTAAAGTAGTTGTAAATCGATATTTCTGCCGCTGGTGCATACTTATAGGCAAAGGTCAGTGCGAATTGTCCAACGGCGGCAAATACACCCGTTCCGATCAGAAAAAACAATTGCGTCATCGTCGGCATATGAAAATCTAGCAGTACAAAGGGAATCATACCTACTACAGATACAAAAGAAAAATAAAAGACAATGGTTGCCGGTTTCTCTCGATCCTTTAAGTAGCGCACGAGTGTATAGGCCGCGCCTGCTGTCATGGCTGAGGCCGCACCTGCCATGGCAGGTAGAATCGACAAATCAAATTGCGGTTTGATAATCAACATCGCACCGAAGAAAACCACAATCAAGGCAGGAATCTGAATAGCCGATAACTTTTCCTTCAAGAACAAGGCCGCAAAGAGTGTAACAAAGAAAGGCGACAGCTTGTTTAGCATGGCGGAATCTGCCAAAATTAAATTGCTAATGGCATAGAAATACAAGACAACCCCAAGCAAACCTAGACTTGCTCTTGCTAACAATAATTTCCGATTCTCTCGTTTGCCCCAAAAGGAAGATTGGCTGTTTTTGATCATTATATACGCCATCATCAAGCTGACCAAATTACGAAAAAACACTTTTTCAAATACGGGCACATTCCCCGATAATTTCACCATTGCCCCCATGACAGCAAAGGCACAGGCGGAGATCAACATATATAAGACTGCTTTTGGTTTATTATCCATCCATTACTCCATTTCTTTCCTCTAATGAAAGTAGTATAAACGATAGCAATCCTTTACACAAGACAAGAGTGACCACGGTCCCTAAATTTTAGAAAGATGCCAAGAGACATGTTTTAATGCCTTACTTTTTGCTATGATAGAAATAACAGAATTAAAATAAAACTCGGAGGATTATAATAGATGGAAACGAAAAAATACAAACGCGTATTTACGGTCGTAATTGACTCTTTGGGTATTGGCGCTTTGCCTGACTCGGAACAATACGGCGACCACGGTGTCAACACACTGGCCCATATCGCAGATAGTGTTGACACGTTCAAGATTCCCAATCTTCAAAAACTGGGACTCGGAAATCTTTGCTCCATGAAACAAGTAACACCTGTAGAAAGACCCATGGCAGTCTACACAAAACTAGCGGAAATGAGTACTGGTAAAGATACAATGACGGGTCACTGGGAAATGATGGGCTTGCATATTACAACTCCCTTTCAAACATTTACGGAGACTGGATTCCCAAAAGAATTAATTGATGAATTGGAAAAAAGAACGGGACACAAAGTCATCGGAAACAAAAGCTCAAGCGGCACGGTCATTTTAGATGAATTTGCCGAAGAGGAAATTGCAACAGGCAATATGATCGTCTATACCTCTGCTGATTCCGTCTTGCAAATCTGTGGGCACGAAGAATCCTTTGGACTGGATGAACTATACCGTTGCTGTGAGATTGCCCGTGAATTGACCATGAAGGAAGAATGGCGTGTCGGTAGAATTATTGCCCGCCCGTACTTGGGTAACAAGATCGGCGAGTTCAAACGAACCAGCAATCGACACGATTATGCACTAAAACCATACAGCAAAACAGCCTTGGATGCACTGAAAGCGGAAAACTTCGATGTAATCTCCGTCGGCAAGATCTCGGATATCTTCTGCGACGAGGGCATTACAGAATCAAACCGTTCAAAGAGTTCGGTACACGGCATGGAACAAACCATCGAAATTGCCAAGCGTGATTTTACCGGTCTTTGTTTCACCAACCTTGTAGATTTCGACGCCCTTTGGGGACACCGACGCAATCCGGTTGGCTACGCAGAGGAATTAGAGCGCTTCGACGAGAAACTGGGACTTCTTCTGGAAGTTTTAGGCCAAGATGATTTGTTAATTATCACAGCCGATCATGGTAATGATCCAACCTATGAAGGAAGCGACCATACACGAGAATATGTTCCTTTCCTTGCCTATTCACCATCCATGGCTGAAGGAAAAGAGATTAAAGCACAGAGCACCTTTGCAGTAATCGGTGCGACCATCGCCGATAACTTCAATGTTGCCATGCCGAATAATACCATTGGGCATACCATTTTAAACGAACTAGAATAAGCCAAACGCCTCACCAAAAAATATTGGTGAGGCGTTTTTATTTACTGATCTTTATTCATCAAATTTGAAATTCTTCAAAGCATCAGCCAATGCGTTATTCATCGGTTCTTCCTTTTGCTTCTTCATCTTCTGAATATATTTGCTTGCTTCTCGCTTATTCATCTGCTGTTTTTTCTTTGCATTTTTCTTTTCCCAAGACTTCAGACTTTCCCTGAACCCACAGGTATTACATTTGAAGAACTTTTGATCGCCTTCCCCCATCATGATCAACTTCTTATGGCATTCCGGGCATCTTGCATTGGTTACTTTCGAAACATTCTTTTTGTATCCACACTCCCGATCCGGGCAAACCAATCGTTCTCCATTCTTATTCTTCACACGTAACAGTCGTTTTCCACAGTCCGGGCAAGGGGTATTTGTCTGATTGTCATGGCGATAAATTGCCTCCGACCGCTCGATTCCCTGAACCAATTCCTTCGTTTTTTCTTTAATCTCACCGATAAAGGACTGTCGCTTGCGCATCTGGTGTTGAATTTGATTGAACTCGCCTTCCCACTTTGCTGTAAGCGCAGGGGATTTCACCATCTCCGGTACCAACTCAATGAGTTGTTTTCCCTTTGACGTTGGAAAAATATGTCCCTGTTTTTCTTCAAAATATCCAACTGCATAGAGCTTCTCCAAGATATCAGCCCGTGTTGCCACGGTACCAATCCCCCCAGTTTGATCCAGAGTCATTTTCATCGCTTCCTCTTTGACAAATCGCTTGGGATTTTCCATATCTCGAAGCAAGGTCGCTTCGGTATATCGCTCTGGCGGCTGGGTACGTTCTTCCTTAAGGCGAAGACTAAAGTGTTCAAGGACCTCGCCCTCTTTCACCTTCGGCAGATTATCCGATTGCAGCTCTCCCGCTATAGCTTTCCAGCCCGGGCTCACACTCTTCGTTGTGGTTGCTGAAAAGATCTCTGCCCCAAGGCCCACTTTTACCTTGAAGGTTTCTATTTTAGCCGGTTCCGCAATCGCCTCTAAAAATCGAACCACAATCAAATCATAGATGCGCCGCTCATCCTTAGATAGATCTGAAAGAAAAACAGACTCCTCCGTTGGAATCAAAGCGTGGTGATCGGAAACCAGCTTATCATTAACCAAGCGCTTGGTCACCTGCACCCCTTTTTTCAACCGTTGATAGGCTTCCTTTTTCATGGTTCCACCCATCAAGGCTTCCAATCGTTCTGGCAGGGTTGCGACCAAGTCACTGGTCAACACCCTCGAATCCGTTCTTGGATAAGAGACCAACTTATGACGCTCATATAAAACCTGAAGAGACCTCAGGGTTTGTTTTGCCCCCATGCCGTATCGACGATTTGCATCAATCTGCAGGCTCGTCAAATCATATAATTGCGGTGCAGGAATTTCCTTTTGTTTGACCTCGATGACCTTAACCACCGCGGTCTCCTCTTTCCCTGCCGCCAATCGTTTTTTGGCTTCCTCTTGATTAAATACTTGATGAGAATGGGCAGAGGTATAAGTTACCCCCTTATGGCTCCCCGTTAAACGCCAGAAAGGACGGCTTTGAAAGGCTTGAATTTCCTCTTCCTTTGCCACCACCATATACAAGGTTGGGGTTTGCACCCGACCAGCAGACAATTGCGCATTGTATTTACAGGTTAAAGCGCGGGTTATATTCAATCCCAGATACCAGTCAGCCTCGGATCGAGCTTGAGCTGCTTCATACAAGGAATCGTAATTCCTCGCAGGTTTTAGATTCTTAAATCCGTCCGTAATTGCCTTATCAGTCTGAGACGAGATCCACAAGCGCTGCATCGGTTTTTTACACCCAGCCAGCTTCAAGATCCATCGAGCAACTAGCTCCCCTTCCCGGCCCGCATCTGTTGCAATGACCACTTCTGTCACATCGGAACGAGTCAGCATCTTCTTAATTTCAAAGAATTGTTTCTTGCCCTGGGGAATTAGTTCAAGTTTTAGGGGCGTCGGTAACATGGGCAAATCGCTCATCTTCCAATGCTTGTACTTTTCGTCATACTTTTCTGGCCCTGCCAGGGTCACTAAATGTCCAAACGCCCAGGTCACGATGGCGTCATCGCCTTCCAATCCACCATGAATAGGCTTCTTGCAGGCCAATACGCGTGCTATCTCTTTTCCAACGGAGGGTTTCTCCGCCAATATCAATCGTTTACTCATCATTCACTCCATTTTTACATTATTCAATTCAATCTGCTTTCTACGTCACTTATTCTATCATGAGTCCACTGCCTATAAAAGAAAGCTTCTTTGATATATGGATATAAAAAAACCCAAAAGTATTCATGTTCGAACACCTTCGGGCCTAAAGAAGTAACTACATTTTGAGGCAATCACCTCTTGAGGCAATCGCCTCTAGTTTTTAAAACTGTGCACGGGTGCCGGCATACGTCCGCCCCGATTAATCAAGTCTGCAGAGCTGAATTTGTTGACCTTCATGATTGGTGCGCTTCCCAACAATCCACCGAAGTGAACCTCATCACCAACAGCCTTACCAAACACAGGAATTACCCGCACTGCTGTTGTCTTGTGATTGATGACTCCGATGGCCGCCTCATCCGCAATCATGGCGGCAAGGGTAGTTGCTGGGGTATCCCCCGGAACAGCAATCATATCAAGACCAACAGAACATACACAGGTCATGGCTTCCAGCTTTTCAATATTAATCGCTCCTGCTTTGACTGCAGCGATCATGCCTTCATCTTCACTGACCGGAATAAATGCGCCCGACAATCCTCCCACATGAGAGGATGCCATAATGCCACCTTTTTTCACGGCATCATTCAGCATAGCAAGTGCCATGGTCGTACCGTGGGTTCCTACCATTTCAAGACCAATCTCTTCCAGAATACGGGCTACACTATCGCCTACTGCTGGAGTCGGCGCCAAGGAAAGATCAATAATGCCAAATGGAACACCCAAGCGTTTCGCCGCTTCATTGGCAACCAATTGCCCGGCTCTTGTGATCTTAAAGGCCATCTTTTTAATGGTTTGTGCCACCTCGTCCATGGGTTGACCCTTGACCTTTTCCAGGGCACATTTGATCACACCGGGACCACTGATCCCTACATGAATCACCTTTTCCGCTTCCCCAACACCGTGAAAGGCACCTGCCATAAAAGGATTATCCTCTACCGCATTGGCGAATACAACCAGTTTGGCACAGCCAATCCCGTCTCGATCTGCTGTTCGTTTTGCTGTTTCCTGAATAATTTCACCCATCCATTTCACTGCATCCATATTAATGCCCGATCGCGTATCCCCTACATTCACGGAAGAACAGACCCTCTCCGTTACATCCAAGGCTTGAGGAATGGCAGCAATCAAGTTTCGGTCACCTTTGGTAAATCCCTTTTGTACCAAAGCGGAAAATCCGCCAATAAAGTTTACGCCCACGGTTACTGCGGCGCGATCCAATGTCTTTGCCATTTCCACCGCATCGGCAACGGTTCCATTTTGTACCAACATGGCAACTGGAGTAATGGAAATTCTCGTATTAATAATCGGCACACCGTATTCGATTTCGATCTGACGAGCCGTTTCAACCAAATCCTTGGCAGAATCCACAATCTTGTTATAGACCTTTTCTCTGGTTTCTTCCTGGCTAGAAGAAATACAGTCTAAAAGAGAAATGCCCATGGTAATTGTTCGGATATCCAACTTCTCTTTTTCAATCATTTGATTAGTTTCAAATATACTTTTCGAATCAATCATTGTACGCTCCCTTATAGTCTATGCATCGCGTGATAGATCTCTTCGTTCTGGATCTGAATCGATACATTCATTTTTTCACCGACCGCTTTGAGTTCTTTTTGCACATCTTCAAAACTGATCACTGCATGGCTCACATCCACCAGCATCATCATGGTAAAAAATTGCTGCATAATCGTCTGGCTGATATCCAACACATTGACTTGTTGCTTGGCCAAGCTTGTTGTTACATCCGCGATAATGCCTACCTGATCTTCTCCAATTACCGTTACAATTGCTTTCATGTCTTTTTCCTCCCTTATATAAACAAAAAACCGCGCTAATAAGCGCGGAAAGATTTCCTCTTCTGCGCCCTGTCCTTTTACCTGAGAGTTTCGCCTTTCGGCTTTCCACTTCGGTGCTCCTTGGGTAGTGCAACCACCCGAGTCTCTCCAGAGTTCTGTCCACAAGCGGTCACACATCTGCTTCCGCTCCCTTCATCCAGGATATTTAATTTTCTCTGATGAATTTTGCCTTTCACCTTGTTCAAGTCAAACCATCTTTATCTTCATCTAGATTATACGGATTCTATCATGATTCAGTCTCAGACGCAAGCCCTTCAATGCGATAATCTGACTTACCTGACCGTTTCACATCATACATCAGTCGATCCGCACGTTCTGCCACCTCTTCAAAAGATTGGCCTTCTTGGATAAAAGCGATGCCCAGTGATACCGTCACATGAATCTGATCAACTGAAGTTTCAATCGGATCCTTCATCCGATTGATCAAACGACGGGCAACGACTTTGGCGTCAATCTTCTTTCTTAGTTTTAAGAGCATATTAAACTCATCGCCGTGAATACGCGCTGGCAGATCTCGCTCCCGCAATACTTCTTGCAACCTTTTTCCCACCTCAATCAATACCTCATCACCCACCGCATGACCATAGGTGTCATTAATTGTCTTGAAATCATCAATATCGAAATATCCAATGGCTAAAACACCATCATTCCAACGTTTTCTTTCACTCGGTACCTTTGCTAAAAAACCCGACTTATTTAAAAGACCTGTCAATTCATCACGATTAGCTAGCTGGTGCAGCATATTCAACTTTTCTTTGCGTGACTTTACTGAGGCTTCTAAAAAAAATGCCGTCAATAGCGCAAAGAAAATCGATAAGCCTATCAAACTCGCCCATTCCTGTTTAATTTCTACAAAATATCCATCATATAATTTTTTGGGAAACTGATAAGCCAAATACCCCAACTTATAAGGCTCCGCTTGATAGGCTCCCTCTGGAACAAGTGCTGCAATCCTCTTTAGATACACCACGCCCTGCTTATCTTCTATATTCACTAGGTTTCCATGTTCTCTTTGCTCCCAAAGCAAAGGAAATTTCCTCGCAAAATTTGCTTCTTCTCTTTCTGCTATCATGAATCCCCATTCATACTCATCATTCTCATGTTGCAAATAATAGCCCTCTTCATTGACGATCTGCAAGGTCTGAAACTCAATCATATGGCCATCTGCTGTAGATAAGATTTGCGACTCGGTCTGTATCCAATTTTCAGCTAGGTAATTCAAAATTACAACCCCAATTGGACTTCCTTGTGCATCTTCCACACGCATGCCCATTCGGATCATGGGTTTTACCGGCCATTCTACTTTTCCATTTTCAACATTCAGGTCTAGTAGCGACATATAAATCTCATCTTGTTTCAGTTTAGCTGATTCTATAAAATAATAGCGCTGTGATTTATCTTGAAGTTCATCTTCCATGACAATTCTTGGGTTTCCAGCTTCAAAATTAATTCGAATCTGTTCGTGCCCTTCATCATCTAAATATCGGATTTGATCATATAATTCTTTTGACTTGGACAATTCATAATAAAATCTGGAAATCTGCTGAGGACTTACCTCCTCAGCCAATAATGACTCCGTCAATTCTCGGGTATAAACCAGATCTCGAATCCGATCCTCATATGTTATCCTCATTCTATTTTCAATAAGTTGGAAATAGTTTTCCACATCTTCATCAATATGTTCACTCATCTCCTTGCTTTCTTGTCGATAACGAATCCCTGAAAGTAAAAATAGAATGATGAAAATAAAAAAGAAATACCGGATAAATGATTTTGATAATCGATTTTTCATCTTGTCCTCCGTTTACCTAGTCCTCATATGGATATTATAACCAGTAGAAGGAGAAAACACCATGAAACGAGGATTTCTAACAATTCTTTTATTTTTTCTAATCGGCAGCGCTTGGTTCGCTAGCTCTTGGAACACCTACCGTGCACCAGAGCCACGCCCAACTACAGAACCCATTCATCCAACGATTTGCTTTGGGCGTACTCCTTATGTCCTTTCTTCAGAAACCCGCCCTTGGATCGATCCCGATTCTTTTTCTGAATCCCTCTCTATTTCACCAGAGCCTGCATCCATCGAGGTAACTTATTCACATAAGGGAAGTAGGCTTTGGCAATCGACCGTTAAAAATAATTCGACCTTGCCCCTTCCTAGTCAGGATGGAATAACAGAAGTAACAATCACCCTTCTTTACCCCGATCAAACGGCAGCTCTGGAAACTCGCTTTCTAGTCGCACCACGCAGAACCGTTGAATTTCAAAGCAATGGGACTCAATTTGCGCCTGGAGAATTGATCATGATTCGCGCCAATCACTTGGATCATGGACAAACGTTGACAGCTTCGGGTAATTGGTTTGATTCGAACCCGCAATGGTTTCTGCAAGATGATCTTGCTGTGCTTTTATACCCCATTCCTTCTAGCACCCAAGATGGAAACTATCAACTAACGCTCACCGCTCAAAATGAACAAAGCATCACAATTCCCATTACCGTTACGCCTCGAGAATTCATTATGCAACCCTTGATTGTCGACCCAGAAGTAAATAAAGCCACAAGAAACGACAATTCCTACGCAGAGTTCCATGAGATGCTAATGGCATCCCGCAATATAACAGAACCCATGCCCCTCTTTGATTCCGCCTTTGTCCTTCCCTTGGATGGACGAAGGACAACGGAATACGGCCAGGGTCGCACCATAAACGGTGTCCCTAGCGGATCCCGCCATTCCGGCTACGACTTAGCCGCACCAACGGGAACAGAACTCATCGCGACCCAAACTGGTAAGGTTCGATTCGCCGGTGAACTGATTATGACCGGCAATACCATTGTATTGGAACACGGCCTGGGCATCTTCAGCCAGTATTACCATATGGACAGTCTGGCGGTTGAAGCCGGCGAACTGGTTCAACAAGGTGAAATCCTCGGCACTGTAGGAAGTACCGGTTTTTCAACGGGGCCGCACCTGCATTTTTGTATCTATGTGAATGGCGCATATGTTGATCCGGCCGTATTCCTGGCTAAGTCGCCCTTGGACTTTCTTCAACTTCTTCCCCAATAGCGTGACACGTGAGCCATATAGGCCTGATAGGATGCACCGTATTCCCGCAGGCACCATTGCTCTTCAGCCTCAATCACAGCAGGAAGCGTTAGTACAAAAGGAATAAAGAAAATCCAATAAAACCAGGCCTGAATTAAAAGACCGGTTCCTAAAAAGGCCAGCACATAACCCAGATACATGGGATTTCTCGATCGCCGGTAGATCCCCTGATCGCAAAACCCAACTGAATTGCGTTTTGAAAATCCAGAAACGGCTACGCCAATAACAAGCAAACCCGCCCCATAGATCAACCATCCAAAAAAAGAACCTTGTATGCGCGTTAGAATGGGACTGAAAATAATTCCATTCACAATCCAAGCATTGAGTTTCGTCTTCCATTCATCGCGACCTTCTCCATGAGGGAAAATCGCTGCATATGGCAATAGCTGAGGATTCAAGATTCTCATCCATCCATAGCGTAAAATCAAAACCGGTACAATTAATAGAATTCCCATCTCTTCTCCCTTCATTCAAAAAAGACGAAGCATTCTGCTTCGTCTTCTGTCATCAGTCTTGGAAGGTTGCGATATAGATCGCAACTATTATCTTTATTCTAATTGTACTCCATTATCCACCGATTTGCACCCGAATTCCACGACTCCGGAAGTATTCCGCACACTCTTCGGCTTCCTCGTCTTTCATAGGCGCCATACCCGCGAATTCATAAGTGCGATTTAATGCTTGGTATTTGCCTTCGCCATACTGATGAAAAGGCAGAAGATGAACCTCGCCAATCCCCGCTTCCTGTACCCGCTTCGCCAAGGTCATCAAATTCTTTTCCGTTGACGTGTATTTCGGTATCAGGGGAATTCTGACAATCACCCGAGCCCCTGCTTCCTTCAAAACCGTCATCCGCTCAAATAGGGCATCAAAAGATGCGCCCAGAATTTTTTTTGACAATTCATTATCTGCCATCTTCAAGTCAAAAAGCCAAAGATCCACTTGCTGCGCCAAGACTTGATAGGCTTCCAGAGGTCCGGCGCCGCATGTTTCCACTGCCACATGCAGTCCCTCTTCTTTCAGCTTGGGTATGGACTCTTTTAAAAACGCAGCCCATTCCATGGGTTCTCCCCCTGAAAAGGTAACCCCACCTCCTGTTGCATCATAAAAGATCGCATCTTTTTTCGCAATCTCTACAAGCTGATCGACATCCATCCACTCTCCAATCTCGCACATAGCCCCTGTTGGACAATGCTCTGGTGCCTGGGTACATGCCTTACAACTAGGCGCGCTGCATTGGATGCAAAGACTCGGCTTACGCATGACTTCAATCTCGCGATTCTGACTTTCCGGATTGGCACACCAAGGACAGTGAAGCGCACATCCCTTTAAAAAAATCAAGGTGCGAATCCCACCACCATCATGGAGACTGAATTTTTGTACATTCATTATCAACGCTTTTTCCATCTCATCATCCTTATAATTGATGTTCAGTCCGTGCAATAATATCCTCTTGAATCCGCTTGTTCAACTCAACAAAGATCGCGGAATATCCAGCAACTCGAATCACCAGATCCGAATATCGCTCCGGATGCGCCTGGGCATCCCTCAGCGTTTCGGCAGAAACAATATTAAACTGGATATGTTGAATTTTCAGCCGCATATACGCCTTTAAATACCCCACCATTCGTCGAATACCCGCTTCTCCTTCTAGGGTTGCTGGATGAAATTTCACATTCAACAATGATCCATTGGTTAAGAGTACATGATCCAGTCTTGATACTGACTTCAATACCGCTGTTGGTCCCTCTTTGTCCCGACCGACCATGGGCGAAAGACCGCCGTCTGCCAGTTGCTCCCTTGCTTTTCGACCGTCTGGCGTCGCCCCTACCGCTTGACCCAAAGGCACATGGGCGGAAACCGTATAGGATCCCGGCATAAAATGACCACCGCGACTGTTTTTATATTTTACGACTTCTTCACAATAGAAACGCAGCATGTCAGCGCCAATGATATCAACCTCTTCCTGATCGTTTCCGAATTTCTTGTAGCGATGGATCAATCGATGACGGAAGATTTCTTCGTCTTCGTAATCCGAGGCTAGAATTCGACTCAAATCCTCAAGACTCATCTGTTTTTCTTCATAAACCACCTGCTTAATCGCGTACAAGGCGTCACTTAGGTTCGCTGTTCCGATCCCCTGAACGCCTGAAAAATTGTATTTCATGCCTCCCGCCGTTACATCTTTGCTGGTTTCCACACATTCTTCCATCAAGGAGGAAAGCAGTGGAATCGGCGCGAATTTCGCGTGGGCTCCGTCCACTACATTCGATCCTTCCACCATTCTTTGTACATATTCGCTGATGGTGGCCTTGATGGTATCAACCAAACACCGATAGGAGGTGATTTTGGATGACTGCTCATGTAAAACAACTTCTAAAACCTTGACTAGGTTGAAAAGGGCAATATCATGTAATCCGTATAGTTTTCCCGGCAGACTTAATTCTACGCAGCCGACGACGGCATAATCTCGTGCATCGGATAGCGAAATGCCACGATTTAAAAATCCGGGAATAATTACCTCATCGTTAAAGACCTGAGGAATTCCAGTCCCTAACCGAATGGTCTCTACCGTTTTCTTAAAGAAACGGTCTGGTGTCCGTTCATTGACACGCACACCCAGATTGGGCTGCGGCAACTTAATGTCCGCATAAGTATCTAAAATCCACTCCGACAAGAGATTGACCGCATTGCAGCCCTCTGTGTCCACACCGCCAAGGATAATCGTGTACCCTGTTGGAAATCCGGCAAAATATTTTGCGCTTTCCTGGCTTCGAAGTAGAACCACGTCATTCATTTTGATCCAAAGCATTCTCAAAATATCTTTCAATTCACATTCTGGAATTCCCTTTTTCAAGTCTCGCTGTAAAAAGGGAAACATATACTGATCAAAGCGACCACAAGAAATACTTGAAGCATTTGACTCATATTGAAGAGCAAGATTGAGAAACCAAAACAATTGTACCGCTTCGTAAAAGGATTGCGGCGCTTCGGTGGCCATTCTTACAACCATATGACGGAGTTCTTCCAACTCTTCTGCACGTTTTGGATCCGACTCTTCAATCTTCTCCCTTTCAATCCATTCACCGTAACGAAGGATATGACGAGAGGTGGCTCGCAAGGTAATCGACATGGCTTGATGGGTCTCCGTTTGAGGCGACTGTCCTTCCACCTCTTCTAGCAATCCAACGATTCCCAACTTCATGCTCCGTTCAAAATCTGGAATAATATGACCTTGTCCCTTATCTGTTTGGTTCAGTTTTACTATTTTTGTATCCCGCGCTGCCTGCACATTTGTAGGAATCAGACCCTCAATTTCATCCTTCAAACTGCGACCCTTCCAATAAGGATATATTTTTTCTTCAAATTCTTTCAAATCTGCATCTAGAAAAACAAAGGGATCTTGCGGCCGTGAGCCGAGGGTATTTCGCTCCTCATAAATCCAATAGGGACTCATCTCTGGAGATAAAATCCCACTTCGTGGCTTTACCGTTCGGTTTCCTGCTAGTATCTCTCCATCCCGCAAAGAAATCTCAACAGAGTCCAAAATATGCGCAGTTGCCTTGGCGCGACGTATAATTGTAGATTCCCCCACCGTTTGGCGATGGCTTTCTGTATAATACCTTGCCCGCTCAATGGAAATCTGCCGTTGAACGCCAAGAAGCGATTGTTTCATTTTTTGAAATCGATTCATCTCCACGATCCTCCTCTTATTGTTCTTTATTACTTTCTCGCATTTATTATAGTTGATTCCTCTTCCACCTGCAAATTCTTCAATTTTTTCCTGATTAATGCGTTCAAACATTGACTATATATTTGGATAATCGCCTTGCAACCCACTTTCAGCTTCTATATAATAAAATCATAAAACAATAAAAAACAATAATCGAGGTGGAAAATGTTTCCTCAAGAACGCATGTCTCAAATTATACAAATTTTAAAACAAGAAGGCCGGGTTCGTGTTAAAGACCTAAGCCAACAGTTCGGCATGTCGGAAGATGCCATTCGAAAAGACCTTCAAGCCCTTGAAAAGGAAGGCATCCTAGAACGAACCTATGGCGGTGGAATTTTAAAAACCCTGCCTGTTGAAATTCAGCCTATCGATGCGCGACGTTCAACCCTGTCTTTGGGGCAGCATCAGATTGCGAAAAAAGCCATGGCGCTCATTGAACCCAAAGATGTGATCTTTCTTGACATCTCTTCCACCACTCTTGCCTTGGCAGAAGAATTGGTGGCTTACAAGCATCCCCTTACGGTCGTCACCAACGACCTGGAAATTCTCTACAGACTCTGTCGCAATCCACATCTGCGCATGGTTTGCCCCGGCGGTGTTTACAACCAGGATGAAGGCGGTTTCACTGGGACAGAAACCATGGAAAATCTGACTCGTATTCGAGTGAACAAGATCTTTATGTCTACCTGCGGGATTCCAGCCGACTTAGGTATCATGACCTACAATATTGATGACGGAAACACCAAACGCGTTTTAATGTCGATTGCTCATCAGAAAATTCTTTTGGTGGAAACAAAGAAATTTCACTCATCTGGATTGTATCAATTTGCAAACCTAAAGGATTTCGATTACATTATCAGTGAAAAACCTTTGGAGTCGGAGATTCAAGCACGCATCGCAGAATATCCGATCCATCTACTCTAAGGAGGCATCATGAAAAAAGTACTCATTACCGGCGGGAAAGGATTTTTAATGTCCCGCACCACAAAAACCTATCAAGATCAATGGGAGATCTTAAGCCTTGATCGAGAACAACTAGATATTACGGATCACCAAGCTGTCAGCCAAACCTTTGACAACTTTCAACCGACCCATGTCATCCATGCGGCAGCCATTGCCATGACTCAGGTCTGCGAAGATCATCCCGACCTGGCCTATCGCGTCAACACCGAAGCCGCAGCGCATATTGCAAAAGAATGCAAGAAACACGGCGCAAAGCTTTTATTTTTTAGTACGGAGCAAGTATTCAATGGCAACAAAGAAGCGGGACCCTACACAGTAGATACCGTACCGGTTCCTGATACCGTCTATGGCCAAACCAAGTATGCGGCAGAAAAAGCCATTCAGGCCCTAGAAGCCGACGCCGTAATTTTACGTCTCAGCTGGCTATTCGGCTTGCCGGAACGAAACCTTCCTAACGGCTATACCCTCTTTTGGGATGTTTTCTCGGCAGCGCTTCGCCATCAACCAACCCAAGCATCTCCCAATGAATTCAGGGGAGTTACTTGTGCCTATGACTTGATCGATCAATTTGATTCTATCTTTGCGCTTCCAGCGAACATCTATCACTTCGGCAGTGAAAACACCATGAGTCGTTATGAAACGGCTCGCCTGATTCTTAAAGAAATCAATATCAGCGAAGAAGTCATTGATGAAACCATTCTTTGCGCAAGCGAAAAATTTAAAAATCATCCACGCGATCTTCGTCTAGATTATTCTCAAACAAAAGCAGCCGGCATTTCCATTCTTCCCACGGAAGAAAGTATCAGCAAGGAACTAGCCGCTTTCCATTATTCCCTATAAGGAGGAACGACATGTATTATCCCTTAACTTTTACACCCGTTTATAAAGAAAAGCCATGGGGTTGCACCCATTATTCTGACTTTCGTTCCGATGTGCCCCAAGGGTTGATCGGAGAATCCTGGGATGTCTGCAACCATCAAAACGGCATGAGTATCGTTTCTAATGGATCTTTGACGGGCAAAAGCCTGCAGGAACTAATCGAACTGGATGCCAAAGGGTTTCTCGGTACTGAAATTCCACCGAAGTGGTTCCCACTTCTTTATAAACAACTTGCCACCAGTCAATCTCTTTCCGTACAGGTTCATCCCGATGATGCCTACGCTATGGAGCACGAAGGCGATATGGGAAAGACAGAAGCCTGGTATGTCGTTGATACCTATTCCGACCAAGCCTGCTTATACGTTGGCTTAAACAATTGCAGCGAAGCACAATTCCGTCAAGCCATTGAAGAAAACCGATTTGACGAGTATCTCCATAAAATCCCCGTAAAAAAAGGCGATGTGGTCTATGTCAGCACTGGAACCATTCATGCGATCGGCCCCGATGTCCTGGTTGCCGAGATTAACCAGAATTCTGACACCACCTATCGCGTCTATGATTATGGACGTGGCAGAGAACTCCATATCGAAAAAGCCCTAGCTGTAACAAATCTGGAATTGGAAGGCAACTTGATCAAGGGATTAAAAAACCAACAAGAAACCTACACCCATACTTACTATTGCTATGATCGCAACTTTTCCTTGGAACACATAAGTATCCATTCCTACTATGAAGGAGAGAGCGACCCCGAGCGATTCCATATCTTCTCTTGTGTCGAAGGTCAAGGTGTCATCACGACTGATAAAATGACTGTACCCTTTCAATTTGGCGACAGTGTTTTAATTCCAGCTGCCTTAGGTGCTTATGAAATCAGCGGCGATTGCCAATTACTGAAAACCTATCAGCCCAATGTGGCAAAACTTGACAAGGAGATTCTCTCCCTGGTCAATCAGGAGGGGTAAGTATGATTCTGACAGTTACCTTGAACCCTGCCATTGATCGGACCATCTACATCAATCAGTTTCGGCCCGGTCAAGTCAATCTCGTTGAGAGTCAGGTACAAGATCCCGGCGGCAAAGGAATCAACGTTTCCCGCTTTATGCAGATTAATGGAGAAGAAACCCTGGCCATGGGCTTTTTGGCCGGCGATGAAGGGAAATGGATCGAAGCCCAATGCCAAAAAAAGGGAATCTCTACTCACTTTGTTTTTATTGAAGGCAAAACCAGAACCAATCAAAAACTGGTTTCTCTAGATACAGGAGCAACCACAGACCTAAATGAAGAGGGACCCACCCTTTCTGAAGATGACTTAAACCGCTTTCTTTCAGACTATACCGACCATTTGAAGGAAGGAATGTGGGTGGTAATTGCCGGATCTCTCCCCAAAGGCGTGCCTGCTAATTTCTACACAAGGCTCGTGAAAGAGGCAAAATCCCGAGGAGCCAAAGTTGCCTTGGATATTAACGGTCAGCTGCTGAAGGCCAACCCCGATGCGGTTCCAAATTTTATCAAACCAAACCTAGAGGAACTGGAATCCCTGATTGGACGATCACTTTCTACCCATAAGGAAATTCAAGAAGCTGTCACCCCAATGTTAAAAAAGGGAATCGAACGAATCTGTGTTTCCCTGGGTGCAGAGGGCTCTCTCTTTATTGATGCCCAACAGATGTTTCACGTTAAGGTCCCTCGCGTAACGGTTCTAAGTACTGTTGGTGCTGGCGATTCCATGGTTTCTGGTTATGTTTATGGACAAGAAAAGGGATTAGCTCTTACAGAATGCATTCAAATAGCCGCAGCTGCTTCAGTCATTGCTGTAACGAAAGAGGGGACCAACTTCGCAAACAATGCGGAAATTCTAAAAGTTTTGCCACATTTGCAAATTGTGAAAACAAAATGATATACTTTTTGTAATCCACCTTGTCTCAAAGGTGGATTTTTTCTACTCTTTAGAGCAATAATATAGTTTTGCCACATTATTTCGGTATGTAGTATGAACTTAAAAGGAATTAATCCATGATAATATGAGGCCAAGGAAACATATCGTATGTTTTTGCCTCATTGGCCAAGCAGAAAGGATGTTTCATGAAAACCTTAAAAAACAAACGGAGTCGTGAAATTTTAAAGATCCTCGCTACGGAAAGTAAGCCCTTAACCATTAATACGATCGCCATGCGCCTAGATGTCTCCAATCGATCGATTCGAAACGATCTCAATGACTTAGACGCATTTCTTCAATCAAAATATCCCGGCATTCAATTATTCAAAAAACCGAGAATTGGTGTTTGGTTGGAAACCGATACGAAGAGTCAAAACCTTCTCAATCGATTGATCAAAGAATCGTCTTCTTACACCTCTCCATTCAGTGCAGAGGATCGCAGGTTCTTCTTAATTAAGAAACTGCTTTTGACACAGAGTCATCTAACCATGCAACAATTAGCTGATGAATTATTTGTCAGCCGCGTGACTGTGTATAACGATTTGGAAGACGTGGAGACTTGGCTGAAACCTTACGAGATTACTCTCAAGAGAAAACAAAAAGAGGGTGTTAGTCTTCACGGAAACGAACAGCAAATTCGTAATGCCATGGCCGACCTTTTGGACATTCTAAAAACCGATCAAGATCTTGAAGACATTTTACAGATCAACGACGGAATGATAGATAGTCGCATTGACTATGTCAATTACCTACAATTGAAAGAATTATTTCCAGATACCGATCTTAATGGCATCGAAACCATTCTAAAGAATGCAGAACGAGATGCAGAATTTCCTTTAGCAGAAGATGCCTTCACTTGTCTTTTGATTCATATCGCCATCAGCATGGAACGAATTAAAAAGAATAAAGATATTAAGATGGAAAGTGATCAATTGCTGGTAATCCAACAAAAGAAGGAATATGAGATCGCACGCAAAATTACAAAAGGCGTTGAAGAAATTTACCACCTCAAGATTCCAGAAGCAGAGGTTGGCTATATTTCTCTCCATATATTAGGCTCTAAAATGCAACAGGGATTTACCATTGACAAATCAGAAGATATTATTGAAAAATCTGATGATCATGTTCGCGTTTTAGCCAAAGAAATCATTAACTTGGTTGGGATCGTTTTATCAACGGATCTGCATTCCGATCAACAACTCCTTACCGGGCTGATCTTGCATTTACGTCCAACGATCAATCGCTTGAAATACGGATTGCGCTTAAAGAATCCATTATTGGATGAGATTAAACTAAAATATCCTTCCATTTTTGGGGCGGCATGGTCCTCTAGTGTATTATTTGAAAAGTATTATGGCATCAAGGTAACCGAGGAAGAAGTCGCATACCTGGCCATGCATTTCGGTGCCGCCTTGGAACGAAAGAAAACCCTGACCCGTGCGGTCATTGTTTGTTCTAGTGGGATTGGAACGGCTCAACTTGCCGCTGTTCGCTTGGAACATTCGATTTCCGACCTGAAAATCATCGAGATTACCTCCGTAAATGATGTCAGCAAAATAAAAAGTTTAAATTACGACATTATAATTTCAACGATCCCACTTCGGGGATATGACAAACCTGTTGTATTAATCAATCCTCTTGTTAGCGATCGAGATATTCAAAATATACGCAAATACATCAACAATGTGTCGGGAACGAAAAACTTTCAAAGCGATTCTCTCGAAGGACCGCACCCAGCACTTTATTCAAAAGAACTGATTTACCCCCAGATCGCCTTGCCTGATTCAGAAACAGCCATTCGTTTTCTGGGAAACGCTCTAGAAACTCAAGGTGCCGTTATTAAAGGATTTGCACAAAGCTGTTTAGAACGAGAGAAGATCACCAACACCTCCATCGGATTCGGCATTGCCATTCCACATGGAGAACAACCTTTTGTAACTCGACCGTCTGTTGCAATCTTAACACTAGACAAGCCGATTACCTGGGGAGATGAATCTGTTGATATCCTTTTTATGCTCGCATTTAAGTTCGATGACAGCCGTTATGTAAGAAAGTTCTTCAAACGCTTTTATGCTATGATCCGTGACAAAACGCTTGTCCACGCGATTCGCACAGCAAAAGACTCCGATACTATTTATCAAATCGTTACAGGAAAGGAAGTAAAACATGAACGCAATTATTAATGAGTCTCTAATTGATCTATCCCTATCAGCAGGTGATAAAAAGTCAGCCATCATAAAATTGGCCAAGCAAATCCATCAAGACGAACGCCTCAATGATTTCGACGCCTACCTAGAAGAAGTTTTCCGTCGCGAAGATCTTTCAACAACAGGCATTGGTTTTGGTGTTGGTATTCCTCATGGAAAAACCGATGCAGTAAAAGTTCCAACAGTTGCATTCGGGCGTAGCATAGAAGGCATTGAGTGGGAATCACTTGATGAGGAACCTGTACATATGGTTTTTTTGATCGCCGTACCCGAAGCTGCTGCTTCCAACGCGCATCTTAAAATCCTTGCGGCTCTTTCGCGTCGCTTAATGAAAGAAGAATTTCGACAAGAACTAATGGAGTCAAAAGATGAAGCATCTATTTTAAGTCAACTCAACGAGATTTTTGAACTTGCACTGCAAAATTAAATTATCGTTAGTTACAGCTGCATGCCAGAAGGGAATCAACCGGTTCCCCCTTTCTCTGGCCTGCCGCTGAAACATAAATTTTTTTTTGAATCACCGGGCCCGATTTGAAAGAAAACGTTATTATTCTTAAAAACCGATAGGAGGTTTCTTAAAAATGAAAGAACTAATGAAAAACACGCGACAACATCTAATGACAGGTGTATCGTACATGATCCCGTTCGTCGTAGCTGGTGGTGTATTACTTGCACTTGCCGTCATGATCTCAGGTAAAGCTGCCGTTCCAGATACTGGAATTCTGAAAGCAATGTCCGATATTGGTATTGCCGGTTTAACCCTATTTGTACCTGTACTTGGTGGATTTATTGCATTTTCTATGGTTGACCGTCCCGGTATCGCACCTGGTATGATTGGTGCCTACCTAGCTAACTCTGTTGGCGCTGGTTTCTTAGGCGGAATCGCTGCTGGTCTAGTTGCTGGTATTGTTGTTTTCTACTTGAAGAAAATTAAAGTACCTTCAGTTATGCGATCAGTAATGCCGATCTTCGTTATTCCTCTAGTAGGTACTTTGGCTGTAGGTCTTTTGATCACATATGTAATCGGTACGCCAATTGCAAATGTAATGGAAGGTTTGAACGGCTGGTTAGGTTCTATGCAAGGATCTTCTAAGATTGTTCTAGGAATTATCTTGGGATCTATGATGGCCTTTGACATGGGTGGTCCAGTTAACAAAACAGCATACTTCTTCGCTTCAGGATTGATTTTAACTCATCCAGAATTGATGGGTGCTGTAGGTGTTGCAATCTGTACACCTCCACTTGGAATGGCTCTTGCAACTTTTATCGCACCAAAGAAATACCGTACAGAAGAACGAGAAGCTGGTAAAGCCGCTTTGATCATGGGCTTCATCGGAATCACAGAAGGCGCGATTCCATTCGCCGCTGCCGATCCACTTCGTGTAATTCCAGCAATTGTATTAGGTGGTGCTGCCGGTTCCGTTACAGCATTCCTAGTAGGCGCTGCAAACCATGCTCCTTGGGGTGGTTGGATTGTATTGCCAGTTGTTGAAAACCGTCTAGGATACATGTTCGCAACCCTTGTTGGTGTTGTCGTGACTGCCCTAGTTGTTAACTTCTTGAAAAAAGAAGTATCTGATGAAGTTGCTGAAACAGGTGGCGACATGGATGAATTAGATATCTCTTTCGAATAATTTAAAACCAGAGAAAGGAAGTGGCAAAATGAAAGTTATAGCTGTAACTGCATGTCCTTCAGGTGTCGCTCATACCTACATGGCTGCCGAAGCCATTGAAATGGCAGCAAAAGAAGCCGGATTTGAAATCAAAGTTGAAACACAAGGATCCATTGGCATTGAAAACGCTTTAACAAAAGAGGATGTTTCCTCTGCGGATTATGTTGTCTTAACAAAAGATATGCAAATCAAAAACGAAACTCGTTTTAAAGGGAAAACGGTTGTCCGTGTTTCCGTAGGCGATGCTATCAAAAAATCAAATGCACTGATGAAAAAATTGCAACAACATTACGATTCTAAAAACAAATAAATGATGGATGGCCGACGCATATGCTTCGGCCTTTGTCATGGCCAAAAGAGGAGAAATCATCATGAATCAAAACAATCTTACAACGTATGTCTCTTATTTACTTCAAAATCAAAAAGATCAGGCCACTATGCTGGGCATTGGACCCATGTCAGAATCATTGATCACCGCATGCTTTGAACTGGCTGAAGCGGATCGCTTCCCATTGATGTTTATCGCTAGCCGAAATCAAGTTGACCTAGACGAACTTGGCGGTGGATATGTTTGTGGTTGGGATCAAGCACGATTTGCAGCTGACTTGAAAAGAATTGCTGAAGAAGTGAATTTTACAGGAGACTATTTCCTTTGCCGCGATCATGGCGGACCATGGCAACGAGATAAAGAACGCAACGATCACCTTCCAGAGCAAGACGCAATGAAACTAGCACATCAATCTTATGAAGCGGATCTATTAAACGGCTTTGATCTTCTGCATATTGATCCAACTAAAGATCCGTATATTACAGGAAAAGTGATTCCTCTTGATGTCGTACTTGATCGCACAATTGACCTAATTCGATATTGTGAAACCTTTAGAAAAGAAAATAACCTGCCCGAGGTAGCCTATGAAGTTGGCACTGAAGAAACCAATGGCGGATTGACTTCTTCGGAAGTATATGAAGGCTTTATCAAAACCTTAACAGAACGTTTGGATGCAGAAAGCCTTCCTCGTCCAGCTTTTATCGTTGGGCAAACGGGTACCCTTACTCGTTTAACTGAAAATGTAGGACATTTCTCTGCAGAAAATGCAAAGGTACTTTCTAATCTAGCCAAGAAATATGGCGTAGGCTTGAAAGAACATAACGGAGACTACCTACCCGATACCATTCTTTTACAACATCCTGCAGTTGGCATTACTGCCATGAACGTTGCACCTTCTTATGGAACGGCTGAAACTCGTGCTTACTTGAACCTAATGGAAGTAGAGAGAAGAGAATTTGAAGCCGGTCGTTTGAAAAAGCGTTCTAGCTTGCATGCAACTTTGCAAGATGAAGTTCTTGCTGGTGGAAGATTCAAAAAATGGTTAGTTGGCGAGCAACTTCAAATGACCAATGAAGAATTGAAAGCTGACAAAGACTTGATGTTTACCATCACCGAATTGGCTGGACACTATACCTACAACAACGAAACAATCAAAAACGGCTTGAATGAACTTTTTGAAAACCTATCTGCTCTAGGAATTGACGGACGTCGTTACGCGATCAACCAAATTAAAAAGGTAATTCGCAACGAAGCAGAGTGCTTCAATCTAGTTGGTTTAACCGACCGAATCAATAAATAGAATGGAAAAAAGCGCAATCCCGAAAATTATGGGGTTGCGCTTTTTTATTTGATTCTTATAAAAATCTATTCAATATTTACAAGTTCATCGACCTGTCGAACCAAATCTTCTTTGCTTCTTGGCGGTTTTCCCGGTGGCGAGCCTTGAAGAGAAAAACATGCGACGAACTTCCCCTTCCTTCTTTCTACTTTTTCCCGATAGAACTTTACCCGTTCTTCAGTATCCTTAGCCGCAGGCATGGCTTGAGTCGTCATCACGTAAACCTCTTTATCCGTAAAATCAACGTTTTCTAAAATTGCGTTCATCGCTGGCGTTGTTCTTCCTGCCCAAACAGGTGTTGCCAATACGATCCGATCATAGCTTTCAATTTCGCCGTAAACGGAGTGATCCAATTTTGCCGTTTTTACTTTTGAGGCATTCATACCACCCTTAATAAAACCGAGTAAACCCTTATAGCTCGTTTTATCCTCAAGCTTAATGATATTCGCACCCAACTTATCCGCTAGGTATTTTGCTGCAATCTCTGTATTTCCTACTTTAGAATAATATGCAATACACGTTTTCATATCAATCTCCCTTATTCTTACTCCCTTACCTTTGATTGTTACCCACTTTCAACCCTTTCATCGATATTCTAATTTTATGAATCCATACTAACATGCTGATCACTGAAAGCTCTCCTGTCAATCGTAATAAACTCTGTTACAATATAACCATCAAAGTTATAGGAGGACCTGATGCTGGATACTCACATTCATTCAAACTTTTCCTTTGATTCCAAAGCGCAGCCTCAAGAAATTTGCCAGGCAGCTATTTCTTTGGGAATCAATGAAATTGCCATTACTGATCACTTTTCTTTTGCACCCTATAGCCCTAATTTTCGATTTTTCGATCCTGAAGACTATTTTCGGGTCTGGACCAAACTTCAAAAAAAATTTTCGGCAAATTTAACCATACGAATTGGAATTGAATTGGATGAGATCGCTAACTTTCCTATGGAATCCAATAAACTCGTAAAAAACTACCCTTGGGATTTTGTTATAGGAAGTACCCATGATTTGGACTGCGGAACCCTTCGAACCTATCTTCGAAAACACGAAGATCAAGAAAAGGTTATTCGAACCTATTATGAGGCGCTAGCCGCTGCAATTGAAATTGGTGATTTTGATGTGTTGGCACATTTTGATCTCATCAAACGATATATTGCCGATGAAGGTCTGACCTTACTAGATTCTAAACCTTTCTTCCCTCAGATCGACCAATTATTTAACCTGCTCATTGAGCGTGAAATCGCCCTGGAAATCAATACCTCCGGAATTTTTCAAGCCTGTAAAGCTCCCTTTCCTTCCCTCGCACTCCTTGAACGATATTATCAACTAGGAGGACGCTTAATCACCCTGGGAAGCGATGCTCATGCTTCCAAGGATCTCGCACGAGGATTTGATCAAATGATCCCAAAATTGAAGGAGATTGGATTCTCGGGCCTTGTAGACTTCCAGCAACGTAAAAAAAGAATCCAACTATGGTAAAAAGCACGCCTTGTCCAAGGGCGTGCTTTTCGAGGAGAACATTTATGTATGCTTTGTCAGCAACCTTTTCCATATCGCACGAATCGCGCGATTTGCCGGAGAGTCTTCCATCTCCACTACAGGCTTTGCTTCTCGCAATGCCTGGAAAACAATTGGGTCGAAAGGAATAATTCCTGCAATCAGAATACCTTCCAACTCCGCTCGTCTTGCGATTTCTCGCTCAATCTTTTCATTCAAATTCCATTTATTAATTATTATACAAACTGGAATATCCAGTTGTTTTGCCATTTCTATAGATCGAAATCCATCTGAGACACCCGACAAACTTGGTTCCATTACAACAATTGCCAAATGACAACCCTTTAATGATTCAATCACAGGACTTCCCATACCTGGTGGACCATCAATTAGGAGATTCAATGCCTTAGGCTCTGCGATCTGCCTTAATCGATGCACCAAGGACCGACTCCCAGCCTCTCCAGGAAACAAGCGCGCATGCACCAAGATTCCCTGTTTAATTTGATCCTCGTAGATCTGACCAGTTTGAGCCTCTTCCATTTGTATAGCTGCCTGTTCACAATACAAGCCACACAAACCGCACCCTTGGCAAAAAATCGGCTCTACAACAAAACGTCCGTTTTGAACGGTAATCGCTGATTGCGGACAAACACTCTGACATGCCCCGCATCCTACGCATCGATTTTGCTTTATAACCGCTTTTTCTCCACCAATAAATTCATGGTGTTTGATCCTCTTTCCTTGTGGAAATAATAGAGCCAAATTGGCTGCTTCCGTATCTGCATCCATCATGCACCATGTTTCATCGCTTAACGCGGCAAACGAAGAAGTAATCATGGTCTTCCCAGTACCACCTTTTCCACTAATCACAACCCATCTCATGGTTTGCTGCACTCCCTTCTTTCCATAATCTGATCGCCCCATACTTTCAAAGACGATTGAAGTTCATCCAACAATACCTGTAAATTTCCCTGCCCATAGGCGCGGGCTATAGATTCTGAAAATGGAATCGTACCCAAGAGCGTAAGTTTCCTTCTGGCAATATAGGAGCGTAACTCTTCTTCCTTTTCTTGGCCAAATGAACGATTGATGATTACACCTACAGGAATCCCCAACCGCTGCAACAATTCAATCGTCGCTTTAAAACCTTGAATCCCTAAGCGAGTAGGTTCTGCAACCAATAATGCATAGTCAACCGACTTGAGTGTCTCTATGCAATTGCAGGAGACCCCTGGTGGGCCATCTAAAACCCGAATACCCTTTTTTTTGCTCAAGGCTTTCACCTTTTGAATTAATGGTTGTGTAATGTGCTCTTGCGTGTCAAGCCGGCCTTGCCAAACAATTTGTTGTCCTGCTCTTCCTTGCTTAACATGACCAATCTTTCTTTCCGTTCGAGTGATGGCTTTCGTCTCACAGACCAATTCACATCCCATGCAACTATTGCACAGGTCTGGCAAAAACAAGACGCCGGACATGGTAAGCACCAGGGCGCGCGAACGACAAAATCGAATGCAAGCACCACAATGCCTACATGCTAATTGATCAATTTCTGGGATCGGTACAGAAATCTCGTATGACTCTTCCCAGCTAGGTTGAAGTAAAAAGGCACCATTTGGTGCCTCAACATCGCAATCTATGTAATCCCATCCAAAATATGCGGAAAGTGTTGTTGCCACTAGTGTTTTTCCCGTCCCACCCTTTCCACTAATCACTGCAAGTTCATACAAGACGAGTAAGTGTTCCTTTCTTAAAGGCATCCACAAGCTCTTCTAAGGTACCCGTTGGCGCTTCATAGACGGGAATCTGGCTCGATTGAATAATTCGCAAGGCCTTGGGACCTAGCTTCTTGCAAATAACGGCGCCGACATTTTCGTCTATTGCCAATTGAGCAATGGAAATTCCAGCACCTTGCTCATGGTTGATTGACGAATTTTTTAAAAAATCAAAATGATTCTGGATTTCTGAGTAAAATGCAAAATACGGACTTCTTCCAAAAGTTTCGGACACCATTGCCTTTCTGTTCTTGTCAGATGCACTAATCATAATTCTCATTTTATCGACCTCCTTAATTGGCATATGCCAATTATAGTGTACGGTATTTTCACGAAAAGAACAAGAAAAAAACCCGATTATTTATCGAGTTTTTTTTAAGAGTCTAAACTATAGGATCGAATCTTTCAATTCGTTCATGCGCATTTGAATTTTCACAGCCCCATAAATCAATAATCCTACAAGTCCAAGTATCAAGAGTCGAAATAAATCCATTCCCCATGATCTCCAACTTGCCAAACCTGAGCTAAAAACGCTGATATTCAAAAAGTTAAAGAGATTCAATGAACCTATTGCAAGAGTAAAATTTCTCCAATACTTTAAAGCTTCCCATTTGGATTGATTATCCGATAGAATTTCGTCATTTTTCCCCTCTTCATGAGGTTTTCGAAAATATTGCCAAGAGAGGATACTGCCTAGCCATTCCCATCCTAAATCCTCGAAAAGACGATTACAGGCTTTTACATCTCTTCCAAACCCGACATGAGAATACAATCGATAGGTAATATCCCTTGGCTCTCCTTTTTTAAAATCATAAACGCAAAACCCAACTCTCTGCAAATGTAAACCTTGAGCTGCCATTTCAGTCAACCATTTTTCTTCCAAATGTTCCTGCCAAACAAAAAATACTTTTCGAATCCGAATCATCTCACTCATTTCGCCTCCTCCTTCACCCACTCATGGGAAATTGCAACTACCCGTTTCATGCGATGGTACTCATCCACCAATAAAGTATGGCCTTCCTCTGTCAAAACATAACACTTCCTTCGATCATCGGATGAATCCGGACAAACCGTCGTATGAATTGCACCCTGCTTTTCCAATTTCCCCAATGCTCCGTACAAAGTTCCAGGTCCAATCTCTACCTCACCTTCAGTGATTTTCTCTATCATCTGCATCATCCCATAGCCATGATTAGGTTTTTGCAAAGCCAGCAGTATATAATAGGTCGCCTCCGTCAAAGGTCCTTTTCTTTTCATATTCATCCTCCTATTTCATTCGTAAATTAAGTCGTTACTCGTTCTATCGAGTTACGATATATCGTTTATCGATATATTACCCCAAATATCCTCATTCGTCAACAAATATTTCAAAATTTTATTATTGACATATGCCCATAACCGGAGTATCATGAAGTTATAAAGGACATATGCCCAAAATAAAAGGAGGAAACAAGATGAGATTGCATAGAAATTGCCGTTACTGGGATCGCCAAGGATATGGTATGATGAGAGCACAGAGAGGTGCAGGAATGGGAGCTGGCCGAGGCTATGGTATGAGAGTTGGCATGGGTACCGGACAAGGAACCGGTCGTGGAATTGGCGTTCGTGAATATGTCGAACGACCGGATGAAATGAGACCTTGCTACGGGCGTTACGCCAATGCACAACAACGTGCACACGTAGAAGAAGCCATTGCCTTTCACCAAGAACGATTAGAAGAACTCAATGCACGCCTCTCAAGTACCCCTGCAAAGGATGAATAAACGTGCCAAGACCTAGAAAACACCGCAGGATCGGACAAGGTCCGCGATTTGGCGCCTTTGGTCCCGACGGCCATCCCGATGTAGAAAACGTCATTCTTCAATTGGAAGAAATGGAAAGTCTACGTCTGATGGATTTAGAACACTTGGATCAACAGGCATGCGCTGAACGCATGGGCATTAGCCGTACTACCTTTCAACGCATTTACAAAATCGCACGCCAAAAAGTTGCCGAGAGCATTATTGAAGGCAAACGACTCTTAATTGAAGAAGCGTGTTCTTGCCCGCAATGCCAAGAAAAGCGAAACAAATCCACCCGTCTTTAAAGGCGGGTCTTTTTGTGTCTATCTTCTGCGCAATTCACTTCAACTTCGTTGCCTTCCATGAAAATTTTATTGATTGCACCTTCCACTTATCCAAAATTCATTGACGATTTTACTCTTTTCGTTAAGAAATTAAGACCATTACACCGCTAGCCTTTAATCGGAAATTTGTCCCTTACTCGTCACAAATTCGACACAGACCAGGGATATGATGTAGACATTAAAGGAAACGAAAGGAGAAAAAAAATGAAAAAACTATTTGTAGTAAGTCTATTGATTTTGATGATTGCCACCACTGGATTTGCCTCTGAAACTCCCGGTGCAGCAGGCGCCTTGGCACAAGAAACCTACACAATCGAAGACATGTTGCATTATGCCATTCAAGATGAATGGTTGGCAGAAGCAGAATACACGGCATTGATGGAAGAATTTCAAGTAACTCGTCCCTTCTCTAACATCCAAAGAGCTGAATTGACTCACATTGATTTGTTGCTTCCGCTTTTCGAATCCTATGAAATTGAGTTTCCAGAAAAACCCGACCTCGCCATCATTCCAGAAACCTTGGAAGAGACCTATCAAATTGGAGTTGATGCAGAAATCGCCAATATCGCCATGTATGAAAAATTCTTGGCGAATCCCACACTTCCCGCAGACATCTCATCTGTCTTTACCCGATTGATGAATGCTTCCAAAAACCATCTCAATGCCTTTCAACGGCAAGTTGATCGCGGTAGAGAAGGCTTTTCGAATCAAGGAAATCAATTTGGTCGCGGAAGACAAAACCGCCGCAGTCAGTTTTAAGCAACGTAAGTGAACATCTTCTTTTTCCTTCCCTCTTTTGATACAATAAAGGAAATAACCACAGGAGGGAAAAATGGATCAAAATACAGAATTTGTCACACAACGACATATCGAACGGACCCTAGAAAATCTGAAAAAGAATCGTATGAACGGGTATTATGCGGTGAATCAAGAAGAGCTAATGGACATTCTTGATGGGCTTTGCCAAAGAAAAAACTCCGTATCCGTAGGCGGGTCCATGACCCTGTTTGAAACCGGTGTAATCGACTGGCTACGAACTGAGGATTTTGAATTTTATGACCGCTATGCCGATGGATTGACCAAAGAAGATATTACTGCAATCTACCGTAAAAGTTTTGGGGCGAACTACTATTTCACCAGCACCAATGCACTAACGGAAGCAGGCGAGTTGGTGAATATCGATGGAACCGGCAACCGGGTAGCCTCCATGATCTATGGCCCCGATAAAGTCATCGTCATTGTTGGTATCAACAAATTGGTCAAGGATGAAGCGGCTGCCTGGGAGCGTCTTCGTAATTTTGCCGCACCGGCAAATAGTGTGCGCTTAAACAGAAAAACACCGTGCGCAACAAACGGCCAGTGTAGCAATTGCAACAGTCCCGAACGAATTTGCGCATCCTACGTGACCATCCGTCGTCAAATGAACCCGGATCGAATCCATGTCATTCTAGTCGATGAACATTTAGGATACTAAAAAAAGCAGCTAAGCTGCTTTTTTTCATGTGTAATATTCTACCGAATGCTTACTTGATCTAATTCCTTCAAATCATACCTCTTCACGATATTGATTAATTTCATTGGATACTTCGGATCAGTCGCATATCCTGCGCGGCGAATGGCCCATGCACTTTGACTATAGTCATACATGACATCCCGGTATTGTTGATAACGCGACAACTCCAATAAAATTCTTTTATGATCCGCCCACGCTTCCGTCACATTGTTGTATGCCCGAAAATCCGCATCCACATGATAAGTCATGCCATTGTAGACTTCCCATGTACTAGAGGTAACAGAACCATTGCTTGCCGATCCCTTGATTCCAAAAAGGTTATAGGAAAATTTACCGGTATATCGATCGACGGGTAACCTTTGCCCTGAGGCTGTCTCCAAAATTGCCTGTGCCGTTTGAAGTGCGGCTGACATGCCTGTTTTTTCAAATGAATCTACAGCCATCGCTGATGCAAATCCCAAAAACTCACTTTTTTCAACAATCGCTTTCGGTCCATAGGTTAAGTCGCGATAAATCTTAAAGTTTCTGCTTTCCGATACGACTTTCTTTCCATTAAAGCTCGCTTCCACATAAACCCGAACCAGTCCAGCATCAGAATCTTGAACATTGAATCGATAGGTTTCCTCTTGATTTGTCGTTGCATACAATGTTCTTTTTACACCAGTCTTTCGATTTACTAAGATATAGCGCACTTCATCCAAGTCTACATTACTGTCAATTGAAAGCTCTGTCCATTTTGTTATTACCTCGTTCGGTCCAAGGCCATAGAGGATCACCACTGGACTACCATCCACTTCAACCCGTACTGGATCACTCGTATGGACACTACCACCTACGTCCTTCACCTTGACATATAATTCCTTCTCGCCTGCTTCATCCGGTCCAGGAAACCAATCAATTTCCCCATATGGCAGCGTTTTGATCAATTCAGATTGCCCACTCTTCACATCTCGCACATAATAGGAGGTCTCTATCACATCAAAGTTTCTAGATGCATAAATGGTGACCGGCTTTGTGACCGACTTCCCTGCTGAAACACCTTTTAGTGCTAATTTTCGATCGACCTCAAATCGAACCGAAACACCTGGACTTTCATACGCTGTCCCATTGCCGTCTACACCAATGACCTTGATCTGATAATTCCCGTTTTGTTCATAAGTGGGAACCCATTTATACGTTCCTTCTGGATCGCGCTCGGAAATCGTATGAACTTTCCCTGTATCTAGGTTGGTCAGTTCATAATTTACATATTCAGGCAGAAAATTCATTTTCTGCCCCATGGTAATGGACGCGATTGACCCATTTCCGTCTACTCCCTGCAATTCAACCAATGGTTTTACATCGATCGTAACCGGAAGTGCGTGCCCACCAATAAAGTTTCGCTCCTGATCATAAAATGCCAACGCAAGAATCTTTGCACCCTGGTCTTCGACTTTTGGCTTATAGGTGATCACATCAACCGCTTGAGTCTCCCGGGCAACAACAAATCCCTTGCCACTATCGGCTTCCAATAAAATCAGCTGAGTCTCAGCCACCTGATCTCGCATATTTGCTGGTATGGCTAAACCAATCTGGGTACTTCCTGTAATCCGCTCGCCTTCCCGAAGGGAAATCATTTTGGTGTCATAAAAGGCCTCGATTCCAGACTGAGTTCCAGAGTCCACTGTCGCAGTTCTTGTGTCACCATCCCATTCAATGCCAACAGACAAGGCGTTACTCATCAAGCGCAAAGGAATATAGGTATGATCATCGATAATTCTTGGAGACACGTCGCAAAGCTGAACCTGTGCACCATCCAAATAGGAAACCAAACGATTGTCGATCCACAATTGAAAGTCACGGCCGTCGCGTTCGACTCTAACACTTCGTTTTTCTGAATCCCAACTGACTTCCGCACCGATCGCTTCCGCTACATAACGAATGGGAACCAAAAGTCGATCATTTTCGATTACCGGATTAGAAATGGCCGTAATATCCTTGCCGTCCACAATCAGATGAACGGGTTCAAAGGTCGTTGCCAAGGCTGGATTCATCCCAGTACCTACTATTAATAAAGACAATGTGCAAATTGCCATTGAAATTCGCTGAATACTTTTCATTTCCTCCACCTTCCATGCGTGTCCATTTCATATCTCTTTCTTTTATTATAACCATTCGTCGACGGTTCAATATTAAACCTTCTGTGAATAAACAAAAAAGAACCTATTCCTAGGTTCTGCAACTGACTCCTTGATTCACTTATGCACGCTGACTAAAATGGCTTGATCCAATTCTTCATCACTGGGAAAATGACTGTGTAAAACCAAGTGTCCATTGATTGCCAAGGCTGGCAAAAATTTGCCCGCCATCTCTCCATGGAAGTTGCACCCTGGGCAATACCCCATTAAGCAGCGGCTGTCGATTCCATAGGCCTGCCAAAGAATCGGATCCTGAGATTCCCTAACATCAACCTGCAAACCCAGTGCTTCTACTCTACTTTCTACCATTTCAAGATAGGCTTCATTCACTGCACAAGCAGAACGAAGCAACAAAATTCGATCCATAAGAACCTCCTGCCCGTAGCATATCAAATTTACTACAAAAAAATAAGAGCCAATCGGCTCCTATTCTCCAAATCCATCTAAAAACATGGCTTCAATCTCTTGAATCAATCTTGTTTCATCTTGTCCATCGACTTGTATTTCAACTTCTTCTCCCTGGCGCACAGCGGTCGTCATAAGCGTCACAATACTTCTGCAATCGACAACCTTTTCTTTCACCTTCATATGCACCTGGCTTTCAGACGTTTTCACAGCTTTTGCCAGCATACCTGCCGGTCGAGCGTGAAAGCCCTTTTCATTGAGTATTGTGAATTGTTTCGTAACCATATTTTTCCTTCCTAAAACTTTTTAACGCCACGACTTTCTTCCGCCGCCGCCTTCACTTCTTCCAGACTGCAGCCAATTGATGCGGCCACAGAACATGAAATGGCCCCTTCAACAATGGGCGCATCTGCGAGCATAACCCGCGCACGCAAGTCTTCATCCAAGAAATCAAGCGCTGCTTCCGTGCTCATTACCGCACTGCCTAAATCCATTAAGACCACAACTCCGTCTCCCTGGTCAGCTTCTTGAATCGCATCTAAAATGCGTTGAAAATCCGTTCCTATTTCTCCACCGGGAAGTCCTCCTGCTGCCAAAATTTTGGTCTCAGGTGACGCCATCTGCATGCTGAGGTCTCGGATTCCAATCGCGATCTTTTCACTATGTGATACCAATACAATCCCTACCATTGTTTCCTCCTACTCAACACTGTCTAAAATCGTCTTAACAAGAAAATAACTTGAAGTCGCACCCGGATCTTGATGTCCGATGCTACGGTCTCCCAAATAGCTGGCGCGTCCTTTGGTCGCAATAATGGTCTTTGTGTAGGCAATGCTCTCATCCATTACAGAAAAGAGTTTTTGCTTGGTTTCCGCCAAGGTCAAACCCTGCTCCAAAGCTTCTGCATAGGCTTCCTTTACAGGAATCAACAAGTCCAACATGGTCTTCTCACCACGCGCGGCTTTGCCACGGAACTGAACCCCTTCCACCGCTGCGGTTAAAATCGCCAATCCATCTTCCTTTGACAAATCAGTCTTCCCACTCGCCGCTTGCGCTGCCTTCAAAAATGCAGTTCCATACAAGGGGCCTGATGCGCCGCCAACGGTTGAAATCAAGGTCATTGCCACGGTTTTTAAGACGGCACCACAATCCTCAGTGCTTTCGCCTTCCAACTTGCTTGAGACAGCCGCAAATCCTCTCTTCATGTTGATGCCATGATCCCCGTCGCCGATTGCGGCATCAAGATCAGTCAGGTATTGTGCCTCTTGGGCAATTGTTCGATTCATTGCTTGAAGCACTTGAATTACTTGTTTTGCTTTCATATTATTCTTCCTTTCTTCAAAAGGGATTTACGGCAATCCTTAAGTCCCCTATACTTGTGTAAATGCCGGTGTTTCAGCCGGTGCATCCAATAATGCTTTCATTTCATCGTCCAATTTCAACAAGGAAATTGATGCTCCTGCCATTTCAATCGATGTCATATAACTTCCCACCATGGTCTTGTAAACCTTGATGCCCTTTGCTTCTAATGCTTCGTGAAGGCGACGGTTCATCAAATACAATTCCATCAAAGGCGTACCGCCCAGTCCATTAACCAAAACGGCTACTTCTGAATCGGAATAGTCGATGTCTTCTAGGATTTTCGCTAGCAAATCATCAACCAACTCATCTGCCGGCTTAATTTCTGCCCGATGAGTGCCTGGTTCGCCGTGAATACCCAAGCCCATTTCAATTTCCGTTTCCGCCAACTCAAATCCAGGTTTACCTGCTGCCGGAACCGTGCATGCTGTCAAAGCAACACCCATAGACCGTACATTGGCAATGACTTTTTGTGCGACTGCCTGTACATGATCCAGATCCGCACCTTGCTCGGCCAAAGCGCCTGCGATCTTATGAACAAAGATGGTGCCCGCAATGCCGCGACGTCCCGTTGTGTATAGGCTGTCTTCTACAGCAACATCATCGTTGACAACCACATACTTAACATTAATACCTTCCATCTCAGCCATTTCAGCGGCCATTTCAAAGTTCAACACATCACCGGTATAGTTCTTGATGACCAAAAGAACCCCCTTGCCGCCATCAACGGCTTTCACCGCTTCAAAAACCTGGTCCGGTGTTGGAGAGGTAAATACAGCACCCGCTACCGCGCCGTCTAACATACCCTTTCCTACAAATCCACCATGAGAAGGTTCATGTCCGCTTCCACCACCGGATACCAAAGCGACCTTGCCCGCAACTGGTGCATTTGCACGAACCAATACTTCAAAACCTTCAACTCGTTTCACATGATTCGGATGTGCCTTGGCGATTCCGTCCAGCATTTCACCTACGATGTTTTCTGGTTGATTAATAATTTTCTTCATTGTTGCCTCCTTCGATTTTGGATTTTCGGATGGGTACACCCTTACTAAATGCAAGATGCATGCCAAAGCCAAGAAAGCCCTAAAATTCAACCTTTTATAAAAACCCTGTGCTAAAAATACGCACAGGGGTCCTCTTGCTTGATAAAAATTATCAAGTTACTTTTCCGTTTTAGTCAATCCATACTTCTTGGCCTTCAAAGAAACCGTTCTATGCGTAACTCCCAAGGCCTTAGCCGCCTGATTATAGGAAGGGTAGATCTCCAGCGCTTTTTCAATGATTGCCCGATCGTATTCTTCCATGGTTGCTAATCCACTTGGGGTCAACTGAATCAATCCCTCATCATTCGCTTGGCTTGGATGCAAAAATCCAGGAAGATCTTCCAAATCGATTACATGACCTTCCGACATAGCGATCGCACGAGTCACAATATTTTCTAGCTCTCTTATATTCCCCGGCCAGTCATAGCGTTCCAAAACCCGCAGTGCCCTTAGACTGATTTTTCGTAATTCTACCCCTTCCGACTCACATATTTTCTCTAGAAAATGCTCCACAAGCAGTGGAATATCTCCTTGCCGCTTCCGCAGAGGTGGCATGGTAATAGGAATTACATTCAAGCGGTAATATAAATCCTCGCGGAATTCTCCACTTTTCATCATCTCTTCCAGATTTCGATTCGTTGCTGCCATCACACGAACCTTCACCCGAAGGGTGTCATTTCCTCCAACCCGCTCAAACTCCTTCTCTTGCAAAACTCGTAGAAGTTTCACCTGCATGTCCCTGCTCAAATCCCCAATCTCATCAAGAAAAATTGTTCCCTTGTCAGCCAATTCAAATTTCCCGATCTTCCGCTGGATTGCCCCTGTAAAGGAACCCTTCTCGTGACCGAATAACTCACTTTCGATTAGGGTTTCAGGGATTGCTGCACAATTCACACCTACAAAGGGACCGGTAATCTTTTCGCTAGCCGCATGAATCGCGCGAGCCAACACTTCTTTGCCTGTACCACTTTCCCCCCGAATCAAAACAGTCGCTGAAGATTTGGCTGCCTTGTTGGCAAAGCGAATGGCTGACTCAATCGCACTGCTATGCCCAATCACCTGGGTAAATGACTGATGGTTCCACCACTCCGTCTCTAATTCTTCTTCATAGTAGGCAAGCTTGTCTTCAGCCATTTGCAGCCGTTCCATCATTATTTTCAAATCAGTGACTTCCAGGTAGGTCGAAATCACACCCCGCACTTTACCGTCTAAAACAAGGGGTGACGCATTAACGATCATCTTGCGTTCTTCTTCCGACTCAACCGTTACACCCACTTGATTCTGGCCGGTTCGCAGGGCTTCCTTGTCCACCTTATGATGAGACAAATGCTTGATCGACTTACCCACAATCTCATCCCGATTCACCTTCCAAATTCGCTCATAAACAGTATTCACATAAATCAAGATTCCCCGCTCATCCACCATGGCAACACCATCATGGACATTTTGCAAAATCAGTTCAAGACGCTCCTTTAAAACCTTGGTCGTTTCTAACTCATTGGACAAGGCTTCAAATTGCGAAATATCTTGGAAAACCGCGACAGCACCCCGAATCTCTTCAGCAACAACAATAGGGCTCCGATTGCTAATTACAATGGTTTTCCCCATGACTTGCTTCACATTTTCCTGAGATAGACCGGTCTGTAATACCCGATCCAACTGGGAATTTTCCAAGACCTCGTCCGCTTTTTTCCCGATTATGGTATCTCGTTTTCGCTTTAAAATTCGTTCAGCAGCCTGATTAAAATATGAAATACGATTACCCTCATCGACTACAATTAGCCCGCTATTGAGACTTTCAAACACCCGCTCCGTCGTTAGGACCGATGCATTGATAATTTCATCAACAGCTTCATCGGATTCCAATACAGAATTCACATCTTCAGCTAAATAGGCAATCATGGCTTCCACGGCAAATTCCGCTTTTTCTCCACTTGCAAAGACAATGGCAGTATCTCCTGATCGAATCCCTAAAGAGGTTAGACTCAGCATACTGGTGATGGGAATCTCAGCCTGCAAACCCAATTTGCTGATATATAAGGTTACCCCATATGTGCGATTGATCTTGCTGGCTTGATGCACAACGGCCGCAGCCAATCGAGCATGCAAACCCTTTGCTGTTCGAATCACCAAATGCTTTTCGTATCGCATGACTCCCCCTCAAATCCTCTTTTGATCATTGTATCATGTTGATTTTTTTCTGCAAACAAAGACACTGAAGATCAAAGCGATCTTCAGCGTCTTCATCTCTCCCACTTATAGGCAAGATAGGATGAAACCACCCAAAACTCCGCCAATAATTGAAAATCCATAATTTACGACACCCTTCGAAAAACTATTGCCATCCAATACACCCGCAACAAATAAACCGATACCTGCTGCCCATGCCATATCAATCCAAGCACCTTGTTGAATAATGAGTCCTACACCATGATTGAGGGTCCATGCGGTTCCAACAATAAAACCAGCTGCCATCCAACCGCCTATTGCACCCCAAACATCAACCATTTTCCCCCACATCATGTAAATCATAAATGGAAATATAAATCCGCCTGCCATTGTAGTAATGATATTTTCAATTGTCATCGTAATCCCCCCTATCTATTCCGCAGAATTTTGATTCAACGCCTTTGTCAAATAATGTGCGCAAACGCCTCCGGCAATGCCACCGATCAAGACAAATACAAGTGTTGGCAAGGCTGCTACAACCGTACTGAAACCAGCATCAAATCCCCCACGTGCCGTACCTGCAACACCGATGCCGACAGCCATATCGACCCATGCACCATCATTGTTGATTAAGCCAACAAAATGATTCATAAACCACATCACGCCGATGATAATCAATGCGGCAAACCATCCGCCTACCAATCCATACGCACCTGCCAGTTCGCCCCAAACACTCATAACGAACATACCTGCAATTGCTGCCCCTACAACCGTACCCAAATGTTTCATTGATCGTACCTCCATATTATTTTCATTTTCCTGGTTTCCCATCCGAAGGAATCCATTTGTTCCGAAAACGATTTCCGGTTATCTCCAATACTTGCAATTCTTATGCCAAAAATACAATTCGCTGAATGGGTACGCTTTCTGGCTATTCAAGCTTTCCACACTGATAAAAAACATCATGAAAAGCACATCCTTGATAATTTTTATCAGAATTTATCGACCGATTCATTTTGGTAAACTTTTGAAATTTTCTCACAATTTCGAAACATCCAGTTTTAGCCCTTTATTCCCTTTATAATAAAAGTAAAGAGAGACTTGAATATTAGCAATTGCTATCAAATGCAGAAATCACATATTGATTTTACGCATCGCTTAAAAAACGATAAATCCTCAATTAGAGCATGTGAAAGGAGTTTCGATATGAATCGTAAAAAATTAGGACTCATCATCATTCTCATCGCACTGCTAGGACTAATTTGGATCATTTGGTTATCTACTCAAGCAGAGCCGATTCCAGACTATGCAACACCCAGCTCATCTTCGGAATCCAAACCAGAATCAGAATCCAAATCAAAATTTGAATCAGAGTTAGAATCCCCCCCCATTGTTCTAGCAGGACAAGAGAATGATTTTAATGAAGATGCCGCCTTCACCCTTTTAACAACCCTTGCCAATGACTACGAAGGACGAATGGCAGGAACTAAAAAGAATCAAGAGGTGGTTGAACTCATCAGCGAAGAATTTGAAGCAATTGGTCTTCAAGCACCGAGCGGCGGCTATCAACAAGGATTTCAAGCCATGGTTCCTATTTTTGGCGAAACCTTTATCCTTGAAGTCAAAGACCCAAATGGCGAAATTATCAAATCCTATCAATTAAGAAAAGATTTTGCCTTCGGAAGCTCATACTACGCTGGTGGTGGCCATGTGGAATCACCCTTTCGAGAAATTAAACGCGCCGCTGATGTTGTGGACCAATTAATTATTCTTCACCCTGATGGTGTACGTCTTCCCCATCAACAAAAAAACTTTCTTGAAAAAAAAGTCAGGGCTGTCATTGCGCCAACCAGTAATCCAAAGCGAGGCGATGAATTTGAATATGTAATCAAGGGAGCCAGCATTCGAGAACCGGCCAACAAACAAGGCGAAACCTTAATTCTCGGCTATGTCACCCCTGATGTTTATGAGGAACTTTTAAATTTCTCTGAGCAGGGATATCGTCTTCATATCGTCAATGACCTAAGCTTTGAAACCGTCATCCTGAATAATGTAGTCGGAATGATTCCCGGTACCGATCCCTCTCTACCCGCCCTTGTTATTAGCGGCCATCTAGACCATGTTGGTAGCGACCCAGATGGCGTCATCTTCCCAGGTGCCTTAGACAATGCATCCGGTACAAGCATGGTGGTACAATTGGCTCGAAGCATGGCTGTCAAGGCTGAACGTCCAAAAAGAACCCTTGTCTTTGCAGCCTTTAACGGGGAAGAAGTTGGACTACTGGGTTCCATTGATTTTCTTCAAAACCCACCGATTGATCCCCCCTACGAGGTCATCAATTTTGATATGGTAGGTACCGATCCAAGCTATCCACTTTCCATGGACGGAGTCGCAAACAATAGCCGCTTGCTGGATGAATTATTGGATTCAGCGAAAGAGTGGGATCTTCCAACAGATGCTTCTACCACCGGTAAATACGCCAGCGATCATCTGCCGTTCTTGCAGTCCGGCTACAATGCCTTCACCATAATTCAACTGGACATGCAGCGCATTCACACACCGGATGACGACCCATCAGACATCCATTTGAATCAATTTGACAAGATCGGCGAGATGATGGAAGACTTTCTAACAGCATACGCCTATTAAAAAAAGGGTAGCCATTACAGCTACCCTTTGATTTTGCCCATTCAATTTTCTTATTTCCATTTCCCATCTTGCGCTTATTTCTTATAAAAGCGAATCCAACCGGTCTCACCATTCAAATGAACCTTCTTCACAGCAAATCCCGCTCGCTTCCCCAATTCAACAAAGCTGTCATCATCCTGCTTGCGATTCCACCTTGCCCCGTATCCTGTTTGAAGCATACCCTTGGGCATTTCAATCTCAAGCGGAAGAATCAAACCATATGTTTCCTCATCAGGTTCGCCCATATGCAGATACCACAGGTGCAATTCACCACCCACTTTCAATACTCGATATGCTTCTTCAAACACCTTCAATTGATCATCGGGATGAATATACATCATGGTAAAAAAGATCGTTGCCGTATCAAAGCTTTCATCCATAAACTGCAAGTCTCGCCCATCCATCACAATCTTCAATTGCTTAGCAGGACTTTCCTCCAATTCTTCCTTATCAGGATCGATCCCAATGGAATCCGGATAGAGCTGACCAATGACACCTTCGCCACCAGCACCGATATCGAGAATCTTGCCCTTCAGACCCAATCGCCGAAAATCAAGATGATGTCGAGACAACTCTCGGCTTCTTTCAGTAAATTCCTCAACCGTTAATCTCTGTTCTTCCATGACTCCCTCACTTTCAACTTGATCTCTTCTGCGATAAAGTTCTTCTACAAAAACCATACCCCTTACTAGACAAACTTTTCCATCAATTATCTATTTACTCTCCCAACCCTGCTCGCTTGCCTTTTATTCAACCACTCCGATAAAAAGACCGCCAAAATGATGCACACTGCACCAATAACCTTTTCCACAGATAGTCTTTCTCCCAGCAAAGTTGTCCCCAAAACCAGGGTTACCAAGGGGATAATGTTCATATATAAGGCCGAATCAGCTGCACCAATAATACGAACACTGTAGACATAGAGATAATAGGCGATCACCGTGGATCCAATCACAAGAAAGAGCAAGTGTCCCATGGTCATGGGCATCTGAGGATCGTGAACAAACCAAGTGAGAAGATTAAAATCTTCCAACAGCAATCCGGGAAGCAGGAGCAAGCTGCCAATGGTCGTCTGATAAGTCAAGACCTGCAGGGAAGTCATTCGGTCGTCCACCCGGGCTGTCAATACGGCATACATAACACAGCCAATGCTTGCGATAAACAGAAAAACAATGCCCCAAAGGGTTTCCATACTCTGCTGAAACCGCCACTCCGACATCACTGTGAAATAGATACCCAATGTAGAGAGAGAAAACAAGCCCCATTCCTTTAAGAGAATTGGCTGTTTTTGACGCTTTCGTTCAATCAACAAGGTCATCAGAGGAATGGCCCCCATAATCAGAGCCGATGACGATGCATCCATCCGATCAATCCCAAGCCCTTCAAAGGCATAGTAAATGGTGACACCAAAGAAACCGGTCCAAAACATGGACTTGAACCAATGCCTTTGAAAGCGAGCCTTCGGCTCCATGAATTTCAGTAAAATCCACAAGATTGCACTGCCCATGGCAAAACGCACCACATTGGATGTAATAGGCGGCAATTCCGATAAAACGATTTTCATATTTATGAATGTAACACCCCAGATCACCACACTGATAATCAGAGCAATTTGTGCTTTTACGCGTTCTGTCATCTTCTATTCTCCTTATCTTCCCAGTATAGAAGATGGATACCTATTCATCAAGCCAAATCATAAAAAATTGACTTCGACAGCAATTTCACTAACTCTCACTAAAATGGACCATAACCAAAAGCATTTGCCGCTATTAGAAAAATGCATTCCAAAATGATGCTCATAATACCTTCAGATACGTTATTGCAATTATTCGTTATAGAAAGTTCTTATTTTAATTACCCCTACGGGGTATATAAATGATGAAAGGAGAATTCCGATGAAAGCAAAACAAATCGTTCTTTGGACTTTACTCTTTGCAGCGATATTCATCTTTGTAATCTGGCTTCGATCTTGGGGGACTTCACCGCAAGATTCAATCATAGAAGAATCATCCACTCAAGCAATCGAGTTGATCCCACCAGCTTCAGGATCAGAATTTGATCGCTTATATCAAGCCATTGAAAGCGGAGGTGTTGCTCCAGATGGCATCCCTTCCATTGACTCACCTGATTTTATCCCAATTCAAGATGCTGCCGTCTTTATGCAGGATGATGACTGGGTGATGATCACCCGTACTCCCCAAGGACTGTTTATCGTTCCCCAGGAGGTACTCGTCTGGCATGAAATTATTAACATGGATTGGAATGAATCTGAGAACTATGTATTTTCCTACTGTCCCTTAACTGCAACGGCCATTGGATTTCGTGGAGAAATTTCAGAATTCGGTACATCAGGCAAGCTATTAAACAGCAATCTGGTCATGTACGACCGAGCAAGCAACCAATACTGGCCGCAAATGCTTGGGCAAAGTATAACCGGTGCACCTCCCGGATTGGAGCTGACTCATCATCCAATTCATTGGAGCACATGGAGAAATGTAAAAAAAATCAACCTAGACGGAAAGGTCTTAACGACTAATACAGGTTTTCTGCGAGAATATGGTTCTGATCCATACGGATCGCACGAACTGCGCAGTTCCTATTATTTTAATGATGCCGTTCTCTTTCCCCTAATGACAGAAACGGATCAATGGTTTCCGAAAAAAATAATCACAGGTCTTCGGATCGAAAAGAAAAACTTTGTCCTTGATCCTATTGAACTGCGAAAAGTTAAATCCATGCAGTTCTCATGGGAAGAGCATAACTATTTAATCTTCTGGGATGAAGGCTTAGAAACCACGCGAATCATCGATCAAACCGACTATCCGGATCTAACAATCGATCGAGCAAAAAGAACACTCATAAGCCCACAAGAATCTTTAGTGTGGAACTATGATGGCTGGCCCATCGACCATGAAACCCATTTACAAGCACCGATTTACTACGATGCTTTTTGGTTTGCATGGTACGCATACTTTCCAGAGTCTAGCTTAATCGAAATGAGTGATTTTGAATGAAAGAAAAATGGAAAGCCCTAATGGGCGATCATAAATCCCTGAGAATCTCCATTCTGCTTAGCTTATTCTTTTTCCTGTTCTATCAGATTAGCTTGAACCATTTGAGATTTGGATTGTACGATGCAAAATGGTCCATACTTCCAAACGCAGCTAAACTTTGGAACCGACCGGTTGCTCCCTTCCTTTGGGAGCCCATCGCCGTGGTTCAGTTTCCTGCCATTCAGTGGTTTCTCTCTCCATTGAATGTTTTAATGGGACTTACAATTGCCTTCTTATTTTTGATAAATCTGCAATTGTATTTCGTCTTAAAGCGAAATCCAAAACTATGTCGGTTTGATGAGAAAGCGAAAAATCCACTATTGCGCATCCTGCCCGCCTTCCTCACCGGATTGGCCTGTTGTGCTCCGGCATTTCTGATCCCCTTGGCTTCCATCGCCGGAAGTTCCATTGTTTTCTTTGTAAAAGCGCGGATCTTTTTTATTCCATTGACCTTCCTCTTTCTTGGATATGGAATTATCCGCGGCTTGCAAAAAATGATCGCAAAGTGATGCATTCTGCTTGAACCCTGGCAACCAGACTATCTTCATGGACAATAAGTTAGCAGATTAAACCATTCCGCTAAATATATAATGAAGATCTATTCCTCATAAAAAAAGCTGACGCATTTTTTGCGTCAGCTTTCTTAATTTATCTGATGAAGATGGGTGATGACCATGCCATATGGCCATTTTTCTGATAAACACGTGCTCTTAATTGGCTCCCTGTTTGGAAACCGCCTTCCAGTTCCTTCTCAATTTCCATTTTGTAACCCGCTTCCGGAATACCGCGATGAATTTTGAACTTGTATGCATTGTGCCAGAAGGGATCATCCCGATAGTAGGCGTCAAATCCAAACCGTTCTTTCAGCAATTTCTCCACTTCTTCCCTTAGCTCATAAAGGTGAGTCTGAGCCAGAATTTCTTTTACCGTCAAAATAACTTCTTTCCCTTCAACAGTAAATAATATCTCAGCATCCAGTTTGTCTTCAATTTCTATAACAAAACCTTCCTTGCCAACCGGAGAGGGCCCCATCCACTTCCCTGTTGCCGTAGATTTATACGTTGTCAATTTAAAGTCCAATTCCTTATCCGTCTGCTTGATGATCTCTTGCCCATAATTGGTCCATTGTTTTTCAACGCTCAAAATTTTACCCGTTTTGCTTTCCACTTTACCGGACCAAACCTTGTGATCGATATCTTCAAAAATTCGTCGATCCGGCCCCCAACCAAACTCAATTTTACACTTAAAACGTACGGTCTCAGGCAATTTTCTTCGCTCCCAGCTACCGGAATGAGTGTAAACTTCTCGCACAATATTATCTTGCAAGACTTCCACGCGATCAATGGCATGACTGCCTTTTACTCGAAGATCCAAAAGATACTTGTCTTTTGAAAGAATTTCATCCCCCATCTGGGCTTGATCCAAAAAGACCATCAACTCTATGCGATCACCCGTTACCCCATAAACATGGCGATTCTTCATGGCTCTCCAGATAGATTCCTTGTCAGCAGCATCCGCAATGACTGCCATCATGCCATGTCCATACACGCCTGGGTATTGGTGATTGTCTCCAGATGCGATAATACCAACCTTATAACCCGAATTCAGTCCTGCTTCCAAGTGGCTACCCTCTGTGCGCGGGCCCATATGAATATGACGCTCCATGGATAGATGACTTACGTCGCTTTCAGAACTGCCGTGAGAAGAGTAGATCTCTGCAAATGGAGAAAGTTCTTCATTATGACTTGTCCAGTTTTTCCCTCGACTCCCCAGTTGATAGGCCAGGTGATGGGGAATAGCCAAGGCTTCACCCTTAGGCAAAACATCCACTAATCCCTGATATCTCATAGGGTTCGGCGTATCTTGATCGTTCTTCAGGTAATACACATTATGATCACCATCAAGACCTGCTCCCTGCCATTCATAACCCATAAAGAAAGGAAATTCGTCTTTTTCAGCCCTTGCGGCTAAAGCTCGTACTTTTTCCCAATCCTTTGCCACGATTTCATCTGAGTAGCGATCTTCCACACCCAGTCCACACGCATCTTTTCTCATATAAAACGGATAATAGGCTATGGGCCAAAAATCAAAATTTTTCTTCGCTTCTTCATACCATCGATCCATTTCTTGAATCTGATTAGCATGCACATTACTGTGCATGTCGGTCCATAAAATTCGCTTCATTTTCCTCTCCTTAAAACTGTGGCTTTTCAAAATTCCCTCGCTTATATACAACTCGAGCCGTTTCTTTCGGCTGCTTCTTCTTTCCCCATCGAACCAATACTTCCTGGTCTGATTTCCGTTGCTTATACCGCTCTATAGTTTCTTTCGGATTCCAGTCTTTTTTTAGCCTTTCATGCCATTCGCACTTCTCCGGCTCCGAAACAGATTTTGGCGCAAAAATTCCATTTTCATCCCGCTGATACACAGCAAGCTCCCCGATTTCATCAAAAGAAAAGGCTTTTTGATCCCCCTGGACAATCATCTTCCCAGCATAACATCCATCCACTCGATCAATCACATGCTCAGCAATCACCGGATCTCGACGACCGTAGCGGGCAATCTTCATAAGATTCTCCCCTTCCATGTCTGGGAGTGGATCAGCACCAGTCCAATCAATCAAACTACGACTTAAATCCAGTAAACTCACTGGTGTTTTCGTTCGACCAATTTCAATGCCATTCCCGGCAATCAGCAAAGGAATCCTTACTGAACTTTCATAAAAAGTTTGTTTCCCTACCATCTTACGCTCCCCCAGCATATCGCCGTGGTCGGAGACATAAACAAAAATCCCTTCACGTCCATTTATTTTCAATCGTTGTTTCCACGCATCATAGACTTGTCCGATCTGCTGATCCATAGTCTCCACCATTCCATAATAGGCGGCGCGTATGGACAGTTGCAAGTCATCATCTATCTCTCGCTCCATATGTTGATAGGCAGCGTGATTTTCTTTTTTGATGTCCACTTTGACCTCATGTAGTCGTTCCTTGTATTTCAGATACAACTCTTTCGGTGCCGCATAACTAAAATGCGGTGCATAAGTACCTGTGACAATAAAGCGGTAGGCCTCACTCTTTTCATTCATGACCCGCAGGGTTTCATCTACAACACATTCGTCAAAATCTAATACGGGCGAATCACCACCACCCACCACATCTAAACAACCCTTCATATTGGTTGTGCCCATAAAAGCACCCAGATCCGTACGGCGATTTCCGCCATTTCCCCAAAACTGTGTGGTGATATCCCCTACAAGATGCTCATCGAATCCGTGAGTCTGGTCAACCCCCTTGAAGTGCATGCGACCAATAAGAAGCGTTTCATATCCTCTCGCGCCAATTGCATGGGCGATGGTTGGTTGATCACCTGCCAAGCTACAATCGTTATTAAAGACATTGATTTTTGATGACCGCTTTCCCGTTAAAAAAGCAAGTCTTGCCGGAACGCAAAGCGGGCAAGGTGTATAGGCATTCTCAAATACATGTCCCTCCTGAGCGATTCGATCTAAGTTCGGCGTATCAATCCAAGGATTTCCATACACGCCGCTCACCATTGGATTATGCTGATCTGATAAATATATCAATAGCTCTTTCATAATTTTCCTTCCTAGCGCGGAAACTTACCAATAGCACGCTTGGCATTCTCAAGAATTGTATCTTGAATCTCGTCCAAAGAGCCAGTCGATCGCTTTTCCACCGCCTCAAAAATCATAGGAAGATTGACGCCTACTAGTAAGCGTACATCCTCGCGTGCTCCATAAGTCATGGCCGAAGCATTCATTGGCGTTCCACCAAACAAATCTAACAGTACAAGCAGTCCATCGTCACTCTCTAATTTATCCTCAGCGGCCTGAAGTTTGGCTTTAACTTCCTCTAACCCTTCTCCATGCTCAAAGCTTACTGCTTCCACTTGATCAAGCTCACCGTAGATCATCTCGGCAGCAGCCTTCAGGGCGACTGCCATCTCCTTATGGCCAGCTATAATAATTCCAATCATTGTCGTCCTCCTAAAGTAGGGCTGCCAAAGGCAGCCCTTCCCTCTACATAATTCCCAAGAATGTCATTGCTGATACGAAAGCGAGAAGTCCCAAGATCACCTTGTTGACAGACCATCCTTTTTTCACAATCAGCGAGTATACCGTAAGCACCAATACCAAGGGCATCATACGCGGCATAATCTTATCAAAAATACTTTGCAGTTGAATCGTCATCTCACCCGATTGATAGGCAAATGCTATTGGAAATTTGACAAAACTTGCACTGACACCACCAATTGTCATCAGACCAACCACGTTCAACGCCCGCGTTACCGAACTAGTCAACCCTTTTTGCAATACCGTCTTAGCTGCGCTTAGTCCCAAATTATAACCCGTCATAAACAACCAATATCGCATGGCCAGAATCGATCCCAACCAAGTGACGATGTAGAAAATCGCTCCCATTGGCGAGCCATCTTCTGAAAGACCCAAGGCAATACTCAAGAGGATTGGCATATAGGTTCCAACAATAATCGAGTCACCCAATCCTGCGAAAGGTCCCATCAAGGCATTCTTCGTGCCCGCAATCATCTCTTCCGAAATAGGCTTGCCATTTGCTCGCTCTTCTTCCAAAGCAATCGCAATACCAGGGATAATTGATCCCAAATTTGGTTCTGTATTGAAGAACTGCATGTGGCGTTTCAAACCTTTTTTATATTCTTCTGGATCCTTATACAAAATCTTTAGAATCGGTACCATCATATGGGTAAAAGCCATACCCATCATTCTTTCAAAGTTTTGGCCGCAATGAGAGAAGAATACAAATCTCCAACACGCCTTCTGCACTTCTTTTTTTGGTAATTTAATTGGTGTTGTTGCTGTTGTTTCCGCCATTTATGCTGCCTCCTTTCCATACATCATATCCATTACTGCAAACAAACTTGCCAAGATCGCCAAAGAAAGAATCGTAATATTGAAGGATGCGATAATTACGTATCCAGCCAAGAAATATACGATCATCTTTTTGTCTGTCAACGATTGACGCAGCAACAATGCAAAACCAATTGCAGGAAGCATACGACCCAATACAATAAAGATATGACCCAACCATTCAGGCATTGCCGTCGTTAAAGCCTGTGCAGCCGGTGCACCAAAGTAACACGCTGCAAAAATAACAGTAAAACGGATCAAGAAGGTGGGAATGGTTGCTGATATATGCGTTTTAATAATCGCATCGCCATTTCCTTCCTCCGCATATTTGTCACCACGATGAACAAATACTGCATTAAATGACATTAGGAAGTTGAATATAACAATTCCTAAAAAGCTCAATGGTACCGCTAAGGTAACCGCATAGTCGGGTCCACCACCGCTGACAAGCGCTAAAGGAATTCCAATAAATGCTGCCAGATTAATATCTGCCGGCAAGGCTCCACCTGGTGTTACCAAACCAATATACATGGCCTGAACAGCTGCACCCGCCAGGATCCCCCCCTTGACATCTCCTAAAATGATACCGATTATAAGACCTGCGACCAATGGACGACCAATGGTGTTCCATCCGCCAGTTACGCCAAAGAACCAAGGTGTTCTCTTTGCGCCAAGGTATCCAAAGATTCCAATTAATACTGCTTGTAATATTGACATAGCTCCTCCTCTTATTAAAATAATTTTTCCAAGTCAGACCAGACAAGCTTCTCAGCATCTGGGACTGTTTGAACAAAGATTTCGATTTCTCGCTGATGAACCTCTTTCAGTGCCTCGATTTCATCTGCAAGCAAATAGCAAAATGGTGCCAATTTTGTTGTATCCGGTTTATTGCTCATCGGTCCGATATTGTATCCAGTTTCCGACTCGAATCCAGATTCGATGACTTTTGCCATTGTAATGGGCGAGCGTGTCAAAACCAAAGTGCGCTCTCCATGTCCCTCCAGTTTTGCCTGCACATCTGCTGACGCGGCAACCCCTTCAATAATCAATTCAACTCCCTGCGGACAAGCCAATTCAAAGATGCTGGCAAGCATTGGATCTTTACTGATCTCTTCATCAAAGATCACAATCTTTTTAATGCCCAATCCACCAACCCAACGCACCATAACCTGACCATGAATCAATCGGTCATCGGTTCGAAACATTTTTACCTTCATTTAATTTCCTCCTTTGTTCTGCTTCCACCCCTAACTATTGCAAGGATCATGCCAAAACACTAACCCCCAAGAACTTGAATTTCCTTCTTTAGTGACAAAACACTAATTCGCAAAATCGAAACACTACTTTTTATCGCAAAACACTATTGCCTATTGTTTCATTTATCCATAACAATTATACTGATACTAATCTAAAGGAGAGGTGATTTTTATGTTACGGAAAGAGAAAGTTCAACAATTCTTGCAAAACGCTAAGCAATCCAACTTCACAGCAAAAGATATTGCTGAAGTCTTAGGCATTAGCCGCGCCAATGCCAGTAGTGATTTAAATGCCTTGGCAAAAGAAGGCCTAGTAGAAAAATCCAGTGGCAGACCTGTCACTTTTCGAATCATCGCAAATATTACTTCTCCAGTCGAAGCAGAACAGACCGACCCCTATCATTCCTTAATCGGCTATGATGGTAGTCTGCAGAGTATCTGCGAACAATCGAAAGCAGCCATCCTTTATCCCCCTAATGGACTCCACACCCTTATTTTAGGAAAATCTGGTACAGGAAAAACTCTGTTGGCCAAAGTGATGCACGATTTTGCTGTTCATTCTGGAAAGCTCTTGCCCAATTCTCCTTATATCAGCTTGAATTGCTCGGATTATTCCAACAATCCTCAAATGCTGGTCTCCCTGTTATTTGGCCATGAGAAGGGTGCTTTTACAGGGGCTGATCAGGTGAAGGAAGGCCTAATCAAACAAGCGGATGGCGGCATCCTCTTTCTGGATGAAATTCACCGACTACCTCCCACGGGACAAGAAATGCTCTTTTCAATTATGGACCAGGGTATGTACCGAAAAATGGGAGGTGAAAAGCCAGAACGTATAGAAAACATTTTAATAATCGGAGCAACCACGGAGGATCCAAAGACCGCTTTGTTGGATACCTTTATGCGAAGAATTCCCATTGTACTCCGCATGCCTTCCCTAGAATCACGCCCCATCAAGGAACGCATTGACCTGATCAAAACCCTTTTCCAAGTAGAAGCTGAAAAATTGAATACACCTATTGAAATTAAATCCGACGTACTAAAAAGCTTGCTCTCTCACAATGAAGAGGGAAATATCGGCAAACTAAAAAGCGCACTCCAATTTGCTTGTGCCAAGGGTTTTCTAAATAAAACCATCCTCAATAGCAATAAGATTCTAATCGATCAGACTTGCCTACCCGAGAACTTAAGGCAGCTTCCCATTGTAGAAAACAACTTAAAAATTCATGAGAGCACCATCTTCATCCTTCCTACAAATTTACCTAATTCAGGTGTTCATGAGGAAAAAGAAGGGCAATGGTACAGGGAACTCAACGACGAAATCATCAATCTGATGAATCTGGGTTACACCAAAGACCAAGCACTAATTACTCTTAGCGAGAAATTGGACTTGAATTATCGTTATGATAAATCCAAAATCTATCAAAATCAATTCAAAAAACTCCATGCTATTGTTCCAAATCATGTGATTTCAGTCATCGAATCCCTAATGAAAACACTCTCAAAGCAACCGAATTTTAATATCTCACCCCAGCTTTTAAGCCCTTTAAGCTTATTTATTGGTGGGCTTGGCAACCACGATGAAAAGGAAGAGCAAAACCTAAACTTCGATTTTCATATATCGAAAATCACCCATGAAGAGAAGAGTTTCGCCATGGCCCTAAGTGATGAAATCGGGCGTTTAATCGGTATACGAATATCTAAAACGCAAACAAATTTTCTTTCTTCATTGATTCATTCTGTCAATCTTGCTAACGAAAAGGATGCACGGATTCCCATTATCATCTTGGCTCATGGCAATCATACGGCAACCAGTATGTCCAATGTCATCAATTCAATTTTCGGTGAAAAAGTAACCGTTGGCTTCGACTTTCTCTTGGACGAGGCACATAAAGATTTCTTTAACGAAGTTACTAAATACTGTCTTCGCATCAATAACGATAATGGCATTCTCTTTCTTGTGGATATGGGTTCCTTAGTAAATTTAGGGAAGAAAATCACTGATTTAACTGGCATTAAAACAGCCACCATTGATTTTGTCAGTCCACCCTTAATCCTAGAAGCAGTTAATAAACACTATGTAATTACACAACTAGAAGAGCTGGCCGAAAGCACAGCCAAAGCTTTCCGCTATCAAGATCTTCGTGTTAATAAGCCACAAACAAAAGACAGAAAAGAGACTTCAAAGCTCAAACTAGACCTCAGTCTGGCTATGCCTAGCCTCTTAAAATACTATGTGGATTTTCTCGATCTCGATGAATTGGCAGGAATCTTCACCACATGCATCCGCTCCATTGAACGAGAGGTCGGCGAGCCCTTAAAAGAAAATTCCATCATTATCTTTGTTTCTCATCTATCCCGACTAATCGAGAAGCTGATCATTAATGAACCTTTAGTTATGGAGATCGAAAATCTTTCCATAGACTCAAATGCCCAGCGCGAGTTATTCTTTACCGTAAAGAAAAGCATCGGAAAAATCGATGAACACTACAAGATCACCATCCCAGACCGTGAAATCATCTTTCTCACAGAAATTTTATTCAAAGAGCAATTTTAACCAAAAAGAATCAGCAAATCGAAATTTCGACTTGCTGATTCTTTTGATATTATTTTCTTTTTTCCCGTTTTGGTGGCACATAATCACCCGTGTTAACCAAAAACGTCAACAATCTATCTTGAAAAATATGAAGGATTGATTCCAAAGTTAGATCATCAATTCGATTGACCATCTCCTTGGGGTCCGACTTCAAATCATACAATTCATCAGGCTCCGCCGCCCGATACACATATTTGTACCGTTCTCCTCGAATCATAATCGCTTTTCCATGAGCACCATCTTCCTCTTCTTGGGCATGGAGCCGTGGCCAATAGAGCGATGAGGGCTGGTGCCCCTTTTCCATGCATTGCTCTTCTCCATAAAGACGCCCTCCCTCTGCAACAACAAAATCTCGTTCCCCTTTTTCTCCTGCAATCATCGGTAGCATGGAATGACCAAACTGCTGATAGCCCAGATCAAATCCAACCATATCCGCTATAGTCGCCGGAAGATCCAGAAGCTCAACAAAGTCGCTGCGGATTCCTACACGACAGTCCACACCCTTTGGTGGCTTTACAATCATGGGAACATGGGTTAAGGCATCTTCAAAAGTATTTTGGTTCTTTTCCAGGATTCCATAATCACCCATATAGTCTCCATGGTCGCTAAAAACAAAGAGCGCCGTATCATCATAAATTTCTTCTTCCCGCAAAACTTCCACCAGCTGTCCCAACATGGTATCCACCTTCTTCACCATACCCAAGTAGGTCTTCTTCACAGCCAGATAATCAGCCGTTTCCCAACCACTCAAACGCTGATTATCACGAATCTTTTTGAGCATTTTGGCTTTGCCGGAAAGATCTTTCAATACGACTGGCAGCTTAATATTCGTCTCATCAACTTGATCAAGAAAGCGTTGCTCAACCGCATAGGGCGGGTGCGGAAATAGAAGCGGCAAAAAGAGGCAAAAAGGCTGGTCTGGTTTCCGGTTCTTAATCTGCTCAATCGCCTTTTCGATATAATACTCATCATGCTTGAGAAAGTTGATTTCATGTTCATTTGTCACAACACCAGCATGAAAGCTGTAGTAAGCGGAAGAATCCGGCCTTCCCCGCCACGTTGCCATCCAGTCCGGATCCTGTTCCAGATTATGCTTCAAAAAATCCGGTTCTGGTTTCTCATGGCAATAATCCAAAATATTTTTGTCTGCTGCCACAATATCATTCTTGCCGCCCCACCAGACATGATAGCCCTCTTTCATTAAACGACGAAAAATAACCGGCTCATCCGGCTGCATCATATAATGCATGCTGCGATGTCCCCGTACATGGGGGTACCAGCCACTGACAAAACTGCATCGACTTGGCGTACACACTGGATTTTGGCAGAATGCACGAGAAAAAGAAATTCCATCTTCAGCCAAGGCATCCATTGCCGTCGTCTCTATCGCTTCATTGCCCAAATGACTCAAAGAATCAGCCCTCATTTGATCGGGATTAAAAAGAATCAGATTTGGTTTCATAAAACCCTCCTAGTGTTTGATACTCTACACTATTGCAAGTCTTATGCCAAGTCTTATGCCAATCATTATACCGATCGTCACACTCTACTTAACCTTTCGCAAAAAGCATAAAAAAGTCAAGCAGAAACCGCCAAAGAACGCATTCTGCTTGACTAACTCTCTGTTTAAATTTCAATCTAATTTTTTAGCAATGCTTCAACTTGCTCATCTGAATATCCACCAATCCGTTTAAAAGTATCTAAATCCAATTCATTCAAATTTACCTTCGGTTCAGCTTCAATGGCTAATCGAATCTCAGATTCCATTGATTTCAACATCGCCTGTTTTTCCTTTGACAAAGATTCAATATGCTTGGGAAAATTCGTCTCCCGATAAGGAACCGCAATATAGGGTTCCATCGCCACAAAATCATCATTGACAACGTAACCTTCCAATCCATAGGCCTTTTCATAGCGAACCAGTTTTTTCCTCAGTCTCACTCGAGCTTCTTCCTCAGCAGTCGTTATGTTACCACAAAGAAGATTCCTTGTTTCTTTCGGATCAGCTACCATGTCAAAAATCTCTTCTCGACCACCTCCGTAGTAATAGTTGTACTTATAGTTGTGGTTCCGCAGGCTGACCCAGCGTTTGTTGCCCTTATTGTGCTCCACATACTGGTAGTTCCTGTTCTTAAATCCATCTTGAACAAAGATGCTTTCACCCGGCAGTTTATGATTGGCTGGATAATCTACACCTGCCACATCCAAAAAAGTTGGCAAAATATCATTCAAGTCTATAAATCGATCATCAACCGATCCTGCTTCCACCAGCTTCGGATACCGAACGAGAAATGGAATTTTACAGGACCCGTCATAGGGCAAAAACTTCTGATAGGTCTCAAAATCTCCTAGCATCTCTCCGTGGTCCGAAGTGAAAATAATCAAAGTATCATCCAAACGCCCGGTTTCCTCCAGATGCGCGAGGATCCGGCCAATTTGATCATCCACAAAAGAAATCGCCGAATAATACAAGCGTTTAGCACGGTCCGCTACTTCCTTTGTCGGATAATCGGCAATGTGTTTGTTTTCCTCCGCTAATGAGGATAGGGGTGTTTTTGAAACCGACCCTGCAGGAATCTGCACCCCGTCATAGGTATTCGCCCATTCCTTTGGCACATCAAAGGGCGGATGGGGCTCAATAAAACTGGACCAAATCAAAAACGGACGATCTCCCGTATATCCTTCCATGGCTTCAATGGTTCGATCAGCCACCCAGGTGGTACCGTGATGTTCAATTGGCAGCATGGATTGTTGCGGTAGCATATAGAGCAGGTGGCGAACACCATGAAAGCTCCTCAGATACTCATACCCTTGACTGTGCAGATACAAGGCGTAATCGTCATCCTCTAGATTGTCAGGAATCTCTTCCATGGTCAACATACGATCAAAACCATTATGCCTTCTGCAAGGCTGAAAATGCATCTTGCCAATTGCTATCGATCCATATCCCGCATTGGTTAACAACTCCGGAAAAGTTGGCAAGTCAGAAGGCATCTGAATCGAGTTATCAAAATAATTGTCATCAAACCCATGATGTTTGGCAGACAAGCCGGAAACGATATTATGCCGTGCTGGAATACACACAGGATTCGGTGAGTAGGCGTTTCTAAACAAACATCCCTCCCTGGCCAAGCGATCTAGGTTCGGCGTTTTCATATGAGAGAATCCTGCAGCATTAATGGTATCAAATCGCTGCTGATCAGTTGTAATCAATAAAATATTCGGTCGGTCTTTACCCATGGCTGATTCCTCTTTTCATTCTTCTTTCCTTAACGATTGCCATTGCAATCAGTGTTAAAACAGTTACTACGTAGGGTAACATTTGAATCAATTGCGGCGGAAAACCGTAAAGCTGCGCCCGCATGGTCACCGCATCAGAAAAGCTAAACAAAGCTGCTCCCCAAAAGGTGCCGATTGGTGCCGCATTTCCAAAGTTTGATGCCGCCATGGCTACAAAACCTCTTCCATTGGTCATATTGTCCGTGAACATAGTCAATTGACCTAGGGATAGATAGGCGCCACCCAAGCCACAGAGCATGCCACTCACCGTCACAACCCAGCATTTTAATCGATAAACGCCAATCCCTGCTGTTTCAACCGCCATAGGATTAGGTCCTGTTGCACGGATGCGAAGTCCGATCTTGGTACGATACAGGATGATATGAGTGACAAGAACAAGAATTAGTGCCAAGTACACAAATACAGATAGATTTGAAAAGGCAGATAAAATCGGAATACCATCAAGAAATACGAGACGTAATTTTGGCAAGCCAACAATTTCTGGCGCCGAAAATGCACCCCGCACCCCAAAGAGAAGGTTCATAAAGTATTTCGTAATACCTAGGGCAAACATATTGATCGCAACCGACATTACAATATTATCCGCCTTAAATCTCAAGTTAAATACCGCAAAAAATAGACCCATCAGTCCGCAACAAAGAACGGTAACCAAAACAGCAATCATTGCTGATCCCGTATAATAACTGACTGCAACCGCAATAAATGCGCCGATCAGCATGAAACCTTCTAAACCAAGATTAACTAATTTAATACGTTGGGTGATCAATCCACCCAAACTAGCAAAGAGAATCGCTGGCAATAAACGAAGGGTTGTTTCTAGTACCATTGTCATCATTTCCATTATGCGACCTCCTTCTTAGACTCAGCTTTCTGCTCGTCTTGCTTTTTTGTCGTTTTTCTTTTTTTCCAAGCAAAATCCGCTGCAATAAAAATAATCATAATTGCTTGAATCGAGGTAACCAAGTCCCTTGAAATATTCGTAAATATTTCCATTTGTATGGCGCCATTATTCAAGGCACCAAAGAAAATCGCCGTAATGATACAAGCCAACGGGTTGGTTCTTGCCAATAGGGCCACAGTAATTCCCGTATAGCCAAATCCTGGAGAAAATCCGCTCATATAACGATGTGTGACTCCCAATACCTGTTCAGCACCCGCCAGCCCAGCAATACCGCCACTGATCATCACCACAATCAACATCTTTTTAACCGCATTTACGCCCATATACTCCGTAAAACCAGCGTTAATGCCAGCCGCTCGGCTTTCATAACCAAATTGCGTTTTAAAGAGCAAGAAATACAAAGCAACAGCCAAGATAATTGCAAGAATAAATCCAAAATTCAAGTCGATCATTTCACCAGCCAATTTTGGCAAAAATACCTTTTCACTGACCTTATAGGTCGCCGCAATCGACAATTCCCCTTTGAAAGGATAGGCGGCTAGGTAATCAGAGAATAATTGGGCGATATTATTGAACATAATATAGGTAATAAAAACCCCGATATTATATCTGATTTTCAAAATTGCTGGGATAATAGACCAAAGCATACCGGCCAACATCGCTGCCCCTATACACAAAAGAATATGTATCGGACCAGGCAACGCCTTTGCATAAACGCCCACCAAAGCTGCAGCAATGGCACCAAAGTACATTTGTCCTTCTAAACCAATATTAAAGACTCCCGCCCGAAAAGCGTAGGCCGCCCCCAAACCCGTAAACAACAAAGGTGTTGCATAGGCCAAGCTTGTCGTAATTCCTTGCCAAGAACCAAAAGCGCCCATAAACAAAATACCGTAGGCTTCCAATGGCGATGTTCCCGTTGGAATAATCAATAGCGCGCCAATTAATAGAGACACAAAAATTGCAAACAAGGGTTTCCCAATACTTTTAATTGCAGTCTCGACTTTACGATTCATATTCATACTCCTGTCTTTTAGACCCCGCCATATATAGGCCCAGTTCTTCTTTAGTAATTTGGCTCGCTTTTACATGACAAACGATTTCGCCCTCAAAAAGTACAACAATCGTATCGCTTAAAGCAAATATCTCATCCAAATCCGAAGAGATCAAAAGACCAGCCGTGTCTTCATTGCGAAGTTCCATAATGTAATTGTGAATAAAACTGATCGCCCCAATATCTACACCCCGAGTGGGTTCCGCGGCAATTAATAGCTTTGGCTTTTGCACATAGGTCTCCCGAGCAATGACTACCTTCTGCTGATTGCCACCTGATAAGGCGCTTACCATCGTTTTATGACTCGGCGTTCGAATATCAAACCGTTTGATCATCTCTTTCGCATTTTCATTCATCTGAGACTCATTGATAAAGTGAATACCAGCAATCTTTTTTACAAATTTATCAAGCATATGATAGCCAGCAATGCTATTTTCCGCGATAGACCATTCCATGCACAGCCCATCTTTCTTTCGATCCGCTGGCATATAACTGATGCCTTTGCTCAATCTTTCTCGTCGTTTCACCCGTGAAAAATCCTGGCCTTCATAGCTAATCACGCCGGAATTCGGTAGGATTTGGCCTGATATCGTTTGTGCCAAAGCTTGTTGTCCATTCCCGGAAATGCCCGCCACACCGACAATCTCGCCCTGATGGATGGACAGATTAATATCTTTCAACAAGGACCGACCCTTTTTATCATGACAATTGATCTCTCGCAAGCGCATAACTTCACGACCATCTTTTTTTACCCTGTCTCGAACCGGAGGAATTTCTTTTCCCACCATTAACTCTGCCAATGCATATTTATTGGTGTCTTTTGTTTTTACTTGCTCCACTACCTTGCCGCGACGCATCACGATAATAAAATCCGAAACCCGAATTACCTCATCTAACTTATGGGTGATAAAAATAAAAGTCTTGCCCATAGCTGAGATTCGTTCAATATTATTAAATAGCTCGTCCGTTTCCTGTGGCGTCAAAACCGCTGTCGGTTCATCTAAAATTAAGATCTCCGCTCCACGATATAGTACCTTGATAATCTCCACCTTTTGTTGCATTCCCACTGGTAAATCACTTACCAAGACATCCAAGGGTATCGGCATGCCATTCTTTTTCATCAATTCTTCAATTTCTTTTCGTGCCAATGCATAATCAATCATCTGAGATTTACCAGGTTCTCTTCCCAAAATAATATTTTCCAATACGCTAATTTCTTCCACCAACATAAAATGTTGATGGACCATACCAATTTTTTCATTTAATGCATCCAAACTGGAATGAAACTGCACGCGTTTTTCATTGATTCTAATTTCACCAGAATCAGGCTGTAACAAGCCATATAAAATATTCATCAATGTCGATTTGCCCGCACCATTCTCTCCAACTAAACACATAACAGACCCTTTTTCCACTCGGATAGAGACCTGATCATTGGCTAACGTGCCCGGAAATGCTTTGCAAATATCGATCATTTCAATTGCTAATCCCATTTAGTCATTCTCCTTCTTTCCAATTTCAATCAAACCGATTGAAAAAGAAGGGACGGCGATCAAGTCGCACGCCCCATTTTTTTCTCACATTTAGCATTAGACTTCCTGTTTGTTGATTTATATACTTGATCTGATTATTGTTCGAATAAGTCTGTAACCTCTATCGTTCCATCAATAATTTCTTGACGAATGGTTTCAATGCTATCTAAAATTTCTGTAGAAATCAACTCTTTTGTATAGGTCATTTCACTCAACGATACCCCGTTTTCTGCGACTCCATATACATGAATGCCCGATGAATAATTTCCTTCTTTAACTTGTTTGGCAAAATCAAACACTGCAACATCCACACGCTTAATCATACTGGTTAGAATCTTACCTTCCACGATATAATCTTGATCCTGATCAACACCTATGGCATATACTTCTTCATTCTCTTTCACTGCCGCAAACAAACCTTCACCCGTTTTCCCCGCAACATGATAGATTACATCGGCACCTTCATTAATCAACTGAAGAGCAAACTCTTTACCTTTATTTGGATCTGCAAACGATCCTACATAGGTTGGAATAATCACTACATCTGGATTCGCATATTTTGCACCTTCCTCAAAACCAATAACAAATCGCTTAATTGCCGGGATGTCCATGCCGCCAATCACACCAATCGTTCCCGACTCTGTCATCTGTGCTGCCAAGGCACCTGCAAGATAACTGCCCTCATGGTCACTAAACTTAGCCACTGCTAGATTATCTGCTTCTGTTTTCAAATTCACGCCACCAAATTTAATATCGGGATAGTTCGGCATCACGGTTTCCAATGCATCAGCCCAATCATTTCCTACGGTCATAACAAGATCATAACCCAAACTAGCAGCTGTTTTTAATGATTGTAAGTAATCGGCAGATGACTGGGGTTCAATTACCTTGATCTCTGCACCCAACTCTTCTTCTGCTCGTTTCAATCCCTTATAGGCCGCATCGTTAAATGAACGATCACCCAAACCACCTGAAGATGTCAACAAAACCACCTTGACCAAGTTATCGTTTTCCTCAACTGCAGGGCTTTCGGTCTCTGCCGCTGAATTGTTTTGTGTGCAACCCGCAAAGAAAGATACACTCATCAATACCACTACAAATAAAGCCGTTAATTTCTTCATAATCATCCTCCACTTTCCATTTGATTACCCTTATTTTAATTGAATCGTGAAAAGACAAATAGGAAATTTTGCACCTTTCAAAAAAAGAAAAAGTCATGGAATTATTACCATGACTTCCCCGTGATTATTCCATCAATAATTCTTCCTTATATCCTTTTAGCTGTGTATACTGCTCATGATTGATGTAAATCTTGCCTCTTCGAATGCTGATATAATCCTGTTTCTTTAGCGCTTCCAGGTTATAATTAACAGAACGGATCGACATGGAAATAAAATCTCCAATCATTTCTCTCGTTTCATTGATCTTTACATCCCCTAGATAATGCTTGCCATGTGTTTTTCGATATAACTCATAGCTATAGAGCAAGTAAGAAACAATGTTCGCCATTGAAGTATATTTTTTACATTCAATATGTTTTCTTATCGTACCATGAAGACGATTAATGATATTCTTAACCAATAGATTATAGAATTCAGGATATTTCATCATCCAGATCCGCAAATCTTCCTTGGCAATTTTCAGTGCAACTACATCTGTTAAAGTACGAATATCTGCTTCCCGAGATATCGCCTGCTCACCCAAAAGTTCAGACAAACCGATCACATCATTTTCCGAGATTTTATAATAACAATATTCTTCACCATTCTCTAATACATTAAAAATTCCGCAAATTCCAGAGACGATCAAGTAGGCATATTTGGATTGTTGTGCCTCTTTTTTAATAACATCGACATCCTGAGGATAACGGGTAATTTGGATTTTACTGATATCTTCTGCAGAAAACTTTCCGAACAACTGTCGCAACTCAATATGATTCTCAATTAGTTTTTCAAATTCTCCCATATCCGCCTCCCGCCTGCCAACCATTTTCTATTTAAGTATTATCTTCTTACCGATACCGTCATTATAACCAAATCCCCCCTTTTTCTCAAATATGCAAAATGGCAGATTCTCTTTGAGCCAAATCTGGTATGATAGAATCAATGTATGAAAGTGAGGAATTTTCATGTCTATATCCTTTTTAATCAAACCAGCATCCAGCTCTTGCAATATGCGTTGCACCTATTGCTTTTACGCCGATGTGACAGACCATAGAGAAATCAAAAACTACGGCATTATGTCTGAAGAAACGACTGAGGTTGTCATAATCCGCGCTTTTGAAGCCGCAAAACGGCAGATTACCTTCGCCTTCCAGGGGGGTGAACCAACTCTAGCCGGTCTTGATTTCTTCAAAAACTGGGTGAAACTTACGAAAAAACACAATACGAAGAAACTGCCCGTACACTTTGCTATTCAAACCAATGGCATGGCCATCGATCAAGAATGGGCAACGTTTTTTCACAACAACCGATTTCTTGTCGGCATCTCTCTTGATGGTCCCAAGGAGATTCATGACCACTACCGGATTCTTTCAGATGGCTCTGGAAGTTATAAAAAGGTCCTACAGGCAATCGACTGGTTAAAAAAAGAACACGTGGATTTCAACATCCTTTCCGTTGTTAATCAAACCGTTGCCAAGCATCCGACCAAGGTTTATAACTTCTTCAAGAAGCAGGGTTTTCAGTATTTGCAATTCATTCCCTGCTTGGATGATTTAGGCCAGGCCCAAGGCACCAACCCCTTGTCGGTTACCTCGGAACGTTACGGTCAATTCCTTATTCAACTTTTCGACTTATGGTACCGAGATTGGAAAGCTGGTTCGCCCGTCAGCATTCGCATGTTCGACAATGTCCTACAGATCTTATTGACTGGACAGCCTGAGAGCTGCGATATGAACGGCCACTGCACGGTCAATGCCGTGGTGGAAGCTGACGGTTCCGTCTATCCTTGCGATTTCTATGTAACTGATTCCTGGAAATTGGGCAACCTTCACGATTCCTCTTTGGCTGAACTTTCTCAAATTCCATTGGCCACCACCTTTGTTGAGGAGTCTTTGCATACGGACCCCGCATGTAAAACCTGCAATCACCTTCATGTCTGCCGCGGGGGCTGCAAGCGCCACAAGGAACCTAAAGTAAACGGTCATTACCAGTCCAACATTTTCTGTTCTGCCTACAAAAAATTCTATGATGCCACGGCAACACGGTTTCTGGAAATCGCACGGACAGAAACAGGAAGATAAAACAGGCGCAGGTTCGAATTTGAACCTGCGCTACTCTTTTCTATTCATTCTCATCCGGCATAGTGGGCATTTCCGGCATGTCGAATCCGCCTTCCATGTTAACTTCCATAAATTCGACACCCTCTGGTGGCATAAACAAAGAATCATCCAGGTCGATATCGACCTCTAACCTTGTCACATCAGAACGCATCATCAATTCCTCGTTAACAAATAGCTCATAGCGAATCGGATAGGCATATTCTTCCGAATACCACATCTTAACGACTGCGTTCTCTACATCTTCATTGATTTCATTAAACTCGATGTAAATGGCCTTTTCTCCGTTCAATTCCTCTTCTCTAACAATCATATGTTCATCCATGCGATTGCGCACATCCATAAGGTCCGGTTTTTCCATCTTTCCACCCATGGCTCGGTCGCGGTCCATGACAGCATCCAAATTCCCATGAACAATCTTCATCCCCTGCATCGTTCCTTGGGCATATTGATAGGTAACGCCTTCTTCAGCCTGAAGAATCATAATTTGCTTCTGACCGCCTGGCATCTCCATCTCCGTTCTTGTATTGACTCCCTTTTGGTAAACGATCGACTTGGTCAGCAAGCCTTCAATACCAGAGATTTCGGTTTCGACCACAAGGGTATCAAATTGTCTCGGTTGAAGAAGATTCAATAGATCAAATGGCTCCTCGACTTCTGCTTTTTCCATCTGCTCAGCAGCTTCCTCTGGTTCAGCTTCCGCCTCTGGCTCTGTCGCCACAGCTTCCTCTACAACTGCTGCCGGCTCTTCTGCTTCCGGCGTTCCTGATGAACATCCTGTGAAACAAAGAAGAACCAGTAAAACAAATATAAACAACCTTCTCTTCATCTTTTTCATCATCCTCTCTTTGATCGTTCTAAATAAAACACTTTCGCCCAACTTTTATTGCTCTTCATCCTATCTATACCCGAAAAATCAAGATCCCAAATTCAATCGACATCTCATTTCCAAATCAGTCGATTGCTAAACCTATTCGATTTTCCAAAGGACTTTTCACGCCAAGCAAAAAAAACGCAGCGATCAAATTCTACATCGCTGCGTCAAACTCTTATCTAAAATATAGTAATCCACTCAAATGGATCTTCAATGTTACCATATTGAATGCCTGTTATGGTATCATACAACTTCTTAGTCAATGAACCAATATTCATCTGATTAATGGTAACGGTATCGCCCTTATAGGTTAAGGAACCAATAGGAGAAATAACCGCTGCCGTTCCAGTTGCAAATACTTCCTCTAGCAGACCTTTGCGGTCTGCTTCATAAACCTCGTCAATACTCAGTCGGCGTTCATCCACTTCAAATCCCCATTCCCGCATAATTCGAATGGCCGAGTCCCGTGTAATCCCCGGTAGGATGGTACCTTCTAAAGGAGCTGTAATCACACGACCATCGATCTTAAAGAAGGCGTTGCTCGTTCCAGCCTCTTCCACATACTTGCGCTCAATTCCATCAAGCCACAAGATTTGAGAATACCCCGCTTCATGCGCTTTTTCATACGCCTTGATGCTAGCGGCATAATTTCCACCGGTTTTGGCTTCTCCAACACCACCCAAAGCTGCACGTATGTATTCATCTTCCACAAAGATCTTGGTCGGATTCATTCCTTCTGGATAGTAGGCTCCTACGGGCGATAAAATGACCATAAACTTATACTGTTTTGCTGCCCGAACCCCCAAGAAAGGATCGATTGCAAACATAAAGGGACGTACATACAAAGAGGTTTCCGGTAAATTAGGAACCCAGTCTCGCTCCAAATCCACCAAAGTTTTGATGGCATCAAAAACGTAATTTTCATCAATAGCCGGCATGCCCATTCGATCGTTGGATCTGTTCATCCGCGCTAAATTGTCCTTTACACGGAACATACGAATATCGCCATTGTCCGCCTTATAAGCTTTTAATCCTTCAAATGTTTCTTGCCCATAGTGAAGAACCATCGCCGAAGGATCTAATGTAATTGGTCCATAGGGTTCAATCCGCGGATCAATCCAGCCTTTCCCCTCTTCATAATCCATGACAAACATGTAATCGGTAAAAATCTTGCCAAAACCCAACTTTGAAAAATCAGGCTTATCCTTCAGTAGTTGTCTCTTGATGATTTTCATCTTCACCCTCCATTTCATACCCTGGACGCAACGCACGTCTGCGCTCCGCCTCTTCATCCATAAGCCATTTAAAGAATACGGCTGCAGGAACACTTAGGAAGATTCCCATTAATCCTGCCACGTAACCACCTACCGTTACCGCCGCTAAAACCCATACGGGCCGAACACCCACTCGATCACTTAAAATCAAGGGACTTAATATCAATCCATCCACCTGTTGAGCCGCTAATATGGCAATTACAACAATAACCACCTCTCGAATTCCAATCGAAACCGTAATGGCAATCGCTAATAATCCTGCTAGTAAAGATCCAATATAAGGAATCATATTTCCAACTCCGGCCAACATGCCAATCACTGCCGCATATGGAACCTTAAAGATTGCCAAGGTAACCCCAACCAGAAAGCCCATCACCATGGAGGCCAATAGCTTTCCAACAAAATACTGAACAAAGCAATCATCTGCTTTTCTGAGTGCTTTCGTCCAAAATGCTTTTCGTTCTGGCTCCATAAAAGCGTCACTCCAATGACTAAAAGTGGACAGCAACTCTTCTTTATCAGCAAGCATATACAAACCCAATACCAAAGCAATCATCAGCGTCGCTACGCTTGACGTAAAATTCAATAAGGTAGAAAATCCCTGGCTCAAAGATGCACCCGAGAAAAATCCAGCTGAACTCATCAGTTTCTCGAAAGAAACCTGAATGGTCAAAACGGCAGAATCAATCAAAGGGATCCCTAATTTGGCAATCCACGCCCGTGCTTCCGCATTGATTTCAGCTAGCCTATTCCCTGCAAATAACTCGCTCAAGCTTTGAAAGCTTTCAGATAAACCAGGTACAACAAAGGTCACAATTAGCACAACCACCAAAACCAATACTACCAGTGTCGTCAACACACTTGTTTTCCGTCCCCATTTTAACTTTTGCATGGGAATTCTAACCAGTGTATCCAATAAATAGGCAATAAATGCGGCATTTAATAACAGTCCAATAACCTTTAGACCTGTTTCTAATATTGGATATCGGTAAAACAAAATTAAAGTTGCTACCGCAATGAGTATCCATCTGTAAAGTTTTTTCTGTATTTTCATTTATATACTCCTCTATTTCAATCTTCACTTATAGTGTACCACAAGTCTTCTTGACAAAAAGAAAAAAAGCGGGGATTATTCCCCGCTTAAAATATCATGGTTTTGTTTTACAATTTTATCGTTTCATTGGATCTTACAATCCCTTTAATCAATTTAGGCGCGTCTGCCGATTCAGCAATTCCATAGGCTTTTAACAGTCTCGCAGTCGCTTCCTCCACTTTAGCTTCATCATTCACATGAAGTACCGCCAGGGCTTGACCCGCCTCAATAGGATCGCCAATTTTTTTCTTAAGTAGGATACCGACCGCCAAATCAATTTCTGATGCTTTCGTTTCACGTCCCGCTCCCAACAACAGGGCTGCAATGCCCACACTTTCTGCTTCGATGCTTTCAACAACCCCGGATTGCCTTGCCAATACAGGAATCTCTTTCATCGCTGTCGGCAAAAGATTCGGATTTTTCACCCACTCCGGATCTCCACCTTGCGCCTCTACAAAATCCGCAAATTTTTGCAGGCCTTTGCCGGATTCGATAATTTCTTCCAGGATCACCCTTGCATCCTGGTCGGTTTCTGCTTTCTCACCCAGTACCAACATTTGGCTGGCCAAAGTCAGACACAATTCCCGTAAATCTTCCGGTCCTTTGCCATTGAGCACATCAATCGCTTCTTTGACTTCCAATGCATTGCCGATGGCATAACCCAAAGGTTGATCCATGTCGGTAACAACGGCTATGGTATTTCGTTTTGTATGGGTTCCAATATCCACCATGGCCCGTGCCAAAGCAAAAGAATCATCTTCTGTTTTCATAAAGGCGCCGCTCCCGGTTTTTACATCCAAAACAATGGCGTCCGCACCTGAAGCAATCTTCTTGCTCATTATGCTTCCTGCAATCAAGGACAGATTATCAACAGTTGCCGTCACATCACGGAGCGCGTACAACTTCTTGTCAGCCGGAGCCAGGTTGGCTGTTTGACCCGCCAAAGCGATGCCAATCTCATTGACATTACCAATAAACTTTTCGATGGGAATATCCACCTGGAAGCCCGCAAAGGATTCCAGTTTATCGATCGTTCCACCCGTATGCCCTAGGCCACGGCCAGACATCTTGGCAACCGGCACACCTGCTGCCGCCACAATGGGACCCACGATCAAGGTCGTCGTATCGCCAACACCACCCGTGCTGTGCTTGTCAACCTTGATTCCATGAATTGACGTCAAGTCCATAATCTCTCCACTCTCCACCATGGCTTGGGTCAATTCCGCGGTTTCCCGGGTATTCATTTTTTTAAAGTAAATCGCCATCATCAGTGCCGATACTTGATAATCAGGAATTTCACCCTTGGTATATCCTTCGATAAAGAAATTAATCTCTTCTCTAGTCAACTCTCCGCCGTTTCGTTTCTTCATAATGATATCGTACATTCTCATAATACTATTCCCCCTTCGCTTCTGTTAAATCTTCTGGTCCAAAGCTATAAGGCAATAGTTCAGACAATCGATGTTCTCGATACTCGGTTTCTGATTTTACAACAATCACCAATAAATCCGGTGCGAATTCCCGCATAACTTGACGGCACACCCCGCAAGGATAAGTCCACTCTCCATCGCCGGTAACTGCAATTGCCTCAAATTCACGCTCTCCTTCAGAAACCGCTTTAGCAATGGCTGCTCGTTCCGCGCAAATCGTAGGGGTATAAGAAGCAGACTCAATATTACAGCCCGTAAAAACTTTCCCCGATTTTGTCAAAAGGGCTGCACCCACACGGAATTTTGAATATGGTGAATATGACATTTTTTGCGCTTCCAAAGCTTGCTTAGCCAATGCCTGAATGTTCATTTCAACCTCCTAGTATCCTGTTGACTCGTTTTTTTTACCTTCAACAATTGCGATTGAGGCACTGGCACCAATTCTTGATGCACCGGCTTCAATCATTTTCTCAACATCTTCTTTGGTTCGAACCCCACCGGATGCTTTAACTCCTAATTCTGGTCCAACCGTTTTTCTCATTAATGCAATATCTTCAGCAGTCGCACCACCTGTTGAAAAGCCTGTGGATGTCTTCACGAAATCTGCACCGGCCTTCACAGCCGCTTGGCAGGCTTCAATCTTTTCTTCATCTGTTAGTAAGCACGCTTCAATAATCACTTTGACCAAGGCAGGCTTTGCTGCTTGAACAACGGCATGAATATCAGCCTCAACCAATTCAAGACTACCATCTTTCAACGCACCCACATTAATAACCATATCAACTTCATCTGCGCCTTTCTCTACAGCAATTTTAGCTTCATAGGCCTTCGCTTCTGTAATCATTGCGCCCAATGGGAAACCAACAACCACACAAGTTTTTACATCGCTTTTTGCCAATTGTTTGGCTACAAATTCCACATGGCAAGTATTCACACAAACCGATGCAAAATCATACGCCAACGCTTCCTTACATACACGTTCAACCTCTGCTCGCCTTACATTCGCCTTCAAAATTGTGTGATCAATCATTTTGTTTAATTTCATTTTTTTACTCCTTTTTCATTTAGTTTCCGCTCTATTTTAGGTATGCTTCCGATCCTCTCAACGAAAGATCGGGTTGCAAAACCGTATGTGCTGTCTCAAGTTTTTCATTTTCCAATCGCTGAATCAACCGCTTCATTGACAACTCGCCCACTTCCACAGTATGCGCATCCACCGTAGAACAATTCATTCCGATCAAATTCAGGGTTTCCAGTTGATCAAAACCAATAAAGGCTAGATCTTGGGGAATCTTCATACCCAATTCACTGACGGCTCTCATCATCCCTAACACCATCTGATTGCTACTCACAAATAGTGCCGACGGGCGTTTCTTACGCATCAACATTTCTTTGGTTAAATGATAGGCCTTCTCATGACCATAATCACCGAAAAGAATGTCTTCGTCGTATGAAAGCAATTTACATTCCGCCGTAGCATCTTGAAATCCTCGAAGGCGTTCCATCGCTGGTCTTGATAATAATTTTCCGGTCAAGATTCCGATTCGATTATGCCCGGCTTGAATCAATGCAATCGTAGCATCATGCGCCCCTTGATAATGATCAATAAACACACCGTCGAACTCATCATACTTAACATGACCATCAAGTAATACAATTGGAATGTGGTGTGCCCGCATCCATCGCAAATGTTCAAGACTCTTTTTATCCTTTGCAGGAGTGGCAACAATCAACAGCCCCTCGATTCTCTGCTCCTGAAATGCTTGCAAAGCAAGTTGTTCTTTACCATTATCTTCGTCTGAATCTACTAATAACAACCGATACCCCTCTTGATCCGCCACACGAGTTACTCCTTTGATCATTTCTGCAAAAAAAGGGTTATTAATATCCGGTACAATCACCCCAATGGTGTTCGACCGTTTATTAGATAAACTTCGCGCAATTGCGCTAGGCGAATAATTCAGTTCTTCGATTACTGCCAATACCCGCGTACGCGTTTCTTCCTTCACATAGCCCGAGTCATTCAAGACACGCGACACCGTGGAGCGAGACACTTTTGCAGCCTTAGCAATATCCTTAATAGTAGATGGCATTGTATCCTCCAAACGTTTTTTCACTAGGTTTCTAGGCCTCCGGGCACCTTGTGCCCGGGGGCTTAGAAGGAGTAATGAAAATTCGAAATACCGGTGTTGTGGGACCGGTTCCATAATTATATCTTACTTATTATCAAATTGCAAACGTTCTCTAGTTCCGTAAATTTCATCAAAATTTCATCTTTCTTTTATATCCAGTTCAGATTTCTACCCTATACTAAACTCATAGAAACAAACGAATCGAAACTTTAGGAGGAATATCATGTTCGAATTATTAATCGGTGCTTTCATATTTTTCGTTGTATTAAAAGTAATGTTTTCTTTAGGCTTCGGCCTGTTGCGAGCAGGAATTGCCATAGTAGGATTTTTTCTACTCTTTCTGCTGCTACCCATTGGATTGGGGCTACTGCTTCCCATCATCATTGTAGGTGGAGTCTTCTATCTGCTCTTTGCTTTCTTGGCTGCTATTTTCTAAGAACTTCGATTAATAAACAAAACAAACCCGGAATCGATTGGCTAACTAAGCAATCGATTCCGGGTTTGTTTTTATAACTTACTCTTCGGAAACCACAGAATCACACGAAAACCAGATTCTCTATTTTCTGCAACTACTTCGCCTTCATGTTGCTCCATAATACGCTGTACAATGGCAAGACCCAGTCCGGTTTGACCCTGATCACCTTTTTCAAAACGAGTAAAGATTGACTGAAGCTGTGACTCAACAACACCAGGCCCGTCATCTTCCACATAAATTCCAATTCGTTTTTCTTCAACCAACACACCCAACTCTATCCCCATTTTTGCATAGCGAAAAGCATTCGATAGTAAATTTCCAATCGCCTGTCGAAATCGCTCTTCATCCATTTCCACCCATTCGTCTGCCAGCCTCTCGTATTCGATCGACAGCTCATTTTGAGCAGCAACAGGTGCATATCGTTGTTGAGTTCCCTGCAGCAATTCTGCAATATTCACTTTTTCGAGTATGATTGGCTGTGTCGACAACTTGGATAAAGTCAACACCTTCAAGGCAAACTCATTCAAACGACCCGTTTCTTCAATAATCGTCTTCAATCCATCCTCTGGAAGAATCACACCCTCTTGAATTCCCTCTGCATACCCTCGAATCGTCATCAAAGGCGTTTTTAATTCGTGAGATATATTAGAAAACAATACTTCGCGATTGCGTTCGTTCTCTTCAATGGTTTCCCTTAGCGCATCAAAAGCATAAGACAAGACCTCGATTTCATCCTCCGCTTTTTTTACCGACTTTGTCATGCCCTTTTTAGTGGAATATGCGACCATCCGCCTTTTTAAATCATGCACTGGACGACTGATTCGTCGTTGTAGCAGGCCCGCCAATAACAAGGTAAATGGCAAGGCAAATAGAAAACCAAACAAACCTGCTCTTCTACTTATTTTTGTCGCCTGATTCAATTCCTCAATTCGATAATACACATACATTGTGCCCTTAAATTTGGGGCGATCAATTTCCTGCTTCACGAAAATTATATCACCAGGCTTCTCTCCATTTCGCACATCTAAAAGCAACTGTTTCGCCTCGCTATCATTTTCACTATATATCATTCGATTTTCTTCATTGACCAAGATCAAATTCGAATCTATCAATAAAGTTAATTCCGCAGGATTTCGATTTATTTTCCGTTTTTCTCCCGCCAAAATACGCATGAGGAGCACATCATTCTCCCGTAAATAAGTTGCTTCTTTTTTCAAATCCACGCGCGCCTCCGCATAGTAAGTACGTCGTGCAATAATGCCAAAAGCAATGGAAGACAATAAAAAGAAGATCAGCAGAATCAAGACAAAACTCCATGAAATACGTTGACTAATCTTCATGTCCACCATCCATTCGATAGCCGAATCCTCACACCGTAACAATCTCTGCCTGGGCATCCGCTGTCCTCATCTTTTTTCGAATGCGTTTAATCAGATCATCAATCATTCGAGTATCTCCCAAATGATCATAATGCCAAATCTGCTCAATCAAATGTTCGCGAGAAAAGGAGATGTTTGGATGCAAGGCAAAAAAATGAAGCAACAGGTATTCGTTATTCGTTAAAGGCAAGATTCTTTCACCCACCTTTGCTTCCCGCTTCGCCTCGTTAATCATAAGATCCTGCACATAAAGAATCCTCCCCTTCGGCACAGCGGATGATTCCATACGCTTAAAGATAGTTTTTAACCGTACCACAAGTTCCCTGGGACTAAATGGCTTGGATAAATAATCGTACGCACCCAATTCCAACCCCAAAATTCGATCAATTGCCTCATCCTTGGCAGATACAAAGACAATGGGTAACTCACTCGTCTGACGGATCAGCTTACACAGCTCAAGGCCGTCCATCTTTCCCGGCATCATAATATCCAAGATCATGGCGTCTGGCTCTTGATAGGCGAACGCATCTGCTGCTGCCGCAGCATTGGCGAAAACCTCAACCCCATAACCTTCCTTCTCCAGATAAGACCGTATCAATTCCCGTATATTTCGTTCATCATCAACAACAAACACTCGTTTCATACAATCCTCCTATCTTAAGTCTACCATAGGATTGTTTGATTCTTTTAAAGCAGATGTGGAAATTCCATGAAAAATCACCGAAGATACCCTTCGGTGATTGATCATCAAACTCCTATAAGCTTAAAAACAACTCATATCGTTGCTCATGCAAGTCGGTTCTCGTATCCATTTCATCCAAAATGTCTTGCAAAAGTTCGGCAATCGCATCTTCATCTGCCGCTGTAATCGCTACTTTCAATTCCTCACGAATCTTTTTTCCCTCTTCTCGTTTTGCTTTCAACTGCTCTTGAATCGAATTCAATGATGCACGCATGGTGCTATCCACTCCAAGGATCTCATCGAAGTTCTCTTGGCGCCATTCTTTCATGGCTTGACCCGCTTCTTCGCGAGTCGCTTCGCCATTTTTCACTTTTTCTCGCCACTCTTTTGCCAATGCCTTGCCATCCACCCTTGATGCTTCAAAAGCTTCCTCATGAACCTCTCTCAACTCTTCTCGCAGCTCCTTAATGTCCTCTTTGAGTTCTTTTCCATCTTCTAGCTTGCTCTCGAAAGCACCCAATTCGCCCGGCAAGTAGTCTTTAAAAAGTTGCTCTAACCGCTCTGCTGTTTGGCCCGGCTTTCCTTTCTCTCGATTTGTCCGCTCAATATTTGCACGCCCCAAATCAAACTTTTTTTCACCCATCGGAGCTGTTTCATCAGCAAAAGCCATACTTGCCGAACCTGCGATCAAACCACCTACCAATACTGCAACAATCCACTTTTTCATGTTATTTCCTCCTTTTAAGATCCCATCTTGCCTTCTGGCCGATCGGGTTGTTGTTTCTACAATTGCAGTTTATCAAGCAGATGTGGAGGATTCTTGGTAGAGATGTGTAAATTCGATGGAAATGAAAAAAGACCCGTTCACATTGAACGGATCCATTTTATCGTTATCTATTGAAAGCTTTTATTTAAATTGGCCATTTCAATAGCTGCTACCGCCGCTTCAAATCCCTTATTACCTGATTTCAAGCCTGCACGGTTGGCTGCCTGATCGATGGTGTCTACGGTTAATACCCCAAAGATTACCGGCATTTGGAACTCCAGATTTAAGACTGCAACGCCCTTAGTGACCTCTCCAGAAACATATTCGAAATGAGGCGTTTCACCTCGAATCACAGCACCCAAGGCAATGATTGCATCAAAGCGTCCAGTGGCTGCCATACGTTTCGCCATTAAAGGAATCTCAAATGCACCCGGTACTCTCACCAGCTCCACATCTTGCTCATTACCTCCGTGTCGTTTGATGGCATCCATCGCACCACCCAATAATCGTTCCCCAATCATATCGTTGAAACGAGCAACTACAATCCCAATCTTCAATCCCTCTGCTGTTAAATTTCCTTCCCATACTTTCATGCCATTTCCTCCTTCATATTCAAGATGTGACCCATTCGATCACGTTTCGTTGCTAGATATTTATGATTCTGCGCCTGATCGAATCCTTCGATTTGCACGCGCTCAACAACCTTGACTCCCTCAATGACCATTCCGTCGATTTTCTCCGGATTATTGGTCATCAGGCGAATCTCACTGGCGCCCAAGCTCTTTAGAATCTCGGCACCCACCCAATAATCCCGAGCGTCTTCCTCAAATCCCAATGCCAGATTGGCATCTACCGTATCCATCCCAGCATCTTGCAGGGCATAGGCGCGAACCTTGTTTTTCAAGCCAATTCCGCGACCTTCCTGGCGCAGATACACCAAAACGCCTTGACCTTCCGCTTCAATCTGAGACAAAGCACGGCCCAATTGATCCCCGCAATCGCAGCGCAAGGATCCGAAGGCATCACCGGTGAGGCATTCTGAATGAACACGAACCAATGGCGTCTTGCCGGTAAAGTCCGTTCCCTTCACCAAGGCGACATGATCTTCGCCAGTGCGCGGATCTACGTAACTGATCATTTCAAATGACCCGTATTTTGTCGGCATGTGCGCCTGAGAGACACGAATAACGGTCTGTTCTTGCTTCTTTCGATATTCAATCAAATCGGCAATAGAAACCAACAGCAATTCATGCTTCTTTGCGAATTCAACCAGGTCTGGCAATCTTGCCATGGTGCCATCATCTTTCATAATTTCACATATAACACCCGTTGGAGAAAGGCCTGCCAACCTTGCAAAGTCCACAGCCGCTTCCGTATGCCCGTCGCGCTCTAAAACGCCGCCGTTTTTTGCGCGCAAGGGGAAGATATGTCCCGGTCGCGTAAAGTCTGCCGGCACCGCCGTTGGATCTGCCAAACGCTGTAGGGTTCTCGCTCTTTCCGCTGCGGAAATACCCGTAATCGATGTTCGATCATCCACACTCACGGTAAAGGCTGTCTCTTTGGGATCCGTGCTGTTGATGACCATCTGTGGAATCTCAAGTTCGGCCAAACGATGTGCTTCCATGGGCGCGCAAATCAATCCGCGACCCCAAGTTGCCATAAAATTCACATCGTCAGATGTTACTTTTTCCATGGCCATTAGCAAGTCGCCCTCATTCTCACGGTTCTCGTCATCTACCACAACCAACATTTTCCCTTCTGCTATTGCTTGAATTGCATCTTCAATCTTTGCAAACATAATTTTTCCTCCTTAAGCTTTCTGTAGAAACGCGCCCCAATTCATTTTGGGTTCCAACGCCCCCTGATTCGTAAATTGAAATATATATTTTCCGATCATATCAGTTTCCAGATTCACCAGATCTCCGATTTTAACACTTCCCAATGTTGTTTCTGTACGGGTATGCCCGACCAAGGAAACCCAAAAGGATGTCGCTGTACAAGACGCGATTGTCAAGCTGATGCCTTGCATCGTGATGGATCCTTTTTCAATCAGCATCCTGCCTGCCAACTCATCAATGGAGACTTCCAGCAACACTGCATTGCCTTCCGGCCGCATGGTCAAAATTTTTCCAATCGAATCCACATGCCCCGACACCATATGACCACCCAATCGATCCTGCAAGCGTAAAGCTGGCTCCAAGTTCAAAGAAGCGCCAGGCTTCAATGTCGAAAATGCAGTTCGCCTCATGGTCTCCGGCATGACATCGGCGCAAAATCCCTGGTCGGAAAAAGCTGAAACAGTTAAACACACACCATTGGTCGCAATGCTATCTCCCATCTGGCTAATTGCTTTCATCATCGGCGCTTGAATCCAAAGACGTACACCATTTTGCTTATTTTCAATTCGTTCCAGCTTACCTATTTCCTGAATAATTCCTGTAAACACTAGCCTCTCACCCTCCCTCGTATCATTAAGTCGCGACCAATTGGCCGAATTTCTTCAAAATCCAAATCAATACAATCATCAAGCACAGGAATTCCAGCGCCCGCGACCGACGTTTTTGCCTTCTCTCCTCCAACAATTTTCGGTGCCATAAAAATCACAACTTCCTGAACCAATCCCGCCTTTAACATAGCTGCATTTAATCCGCCTCCACTCTCCAAAAGAATGCTGGCAATGTTTTTATTGCCCAAGTTTTCAAATAGCTCCTGCAGATCCAAATGGCCGTCAGCTTCATTCACAACCATAATCTCTACATGGGAGGCAATTGACTCTAGCTCCAAATGAGCCATCGCGCGTTTCCCAACTACCCAGATCGTCTTTGCTTTTCCGGTTGCCAATAGATGATGTGTTCTTGGCAGCGCCCCCAACTGATCCAAAACAACCCGAATAGGTTGAGCCACCTTTCCCTCCAGTCGTGCTGTCAATCTAGGATTGTCAGCAAAGGCAGTTCCCGTCCCCACAAGAATCGCATCCATCTCATGGCGCATACGATGCACTTCCATTCTTGATGCCTCTCCGCTGATCCATTGGGAATCACCTATGGTGGTTCCTGTTTTTCCATCTAAGGTGACCGCCGTTTTCATCACACAATAGGGGATTCGATGGGTGATAAAGTGAATAAAACTTCGATTCAAGGCTTTCGCCTCTTCTTCCATCAATCCAAGCTCTACCACGATTCCGGCTTCTCGAATTCTTTTGATGCCTCGACCAGCCACTTTCGGATTTGGATCCTTCATGGCAACGACAACCCTCGCCAATTTGTGGCGTATAATCGCATCGGCACAGGGCGGTGTCTTCCCATAATGGGAACAGGGCTCCAGATTCACATAAAGGGTTGCGTCCTTGGCATCTTCTCCAGCTATGGCCAAAGCCACCGCTTCCGCATGAGGCCCGCCAAACCTTGCATGCCACCCTTCTCCAATCACCTCGCCATCTTTGACAATGACTGCACCTACTAATGGATTGGGCGAGACCCACCCTTTTCCTTTCTCTGCCAATTCCAATGCTTGCTTCATCCATTGACCTTCCATGCTTTCCTCCCAATAAAAAAAGCCCCGAACAAAATGTTCAGGGCGCTAGCTTCATCCTCGCCAATAATTTGACGATTACAATCACGCTTCCATCAAAGAAATTCCACCTCCTTTGACACAATCGTGTCTCTTCTTCCATCCAGACTGTACTGTCGGTTCTGGAATTACACCAGATCAGCTTGCGCTCGCGGACTATCACCGCCGGTCGGGAATTTCACCCTGCCCTGAAGAGTATTCAATTAACTTAATTCAGTATATATTGTTTGATATCAAACTGTCAAGAATGATGATGAATATTTTCCATTGAATTTTTTTTGGAAATATTTATCATCCTAACTATCAACCTTCAAGAAATTATATAGTTGCTGTTTCAAATACGCTCATGTTTTTAGAGCGGATTTAACAGCATAGATGGTTTTAATTGGAATATTTAACAGTTTAACTACTTCTCTCGAGAAATATTGCCATTTCTGTTACATCCACTTTCGTAATTTAAGTGGATTAACAGCATGTCTCAAGATTTTGAAATATTTATCATCCTAGCTTTCAACCTTCGAGAAATATTGCCATTGCTGTTTCCGACTCCCTCTTACTTCAATTTCACCCAATGAACCTTTCGTTCCTCTTCAAAACCCAATTTCTTGGCCAGTCGAATGGAAGACGTGTTCTCCTCTTCGATATGGACAAAGGGTGTCTTCCCTTTGCGCTTCACTCGCCGAATCATCTCACAGGTCAAGGCAACGGCATAACCGCGACTGCGATAGTCCGGCAAAACATGCAAGAATCCTATGGCTCCATCATCATGGGTCATGACCCAGGCAACCAAACGTCCATCCTGTCGAATCCCAATCGCAGGTCCTTTTTGAATCATTTCACGAATATATAAGATCGATGTAAAATTCGAATACGCGCCATTTTTGAAAATCCACTCTGCATCCTCGATGGACAAGGGTGTAATCGGTGCATCGATCACTGGAATCACTTTGGCTTCTGGATAAAAAAACTTGATACATGACAACTTCCAATCCAAAGTTCCTTCCGCCTCAACTAGCGGCACCATCCAGTCTTCCAAAATCGCAAAATACTTCTCATTGCTCAGTTCACCCAAAAGACTCTTAAATTCATCTTTCGAATTGCTGCTGATATAGTTCCAGGCGTGATCACTGTTCCCACGCACGCGGATGGTATCACCCACTTGATCTACCCGATCCACCGGATAAGATTCAATAAAGTTGATGACATTGATATTCTTTTTTTCGTCTCGTTTCAATTTTCTCACCAATTCCTTTTGATTCATGGCAACCCCTCCGTTTTATTTAGTTTATCATAGTTTATCTTCTTGTTTATAAATAAATCCTATCTTATACTGAAAACAGAGGTGATTTGATGAACAAAATTCAATGTGAAGAGATCAATCTAAAGAGACTAATGAACACCAACCCTCTTGAGACGCTCTCCATCCAGTATATCCTGAAAAATAAACCCAAACTCATCTGTTACACAGATTCAATCGATCATCCAAAGGGAATTCTCATTCAAAGTGGATATCTCCATTATACTTTCGCAAAAGACCTAGCCTTTATTGAGGATCTACTGAACCACTTCAGCCAGCCCGGTGAATACGGATTTGCAGGTATCCCACGAGAAATTGCCACTTTGATACGCGCTCGATTTGAGGTTGAATGGTCCAACCCCTGCACAGCATATACCCTCAATAAAGACGATTACCATCCAGAACGACAAATCCACAAAACGAAACCCTTGCGCTTATAAGACGCAGAACTGGTGAATCGACACTATCCTTATCGTGGAGACCACACCCTAAAAATGATTCGAGAAGATATTCTTCTTCGACCATCTGCCGCCATTTTTATCGATGAGCAACCCGTCGCTTGGGCACTCCAACATCCTGACGGCACCATCGGTATGATGCATACCATAGAGCAACATCGAAACAAAGGCTACGCCAGAGACACCACCCTCGGTATTATTCAAACGCTTATACAGAGGGATGAAATCCCTATCGTTCAAATTGCAGATACCAATACAGCATCTCAAGCTTTGGCAAAATCCTGCGGGTTTAAAGCCTTCGGAACGGCTGATTGGTTCGGCATTCTTGTCAAATAACAAAATAATAGCAGAACCCGCCAACAAATTGAATCCGCCTTTCTCCTCAATTGAGGTAGGATAAGAAGAGAAGCGATGGTCGATCGTTTGGAGGGTATTATGAAATTTCAATCAAAAACAGAAATCCACTATGGACAACATTCCATTGATTACGTAAAAACACTCAACGCAAAGTTCGCCTTTGTCGTTGCCGATGAATTAATGGTGAAACTTGAATTGGTAAAAAAAGTAACGGATCTTTTAGACCTACAAGGCATTCCCTACGAAGTCTTTGATTCTATTGAACCGAATCCATCCTTAGAAACGGTTAAGCAGGGCTTAGACAAAATTATCAAAAGCAAACCAGACTTGCTAATTGCAGTGGGTGGCGGTTCTGTCATCGACGCAGCAAAAGCGATTATGTATTTCTGCATCAAAACCAAGGAAGAACTAATTGAAAGTGACGCCATTCGAAAGCCATGGTTTGTAGCCATTCCTACAACAAGCGGAACCGGATCTGAAGTCACCGCCTTTTCTGTGATTACCGACACTCAGCGGCAGATTAAAATTCCAGTCGTCAGCACGGTCATGATTCCAGATGCGGCGATCCTAGATCCCGAATTCACGCGAACCGTACCGCCATTTGTTACTGCGGATACAGGTATGGATGTCTTGGTCCACGCCATTGAAACCTATGTCTCAAAAGAGGCTTCAGACTTCACAGACATCTACGCAAAGAAAGCAATCAAACAAGTCTTTACTTACTTGGTTCGCGCTTATAAAAATGGAAATGATATGGAAGCCAGACAAATGATGCAGGAAGCGTCCTGTATGGCTGGCATCGGCTTCACGAATGCGGGCTTGGGTGTCAACCACAGTTTGGCACATGCCGTTGGGGGGCATTTTAAGATTTCCCACGGTCGCGCAAATGCGATACTCTTGCCGACCGTTATTGCCTATAATGCAAGATTGAATAATCCCCTCCACTCCGTGGCAGCACGATATACTTCTCTTGCCAAAGCGCTGGGCTTTCCAGCTGATACCGAAGAAGAAGGCGTACAAAGTCTCGTTGCCGCCGTGCAATATCTCAACCGACAACTTGAAATCCCTAGTTGTTTCGAAGTACATGGCATTGATCCCATCACCTACATGGCACAGATCGACATCATGACCAAGAATGCCATGGAAGACACGTGTACACCTTCAAATCCGAGAAAACCTCAACCAAAGGATCTCAAGGATTTATTGATAAAAGCCCTATATTAACACCCCATAACCATGAACACCCTATAAGAAACCAGCCATCTCGTTCGAGTGGCTGGTTTCTTGTGAAAACACATTATACTAATATCGCGCATTGCCATCCTTAGCTAAATCACTCATGCCAATACTCCCTTATTTTAAAACCGGAATTTTTCTATGGTTTGTGTTAACCTCATATCCATATCCAAGTTCGATAAGTGCGCCATCAGTGTTTTTACTCCCAATTATTGTGACACCATAAGGTTCCCCAGAATCTCTGAACCCCGATGGAATGGTAAGTGCTGGATAACCGGCCGGTGCATATATACCAGATAACTCGTTGCTAATCGATATAATCGCCTCAATTTTATTTTCCTGTAAAACCTTATCGATTGCTGTACGAGAGATCATTCGATTATTGCTAACTATTTTTTCATACTCCGCATGCGTTACTTGCGAGTCCAATCCACTTTGGAGATATGTTTGTCCAAATGGCATTCTAGATTCGTCTTCTTTATTAAATGCCACGATTTGACTTAAGTTTTTCATATCCGATCGAACTGCATCATTTGATAGAAATGCATTTACATCATTTTTTATCCCAAACGATAAAACAGTAAGCATATCTATTTCACTTACAGAATCGTCAAATTTAACTTCTACAACTTCAGCTCCAAGAGATCTAAATTCCTCCACGATTTGTTTGAGTTCTATAGATCCATTATCAACAAAGCCTAATTTTTTCCCCTCTAAACTCACTGAATCCAAAGTTGTATCCAGGCTTGTCAAATCAAAACTATCGATAATAGTTGTCGCTTGATCATTTTCATCTTTCCGGATCATCACTTTAAATATGATTCTCAAGTCACCTACGGATCTAGCTATAACACCCGCCGTATCTTGTGCTTCTGAAATTGGTACAATTAGATCCCTACTAAGAAGCCCCATTGTTGGTTTTAGGGCAACAACACTGTTTTGCCCAGCTGGGAATATCAAGGATCCGGCTGTTTCAGACCCAATGGTTACCGTTGAATAGTTTAAGCTTGCTGCAACACTTGAACCTGCACTTGATCCACCCACATCATATTTTCCATAGGCATTTTTGGTTTGACCCCCTAATACTGAAAATCCACTACTGGAGGGACTCGACATGAAATTTGACCATTCACTGAGATTTGCTTTGCCGAGTATAATGGCACCGTTTTCAATTAGAGCTTCAACGATAAAGGCATCTCTTGTTGTTTCCAAATCTTTTAGTGCATACGCTCCTGATGCTGTATTCATATCTTTTGAAGCAACATTATCTTTTATCAGAACAACAACACCATCAAGCTTGCCAAGACCTTGTCCATTTTCAATTTTATTATCGATGTTTCTTGCATACTCTAATGCATTGGGGTTTAACTGAATAACCGCATTATAATTGCCATCATTCTCTTTGATCCGATTCACGTAAAAGAGTACAATTTCTTCACATGTTAAATTTCCATTCAAAAGATTAGCTCTTACTGATTCTATACTTTTTTCAACAATATACGATTCTAATTCAACTATTCTTTTCTCATCAATGCCAGCTAGAGACTCCTCATACTTTGAAAAATCCAGCTCTCGCTTATACGCTGATATCTTTTCATTATCCACTTGCATAACAACTTGATCCATTGATTTTATTATGCTCTTAACAACAATAAAACCTCCTGCAGCAATGATGACTACAACAATAACAATCCCTATCATTATTTTCTTAAACATACTGAACTCCCTTAATGTATTCATTTGTAAACACTTGGTTTTTGATTATTTCTACGTACTTTTATCAAACTGAGTGATCTCGTAAGACTTAATAAGAACGAAGCCCACCGAATATATTCCTATTCTTCCAATGTATCCACTATTTCATCATATTCATCTCGATTAATTTCCATCTTTCCTTTGACTATGCGGATTAACCTCTCATCTTTCAGCTCCCGAACACATCGCTCCACACTACGTAGGCTAATCCCTAGCTCGTCCGCAATCTGTTGCCTTTTAACTTGTACACGTAGCGTTTCTGACTTTGCCTCCTCATATGCCTCCACCAGATATTTCTTCAGCAAATAAATGCTTGGATAATAAAATGGAATACCCGCTTCTCGAGTTGCTTCATTCAAACGCTTCGCCATATATTTCAGCAGGAAAATTGCTGCATGAGAATCACAACGTATCCAGTCCCAAAAATCTTCTTGGTGAATCAACAGAAATCGACACTTTGTAACCGTCTTGACGGTTGCAGATAATTCGTTAATCTCAGCCAAAACCTCCTGCTCTCCGATCAATTTTAGTCCTTTGATCTTCCCTAAAACGTAAAGCTGCCCATCCTTGAATGAACGCAAAACATCACATTCTCCCTCGCAAAGGATATATACGTATGTCATTTTTTCAAACTTTCTCATAATCTCAACTTGAGGAGCAATATGTTTAACTCGACATCGTTGCATAATCTCCTGTGGCATATCACGGATCAAATCCTTCAACTCTTCCGATTCATTCTGAAGTTCTTCCATTCGCATATTCGACACCTCCAATAGGGTTTTCTTCCCTTTATTGTCTTAGAAATTTTGGTAGATGTCAATTCATACAAAAAGATCCCCTTTCCTTTTTGGAAAGGGGATCAAGCTTATCTTCTATGCCTCGACTAGAGCAGTCGATTTATTTCGATTCAATAACTCCAAGGTCATTCCGATGACCCGACCAGTTGTCAACGTAACCACGATGGTACCGACATTAATAAGACCAAAACCATTATGGCTGAGTAGGCTAACCGCTAGGGCCGCCACTAGAAAAGACATATCGGAATACACCTTTGCTGTCGCAATGGTGGTCTTAAATATTTTTTTTATGGCAAATTGATATTCTTCTACCGGAGAGATAATACCACTGAATATCAAGAGACTGATACCCATTCCCGCCGTTATAATCATCGATAGAAACACGACTAAGCGAATCATCAAAGATTCGTAGGCAACATCTCCTGCCAATAGCACATAAAAGAAATCAATAAAGCTACCGAACATAAAGGAAACTAGCAAAGCACTCCAATTGAATTTCTTCTTTTTCGAAACAACCATGTTGAATAAAATGAAAAGAAATCCAGTGGTCCAACTAAATATTCCCATGGTCAAACCCGTTGCTTCCGAAATATTGCCCAATAAGCCATTATAGGCATTCAAACCAAAATTGGCTTTAATCGACATCACGATTGAAAAGGAGGCTACAATCACACCGAGAATGGAGATCATCCATCTTTTTGTTACTTCTTTCATACTTTATCCTCGCTTCGTTGAAACACCTTCTTGCTTACTCAGCCATTTCCAATGCAATTTCCATCATCTTGGTAAAAGCTGTTTGTCGCTCTTCTGAAGTTGTCTCTTCTTTTGTCAAGGCATGATCCGATACCGTTAACAAGCATGCCGCTTTCTTGTTCAACAATTTCGCATTGGCGCAAAGTCCGAAAAATTCCATCTCCATGGCAATAATCGCTTTCTCTTCATAACGCTTCTTGCGTTCTTCTGAAGGTTGCGCATAAAATACATCACCTGAGCTTACACAACCTTTTGTAACCGGAATGTTCATTTCATTCGCAATCGATTCCAATTTCGCAGTCAACTCGGCATCCGCCTCAAAAACGTCCTCTTCATATCCAGCTAACTCTTGTCCATATGTCGATCGACTATAGCAGCTTGTGGCCAAAACGACATCATACAAGTCTAAATCCAAAGTATTGGCACCACAAGAACCGATTCGAATAATATTCTCAACGCCATAGAATGCGTAAAGTTCGTATGAGTAAATTCCAACAGATGGAATCCCCATGCCATGACCCATAACTGATATTTCTCGTCCCTTGTAGGTTCCTGTATAACCCAGCATGCCACGAACGCCGTTAAACTGTTTCACATCTTCTAAAAATGTTTCAGCAATAAACTTCGCGCGCAATGGATCTCCTGGCATTAGAACCGTTTTCGCAACTTGACCCATTTTCGCTTCAATATGTGGTGTAGGTATATTCATTTCATTTCCTCCAAAGTTTTAATTTAATTGCTTTTTAGATTTCATTTAATCATTGTTATTAGTATATCGGAATTTCATCCATTTAAAAATGCCATATGGCACTTTCTTTCAAAGAAAAAAATCGCCTCAGCCAAAAGCTGAAGCAATTTTACTATTTGCACATCCAATCCATCATGTTCACCCAAAATGTCTTGTAATGTTCCCAATTCACAAACTCAGGTGGTGCCCAATGTGGTGAGCAATCCGAAGTAAAGACTGACGTCTTACCTTTGCCAACTTCGCGAATCGCTACAAATGGATCACCATTCACAGTTGCAAGGACTTGTCCCTCCACAATTGCTTGTGTTTGATTGTAACCTAAGAATGCCGGCCACTCCTTTGGAATTCCCTTGAAAATTTCATGATCCGATTCGATCACTGGAACAACCCCTTGCGGATTTTCCATTCGATCATCGCGGTCAAACATAGCAACTGGAAGAATCTCAGCCACTGCCGTGTGATTGTATTGTCCTTTGGCGTCGATTCCCATAAAGGTCAGGTAACCGCCTACCATACAAAGAGAACCACCGGCCTTCACATAATCCGCAATCACATTCAAACGATTCGGACGCGCTTGACTTCTCATAAAGGTATCCATCGGCAATAGCAAGGTATTAGCGCCAATATCTGACAAGATTACAGCGTCATACTCATTCAACTCTTCCACCGTGTAAGGGAATGCTTCCCCTGCTATATGGTTGGGCAAGAATGTTATCTGGTAGCCGCCACCTTCTAAGGCATCTCTTAACCATTTGATTCCTTCTTCATATACGGAAGTCGTAAAAGAATCAAACCCCTTAACATGGGTCGTATGACTCATCCATGATTCACCTGCAATTAATACTTTTTTACTCATTTTCTTTTCCTCCTTGTTCAAATAATGGAATCCAAGACTGATGAATTACATCCACCAATCCCATATCCGTTAATCGGATCTCCGGGATCACCGGCAAGGCAAAAGCCGCTACCTGAATGATCGGAGATACCGCATCAATACCAAAGCTTATGATGGTTTCTTTCAGCTTTTTAGTCTCGACAGCCATCTCTGCCAAGCCTTTTTTCGACATCAGTCCTGCAATTGGCAGTTCCACCATCGCAAGCTGTTTCCCATCTTTCACACAGACAATGCCTCCACCGGATGCAAGCAAAGCTTCTGCAGCAATCTTCATATCGTGAGGATCCTTACCAACAACCACCAAATTATGACAGTCATGAGAAACCGTGCTGGCAATCGCCCCTTCTTTCAGACCAAATCCTTGAATGACTCCAAGTGATCGATTTCCATTGACCCCATGTCGTTCAAAAACTGCCAATCGACAAAGCTCAACGTCATCCATGACCACCAAACCAGATTCAACGGGAAATTCCCGGACCACTCGTTTGGTCAGAATATGAGTTTCTGGCGTATAGGCAATCACATTCAATCGAACCACATCACCTGAGGCTCGCACCTCAAAATCGGCTTCCGTAATCGGACGATCCAAATGAACTGAATTATGTTCCTCTACTGGATGAGATGGCACTGTCACTTCAACCGTCATTGCACCCGCTTTTGCAACCAATTCTCCAGCAACAAAGACCTCGTCAACAGTAAATTCTTCCAAATCTTCTACTAGAATCAGATCCGCACGTTTTCCAGGTGTTAAGATGCCGCGGTCCCTCAAGCGCAAAAGCCGCGCACCATGTAGGGTTGCCATTCGCAAAATTTCAATTGGTGGCATGCCCAAGGCAATGGCCCGACGAATCCCGTGATCCAAATGCCCCTCTTGTAGAAGGTCATCCGGTTCCCGATCATCGGTACATAGCGTCGTCGTATCTGGATATTGTAATTCCTTGATCACCGGCACCAAGGCTTCTAAGTCATGAACAATCGAGCTTTCTCGACATTCCAACACCATGCCGGCACGCAATTTTTCTCGAGCCTCCTCGCTAAAGGATGTTTCATGATCCGACTCGATTCCCGCGCTTAAATAGGCTGACAAATCACGTCCACTTAAAGACGGCGCATGCCCCTGCACAAAAAGTTTGGCCTCTTTGCCAGCACCAACAATCCCGCTCATTCGTTCGCTTTGCTCGAGAACACCCACAAAATCCATAACCTCGCCAATACCAATCATACGCTCAAGCTTAAGCATCTCTTTGATCTCAACTGGACCAAAAGCAGCCCCAGCTGTTTCCATTCCCGGTACTGACGGCACACAGGATGGTGCCAAAACAAAGATGCTTATGGGAATTTCTTCACTGGATTCGACAATATACTTCACACCAGCGGTTCCCAAAACATTGGCAATTTCATGGGGATCGGCTGCAATGGTCGTCGTACCTCGCGGTACAATCGCTTCGGCAAAGTGCGCCGGATTCATCATACTGCTCTCAATATGCACATGGGTATCAATCAACCCTGGCAAGGCATGCTTGCCCTGAGCATCGTAATAACTTTTTGCCTCCAAACCTCTTTCATTCGGTTGGCTAACATGAGCAATTTTACCATCGGTAATTCCGATCTCCGCCGGATAGATCTCCCGAGTGATCAAATTTACATACTTCAAATTTCGGATCACCAAATCAAAGGGAATTGTTCCCTTTGCCGCTTGTATCACTTTATCCATTAGGCACCTCTTTCTTTAGGCAAACACTATCTCGAATTACCAATTCCGGTTCAAACATCGTATTTTCTTTCGGCTGGTTTCCCGATTGAATCCATGCAACAATTTGTTGTACCGCCGTTTTTCCCATTTCCGTATTGGGCTGATGAATCGTCGTTAATGGCGGAATCATCGCCTGTGAAATCATTAAATCGTCAAATCCAACAATGGACAAATCTGACGGAATTTGAATTCCTTCTTCATAGCACGCCTTATAAGCGCCATAGGCCATCCAATCATTGGCAATAAAACAAGCCGTAATGTCCTTGTCCTTCAAGCGCCGAATGCCCGCTTCGCCGCCAGCCATCTGATAATCGCCTTCCACAATCAAATCTTGATTCCATTTGATCCCGGCTTCGTTCAATGCATCTTGGTATCCTTTATATCGCTCCGCGGCTGAACGGTTCTTCAGTGGTCCCGTGATACAGCCAATGCTTCGATGCCCCGCTTCAATCAGGTGCTTGGTTGCAAGATAAGCTCCTTGACGGTTTTCAAAACCAACGCTGGCTTCCGTTTGATCACGTCCCCGCCGATCTAAAAAAATCAGCGGCTTTTGAATTTCCTTTCGAATCCGCCTTTCAGCATGCTCAACAACTGCCGCTGAAACTAAGATCACCCCATCTACATTTTGCTTACGCAAAAGTTGTAAATACTCAACTTCTTTCTCTGGACTCTCGTCCGTATTGCAAAGAATAACGTGAAAGCCCGCCTTACTTGCCGCATCTTCAATCCCACGTGCCATGCTAGCGAAGTAGGGATTGGTAATATCGGGAATAAGAAGCCCCAAGGTGCTGGTCTGCTTGGTAATCATGCTCCGAGCAATTCCATTGGGCACATATTGCTGTTCCTCAATGATTCGAAGCACCCGTGCTTTGGTTTCCGCTCCAATGGATTGATCCTTTCCGTTGATCACCATAGACACCGTTGTTATGGAGACCCCAGCCATTTTTGCGATTTCTTTCATTGTCACACTCATACTCTCACCACCGATTAATCGTTTTAGTAAAACGTTTTATTAACATCTTCATTTTATTACCTACAATGTTTATTTGTCAATTCTTTTTTTCAATCTTGTCTCTTGCCCTAGGACGATGGTCCCTTATCCATAATAAGAACATGCAAAAACCAGAAAAGAAGGGTACACTATTAGGGAAAGGTTTTCATAGAATACAAATTTGAGAGGAGACTAACCAATGAATATCCCAACTCCACACATCGGTGTCAATCAACAAGGCATCGTTGCAAAGACCGTTTTAATGCCCGGAGATCCGCTTCGCGCAAAATTTATTGCCGACACATTTCTAGAAGACGCAGTGCAATTCAATAATGTGCGAGGTATGCTTGGTTTTACCGGCACCTACAAAGGCAAGAAAATTTCTGTTATGGGTTCCGGAATGGGCATGCCAAGCATCGGCATCTATTCCTTTGAATTGTTCCAATTCTACGGAGTAGAAAACATTATCCGCATCGGTTCTTGCGGCGCATATACCGACGAGCTAGAACTCTATGATGTCATTCTTGCAACGGACGCCTATAGCGAGTCCGCTTATGCCAAGGTCCAAAGTGGGTCTGAAGACGATGTCATGCTTCCTTCTCCAGAGCTGAACGACAAGCTTGAAGGCTTTGCAAAAGAACTGGAAATCGACTTGCACAAATGCCGTATCCATTCCAACGATGTTTTCTACAATGGACAAGAAGGTTACTTTGAAATGGTCCGTGATAAACATGGCTGTAAAGCGGTTGAAATGGAATCCTTTGCACTTTTTGCCAACGCCAAAGCGACAGGCAAAAAAGCTGCCTGCCTATTGACCGTATCTGACTCACTGGTTACTCACAAGGTAACAACAGCTGAAGAAAGACAAAATGCTTTTACTGAAATGATGAAAATCGCCTTGGAAATGGCGGAGTAATGCCCCTATGAATTGAAGGTCAGAATCGATAACACGAAAAAATCCCGGAATCTTAAGATTCCGGGATTTTTATATCTTTGATTATTTGCCTGTTGCTACGTTCTCACCAGCAATTCGACCGAATACAGTGATATCGGAAATGGCGCAAGTACCCACACGGTTGTTTCCGTGAATACTTCCTGTAACCTCACCTGCTGCATATAGACTTGGAATGATATTACCCTCCGTATCAAGCACATGAGCATCTGTATCAATCATAACGCCACCCATTGTATGATGAACAGAAACAATACCTTTTAGAATGAACCAAGGACCCTCATTCATTGGCACCATGGCAGTTGTGCGTCCGAATTCTAGATCCACACCCTCTGTCATGTATTTGTTGTAATTATCCATTGTTTTCACAAGATTGTCCGCATTAATTTCGAAGTACGCTGCAACCTCTTCAAGCGTGTCCGCTTTGTAATAAACACCACCATCCAGGCATTTCGCGTACTCATCTGCAAATTTGACTTCCATGTTTAGTCGATCTGCAACCTCTTGGTTGTAAATTGCATAAACAGCACCTTCTTGCGCCAAAATCGCTTCGGCACGCACATCGCGCATACCCATCTCATTCACAAATCGATTTCCATCAATATTCACATAAATCAAGCCTTCACCGCTCCAGCTCGGCGCTTCAATTCCGTAGAAGACGCCTGTCATTGGATTGTTGAATGGGTACAGTTGAATATGCTCCATTCCCTCAAGCTGTGCACCAATTCTCTCTGCCATCAAAATGCCGTCGCCGACGATCGCTGGAGAGTTTGTTGTCTGTACAGACTCATCCAATGTTGGCCAGCGTTTGTTATATTGCTCACGCATCTCAATATTTGCGCCAAAACCACCAGCCGCAAGAACAACACCTTTGTCCGCTGTGAATGTCGCTGTGCTTTCCCCAGCTGAAACTTGAACGCCAACAACTCGACCAGTTTCATCTTGAACAAGATCTTCCGCTTTTGTATTGTACATGATCTGTACGCCAAGTTCTTCCGCTTTTTTTACCAGCGGTGTAATCATACCAGCACCCAACTCGATCGGTTCAACAGCACGAGCTACGCTGTGTCCACCTTCGTGTACCAAATAATCCTGATATTCAACACCCACATAATCTCGCAACCAAAGCGCCGCATCCAATGCGTTGTTTACGACTGTGTCGACCATTTCTTTGCGAGCAAGCATTCCGCCGCCTTCCCACATCTCTTTAGCAAATTGCTCGTTGCTGTCTTCGATCCCTTTTTCAACCTGAAGCCAGTTTCCCGCACATGCCAGTTCCGCATAAGAAAGGAGTGTGTTTCCGCCTGCAAATGGCATCTTTTCAATTACAACAACATTTTCAGCACCGCTTACTTTTGCTTTAATCGCCGCTGAAAGACCAGCACCACCGGCACCGATAACCACAACATCATAGGTTGCATCTTCAATGGTAACCTGCGCCGCCGCTGTTTCGTTTTTGATCTGTAGTGCCGAAACATCTACACCAGCTGCTTGAAGAGCCGCTGTAACTGCAGCGATGACACCATTTGAAGCATTGGTTGCACCGGTAATTGTATCAACAGCAAGTGTTTGTCCTGCAATGATTGCTGCAGGAATGTCTTTTAACGGTGCATCCGCCAAACCCGCTGTTTCCGCATGTTCTTTCACTGTAATTTCAGCGATCTCTGAATCCGTTAGTACCACTTCAACAACAATGTCGCCATTGTTCCCTTTTCCTACACCCTCGTAAGTCCCTGCTGTATATTTCCCAGCAGCCTCTTCAGGATTACTTTCTGTTTTAGCAGCACAGGCAACCATAGTAAATGCCATACATGCAACTAATAAGATACATAAAACTTTCTTCATCTTCATTACTCCCCTACATTTTTTTCGCCAACGCTTCATTTGTCCGATAAAGCTTGTTATAATAATAACATTCTCAAGTTTTTTTGTATTTGCATAGGCTCTTCATGTTTTTATACTTTACACTCACATTAAGCTGAAAGTTTATAAAATCCCATCATTTTTTTGCACTTTGCTTTCATCACGGCAAAAAAAAGATATACTATGATTCAGAAAGTAATACGAATACTTAAGATAACTTCTAAGAGGTAAAACCTATGTCTATTAAACATAAAATCGTGTTGATTATCACACTCTGTCTTTTAACTTCATTTCTCATATTTTACGCCACAACCGGTTCCAGTGTCAGAACGGAAAACACAAGAGCCACCACTGAGCAAACCAGCATTCTCATTGACTCCAAATCTCGTGAAATCGGTCTACGCTTATTCAATGTAATCAGCGAGTTCAGACTCTTGTCCCAAATGCCTGCCTTCAAATCTATGGATATGCGGGTTACCATCCCCTATATCAACAACATCCTTGATATGAAAGGGGAAACCTTTGGTGAAACATCCGATCTCTTCGCCTACGGGGCACTGAACGGCAAGAGTTGGGTCAATGGAGAGCAAACGTTTGAGTTGATCACGCGGAAGGAATTTCTGAAAATTAAAAATTCCACATCAGAATATATTGTATCCCAACCAAAGAAGGTTGAATACCTGAATTCCGATGTGGTCCTCATCTATTATCCGATCATCAACTACAAAGAACTGAAAGAAACCTTATTTATCGGCGGAATCAAAGTCGATAAACTGAGCGAATTGATGCGTCAAATCGACGTGTACGGCGGAAGGTCTTGGATCATGAACTCCGATGGCTTGGTTTATACCATGAATCCGATCGAATTTTCTCATGTGATGAGTTTTGAAGACAAAAAAAATTTATTAACCAAAATCAATCCCATCCAGTCGGGAATGATCGATATGAATGATAGCACCATTTTCTATTCTCCTGTGCCCTATTCTCAAAACTGGATCCTCTGCACGGAAATTGACAATGCCACCATGTTTGCCAACACCAATAAAATCACAAAGAATATGCAACTCATTGTGATCGTCATGATTCTTATTGGTACGTTAATCGCCTATGCAGCATCTGTTAGCATTGTAAAACCCATTAATAATCTGCAACAGAAGATGATCCATGTAAAGTCAGGCGACCTAAATGCCTATTACACCGACAAAGGCAAAAACGAAATTTATTATTTGGGTCAAACATACAACCTAATGTTGGACACCATCAAGGACTTATTTACAAAAATTACTGCTACCGAAGAACAAAAACGCAAAGCCTATTTAAACGTTTTGCAGGCACAGATCAATCCCCATTTTTTATACAACACCCTCGCATCTTTAAAATGGCTTTCTCAGAAGCAAGGTGCCGATGATGTTGCGGAGTATATCGACTGCTTATCCAACTTCTTTCGAGTTTCTTTAAGCGAAGGCGCTGAAACCATTACCTTGAAAAATGAAATTCTCCATGCGGAAAGTTATTTAAAAATCCAGCATTTTCGATATAGTGAAAAAGTTTTCTACGACTTTTATGTCGACGAGGATCTGCTTTCAATATCGGTTCCCAAACTTATTTTGCAACCGCTCATTGAGAATTCAATCAATCATGGATTAAAGCACAAGAAAAAACCTGGGTTTATCCAAATCATTTGCAATCAACGCGAGGATCAATTGGTCATCACAGTGACCGATGATGGAATCGGAATGACCGAAGAACGGTTAACACAAGTCAGAACCAATCTGGAAAACAATATTTCTGAAGATAATTTTGGACTCAACAATATTTCGCAGCGATTAAAACTTCATTATGCGGAAAAATCCGAATTCAATATTCAAAGCAGTTTCCGCCAAGGAACCTCGATTGAACTGGTCATCCCCTGCCTTAAAAATGAAGGAGAACAAGATGTATAAAATACTGATTGCCGATGATGAAAGTATCATCAGAAATAACATAGAAAACCTGCTGCAACCATTCAACCAATCATTCGAAACCATTGTCAATGCAGAAGATGGTTTAGATGCTCTCTTTAAGATAAAAGAATTCAATCCTCAGATTGTTTTGTTTGATATTAACATGCCCTTTCTAAATGGCCTTGATGCAATCAAAAAAATCCGTCAACAAGATCAAGAGATCATCATTATCATCATATCCGGCTATAATAAATTTGAATATGCCCAAGAAGCCATCACCAATCGAGTCCATTCGTATTTGCTAAAACCCATCAATGAAAAAGAATTCCATAGGGTCATACAATCCGCGATCAATTGCCTAGATGGCAAATGTAACCAAAAAAAATCGCAAGAAAATCTACAAACCACCGAAAATCATGTGATTCAATATATGATCAACCATCTTTCCGATACAAACTTAAATGTTAGCACGGTCTGCAGCTATTTCCATCTAAGCTCTTCAAGTTTTGCCCGTTTAATCAAAAAACAAACCGGCTATCATTTTACCGACTATTTAACGAAAATTCGAATGGAGAATGCCACAACGTTGCTGGAAACCAGCAACGAGCTTTCTATCAAAGAAATCTCGGAAAAATCAGGTTACAACAATCAGCATTATTTCAGCCGGGCATTCAAAAACTATACCGGGGTATCCCCAAAGAAATATAAGGATAGCTTGCGCTAGCCATGCCTTCTCCCTGCCTTTCGTCCGATCCCATAGAAAAAACCTAGAAAGCATGCCTAACCGGCATCACCTCTCTAGGTTTTTTAAAAAATCGCTATTCATTCTATTCTCCCAATTCTTCTCGTATTGCCGCAATACACCCTTCCATCCATTGGATCTTCCGGTTGAAAATTCGTTTACCTGCTTCCGTTTTCAATCGGCGAGCCTCCCGACGCACTTCAGGAAAATATCGTAAAATTCGACCATAAACATCTTCATAACAAGCATGGGGGTTTTCAACCACTTCGCTCATAGCATCAAGCAAGACCGCAAGCGCCCCCTTCTCATCCAATGTATCCGCATCCATCAGCACGCGCATTTCAACAGACAAGGCTAAGTCCTCTTCCTTTCGACTATGATTGCGAACAAGTGAAATGACGTCTTCTGCCCGATCATATGGATGTATGGCAAAGAATTTACTCGCCTTTTCCGCTGCAATTTCCGCGTGGGGCCGCGCCCTATCGTACCCGCAATCATGTAACCAAGTAGCTAATTCAATCATCTCCCAATCGCCACCCTCTTCTTTTTGAAGCCGTTTTGCCCACGACAATACCCGATTGGTATGCGCCCATCGGTCACGAAAGCTCCGATTCAATCGATCCCGCACCGGATTTTTCTCCATCTGCTCGCGTGCAAACTCTCGTGCTAAACCACAAATATCACTAGTCTCCAAATGCATGGTCAAAAAATTGTAGATGCGTCGATCAAAGCGATTGCTTTTTGCAAGGCGCTGTTCCGGCGTAATTTCCGTTTTATATTGATTTAGCTCCGGGTCGATCTCCAAGGCACTGATTGGCTGACCCAAAATCTCAACTAAACTGGCTTCTGCCGTTAGAAAAGTTTCTTCTCGATACTCATTTTCAAAGAGTTGCCCCCCTTCATCAATCAAAACAAGCCAGTCCAACCAATAGCCTGGAGACCGCCCCCCCAAGGTGACCAATAGGTTTTGATAGTAAACAAACATCTCTTCGTCATTCAACTCCACGCCATTAACACGACGTACAAATACCCCTGGTTGCTTGTCTGCCGGTAGCTTATCCAAATACAAACCGGAATCAACAGCAAAGGTTGGAGTTCCCGCTTGCGCATAAAAAGCTTTTGCCTTCAATCTTGCATTTTCTAGGGGCGTTTGCCCCGTTTCTTCCACATCTATTTGAATCCCCAAGTCCTGAGGCCCAACAATATCGATATTCGATTCTCGAAAAATAGCCTGAATCCTCTTCAATTTTCCGGGATTATTAGTTCCATATAATACCTGCATGCTATGCCTCCTTCAATGCATCCATCCACTCGTTTGTTCCCCCTAAGTGTAACATATGAAGGGCGCGTGTAGATGCTACATACAATTGACGAAGATGCAGATCCTCTTCCGGCCAGATCCCCTTTGTCGGCTCATAAATCAAGACTCCGTCGAACTCCAATCCCTTAGCAACCCGCACGGGCAAAACCACCAATCCACCCTGATATTCGGGATCGCTTTCATGAAGCAATTGAACCTCTGGAATCTCTTTGATTAGGGTTTCGTGCACCCATTCCGCTTCCTCCCAGGTGCGGGTTACCACCGCAATGGTCTGCAGACCATTTGTCTGCCAGTCACTGATGCGACCAGCAAAATCTTCAATCAAGTCCTGCTGATTCTTGTACCGCTTTCTGCTAACATCCTCTCCATGGCGCAAAAGCACCTGCACCTTTCCAGCTGTAGCTGTCTTCAAACTTGCCAATACCTTGTTGGCAATAGACATAATCTCAGTAGTGGATCGATAGCAGGTTTCTAGGGTCTGATAAGAAACATCTAAATCAGGAAAAACTGGTCCCCATATTTCTTTCCAATCGGTAATGCCACGGGTTGCCGAAATTTGCTGTGCCACATCCCCCACAATGGTAAATGAATTTCCTCTAGAAATTCGCTTCAACGTTTCCATCTGTAGCGGACTGTAATCTTGTGCCTCATCAATTACGACATGGCGCAGGGTTTCTGAATCTTTTTTGCCCCACAAAAGCTGATGCAGCAAAAATAAGATTGGCAGATCTTCTCGGGTTCGTTTTGATTCAAAGCGAAGACTTCCCTTCTCCTCTTCAGAAAAATCAATCAAACTCTTCTCATAGAGATCCAAATCAGAACGCCATATTTCTTCTGCCTCTACGGCCGACAGGGTTGGCCATTGCTTTAATGCCTTTCTAAGCTCCTTGCGACCATCCTTTTTCACAGCTTCCATCCAGGCGTCTCGCTTGTCATAGCTTCTACTTTCACTCTCTAGAATTTCCCATGTCCATTCTCCATAGACTTGGTCCCGCCTTGCATTCCACTTATCTCGAATGTGTTTCTTTACCCGCTCAAATCGAGCACCGATGGGCAAATAGGCATATTCTTCTTGAAAGATCTCTTTAATTTCTTCCGCCGAAAAGAGGCAGACATCCTGAAAGCAAAGATCCTCCTTGGGTAAAATCAATTCAGGCAGGGCGTCAATCACCGACTCCATCACTTGAATCCACCTAAGATCCCCCTTGAGCTTTCCACATATCCCTTCTTGGTGCCAATGAGCTTGATCAGCCAATTCCATACGTTTTAATACAACTTCCTCATAGGTCCCCTGTTGAATCTGATCAACCCCCAGCTCGGGCAAGACCTCTTGAATGTAGGTAAGAAAAAGATGATTGGGGACCAAGAGCAAAATCGACTCCGGTGGCAATTCATCCTGATAGGTATAAAGGAGATAAGCAATGCGGTGAAGCAGGATTGTGGTCTTTCCGGATCCCGCAACCCCCTGGGTTAACACTACACAGTTCTTTTCCGCTCGAATGACGCCGTCCTGTTCCTCTTGAATCGTTGAAACAATATCCTTTAAGCGGTTATCCTTCTTTTGCCACAGGGCCTTTTGTAAAAATTCGTCCATGGGCGTTAGGTCCTTGTCAAAAATATTCATCAGCTGCCGTTCTTCAATTTCATACTGCCGCTTTCGCTGAAGCTGACCCATCACCAAACCTTCGGGCGCCTTGAACATAACCTCACCCAATTCACCTCGATAATAAAGACTCGCCATAGGTGCTCTCCAATCCAGAATCAGCCGCGTTCCATCGCTTGGATTTTCCACCCCAACACGACCGATATAGAATATTTCCGTCTTCTGCTTGCCGTCATCCAAAAAATCGATTCTCGCAAAGTAAGGCTTGTCACTGGATCTCTCCAACATCCCTCGCTCTCGCACAGCCATCTCATACAGGTGGGCCGCAATCTCGTATTCATTGCTGTATCCGCCACCTCCGCCGCTTCTAAGGGTCTTCAGCTTTTCTTCCCTCTCTACGATCTCTAAAGTCAGATGGTTGGTACGATGATCCCACACCTGTGTGGTCTCCTTCAATTGTTTTTTCTCTTTTCTATAATCCGGGTGATTATTTGCCTGCATCCCGCATCCTCCTCTCGTTTCTTGGAAGCTTAGTTTATCAAAAAAGAATGGGAAGAGAAACTCCCATACCTCACGTTCTGATTCTTCCCACCCAGAGCATAATCATGATCCTCGCTTATGCTCTTAAATTCAAAGTTTTTCTTGCCAATTTGACGTTTTTATTATAACCTGTTATATGAAGTATAACCAAAAATCAAAGGAGCTCAGCTGAGCTCCTTTTTTGTATCTTTTTTCACTTCTTCAGCTTACTTGCCACCAAAACAGCATTCGTTGTAGTCCTGTAAATCACTCGTACCGGATCGAAACCAACGCTTTTTAAAAGCATGACCTGCCTTTTAACCGAAAAAGGAATATCCAAATGAAATTTTCCAATTTCCGCCCCTTCACTATTCTCAGTCTGCTCAAAGTAACGTGCCAAGGCCGCTACTTCCTCATCCGATGAAACCATATAATCACCTTCGATGTATATGCCCCCCATCTTCACTGCGTCGAAAATCTTCTGATAGATCTTTCTCTTCTCATGGACAAAGAAATGATGCATAGTCATGGAAGAGAGAATCACCTTATACTCCAATTTCCCCAATGGATCTGTCACATAAGAGCCTCGTGTCCATTGAATCTGATCTCCAAAGGCTCGATGGGTCTTTGAGCCTTCCCGCATCATCTCCTCCGAGATATCCATTCCTGTAATCAATGCTTGCGGTGCCGCTTCAAATAGATAGGGAAATTCCAGCCCCGTTCCACAACCTAAATCAAGGATGCGAAACGCATCGCCTCTTCCCTCAATCGGTTTTGCCAAAGCTTGGTAATATTTAACAAAACCCTGAATATTGTCTCGCATATGCTGATCATATCCATCAGCTCGCGCATCAAAGAACGATGCCATTTCCTCAATTTTCTTTTTCAACGATCCTCGCTCCCTCAGTTCGATCATCCAATCCATTGCTTCTTGAAATTAAACCGCAAGTTTCTCTGGTATTCCGATAAATAAGAACAGCTCCAATTGATCGGCTATACATTTCAGTATTTCCTTTCAACGATTCATAACTCCTCCGAATAAATATCCGTCCGAGGAAATGTTGCAACAAATCCATACCACATGGAATGCACTTGTAAAATTTCTTTTCCCTTTCCTTCCACTAGAACTTCAGCGACTGGAATTTTGCTTACTGGATGGATTCGAATAATCAAATCGATTCCCTGCCAAGTTTCCTGAATCGGTCCCGCCTCTACTATCCGTTCGGGATAAAACTTAGCTTCCTTCCCATGCCAGATGCCAAGACCCATTTCAACAGCATCCAGGCGCTCATCCGTACGCTTGAATTGTTTTTTAAAGATTGATGGCAACCACTTCTTCTTGATGGCAACCCGCATAACCCTCGTCATTAAATCCCGTCTCCATGAAAGTTTCGAAATTGCAACTTGCGCTTTTGGGTTTTCTTTACGAACCAAATCTGCACGGGTATGCAACAAGGGACGCACATCCAATCTCTCTCCAAGGAATTCCCCATGGATACACTCTCCAGTAATATGATCCCAATAAGACCCTGTCTCCTTGTCGGCCAACAAAGACAATCCTTGATACAATCCATAGGTGGCAAAGGTGAGTTGCTGCCCTCGTACAAGGGGCGTCATCCAGACACCCGTATTACAGGCCGGTCAGAAAGACACCATCCATGGTTTTTCTCCAATTATGCCTTGGGCAACATGATGATAGGTCATCTGCCGTGTTAACAGCACCATCGATTCCCCTTCTATTTTCGCATGCAAAACTGCTTCCTGAGCGTCAACAATCCCTTTTTCGATTGCATCCTCAAGCAAGATCATTCGCTTCACTTGAAATGGTTCAAATGCAGGATGATCCTTTAAATTCGCTAATGCCGGATCAAACTTTTCCGTCTTTCCCGTTCCCATGGCTATCCTCCCCTCCAGATATCGTATTAAAAACCAAAGACCACTCGTAAAGCTGAAATTTATATTTCCCAGATTCAAACAAGGGATCCCGAGTAGCCCACGCTCTCGCCTGATTCAATGATTGCGCTTCAAAAATAACCATTCCACCCGGATCTCCTACAAATCCTCCCGCCATCATGGGCATCTCTTCAACAGACCTCTCCATAAAACGAAGATGCGCCTGAAATTCAATCTCAGTTAGCTTTTCTGATCCTACTTTTTTATCTATTCTTACAAATCGTATCATTCGTTTCCTCCAATATTATTTTACCATAATCCCTCATTGTCAATCTTTCAACACATAAAACCACCCACGCTATTCAAACAAAAAGGTCTCTCTATTTCTCTATAGAAAATCCAACCGAAGTTTCATTCTACTCATTTTCACGTCTATATGTTTTTTTCACGTCTTTTGTCATGTCGTCTTCATTTAGTGGTAAAATAATACTAGAAACTGAAAGGAGTCACATATGTTTTCAATAAAAGAACCAGTTAACTCCATAACCCATTTTATCGGTGCAGTTTTGTCTGCAGCCGGGCTCACCTGGATGATTGTGAAATCCGTGCTTCATAACAGTCCCCTCCAGTTGACCAGCGCCATTATCTTTGGCGTAAGCATGATTTTATTGTACAGCGCATCATCAATCTATCATGCCGTCAAATCATCGAAGCGCGTGGAAACGATTTTAAGAAAAATCGATCATTCCATGATCCTTGTTCTGATTGCCGGCACCTATACGCCAGTTTGTCTATTGGCGCTTCCACGCCCCATGGGACTGATTCTTTTGGCTGTTTTATGGACTCAGACCGTGGCAGGCATTTTCTTTCGGGTATTCTTCCTGAATGCTCCCCGCTGGCTCTATACCAGCTTCTATGTTTTAATGGGATGGGCTGCCGTCTTCTTTATGCCGTCGATCTATCAAAATATCGCACTGCAGGGATTTGTTCTCTTACTTGTGGGCGGCACCCTGTACACGATCGGCGCATTAATTTACGCCATCAAACCAAAATGGATGACCCTTCCTCATTTTGGCTTTCATGAGATCTTTCACCTCTTTATTCTGGGGGGAACACTCTCTCATTTCATTATGATTTCCCGTTATTTAATCATTGCTTAAAAGTAAGCGGAGAAGACATCCTGTTAGGTGACTTCTCCGCTTATTTATTATTTCTTTTTCTCTTTTTTTACCACTTCGATTTGCACATCCTCAATTACTTCGGCCATACAAGCCAAACGAATTCCATCTTTTATCTCTTCTTTGCTAAGCACCTTACCTTCTTCTTTGGTCAATGGAGCCAATTCCCCACCAAGCACCCGTACCTTGCATTTCCCGCATTTCCCTTTTTCACAAGGCGCTTTCATTTTCACCTTGGATTCCTGCGCGACTTCCAGCACTGTCTTGCCCTTCTTTGCTTCTGTCTGTTGTTGAAAAGTCACTTTCATCTCTATTCACTCCTCTTAATCAATAAGGTTCGACGATATGCCTTTCGGAATGCAAATGATGCACGTCTTGCTGAAACAATTTCCAATTCAATGGGTTCTTCGCTGCCTACAGAAAGAACCAAGGAACGATCTGTCACGCTAGCAGCAAAACTTGTCACCCGGCTGTCCTCTGCACGATCCAATTGTTCTGCAATCATCAAAATTGCGCTCAATTGCTCAACCCGCTGCTTCTCATCACCATTCATATACCCAGAATAGTGCCGTGTAGACTGGTGAAGTTTTCGATCAACTCGATGACTGCCTGCAATCCAGGCAACCTGAACCAGTTCCCGATGGCTAAGGCCGTAGACATTTGTGTTCAAGGCCAAATAGAAACTATGGTCCTGATGATTGAAGTAATCAATCCGCATCCCGATATCGTGTAGTCGAATGGCTGCTGTTAACAGCTGACTATCTTGTTGGGAAAAATGATAGACAGGTTCAAGTGCATCAAAAATCACACGGGTCAATCGATCCAATTGTTCAAGATGATGATCGTTTTCATGATATCGTTTTACAATATTAGACAAACTATGGCTTAAAACATTAGCCACAATAATTGGTTTCTCCATCATGGTGAAATAGGCTTCGTAGAATAAGCCTTCTCGCACTCCGTTACCGCTAATAACGACCTCTTGAGGCATTAAGCGCTTGATAGCTCGTTCGATGGGGATAATGCCACCAACAATGACTTCCGCGCGCGCATCGCTAATCCCCTTTGCCTTTGCCCTTTCCTTTCTGGTCATACCCCATAGGTCCTCCACCCATTCCAGGGTTTCTTTGCGGTTTAAGGTATAACCATGAATTCGCTGAATGCTATTTCTTGTTGCATAGCGATCCAATTTCGCAATGCTTCTCCATGTTCCCCCCAGCCCAACAATGGGCAATCCCTTTGCCTGATTCAGCCACTCAATTTCATCTAGCGCTCCATCAAAACGCTCCATAGCCTTTTTGATCCCTTTTTGAGTAACCTCCCCCTCTGGAAAATACGACTCGGTCAACAAAACTGCGCCTAAAGGCAGGCTAACAGCATGCTTCAATTGGCGATTTTCGATCCACGCCAATTCCGTACTTCCTCCACCTATATCCATCAAAACAAAGTCCTTCAAGGGTAACGTGTTGACAACCCCCAAAAAATCGTAGTAGGCTTCTTTTTCTCCAGAGATGACCTCCAGCTCCCAATCCGTTTCTTCTCGAACCAGGTCCAAAAAAACATCACGGTTTTTTGCCTGTCGAACGGCAGCCGTTGCCACAGCACGGATCTCATCCACTTGATGAACCCCTGCCAATTTTTTAAACATACTCAAGGCTGATTTCGTCCGCTCCATTGCTTGCGGACTCAAGTTTGCCTCTTCCGACATGCCTTCGCTGAGGCGAACCATGCTCTTCGCCTGTTCAATCATATGATAAGAATCATCCTCTTCCACCCATATAATACTCATCCTTACGGAGTTAGACCCCAAATCAACAATTCCAATTCGCTTCATTCTCCGCTCCTCTCCATCAATTCGCCAATAAAACAAGCCTGTGAATCCAGTGCATTCTTTTCTCGAGAAAGCGTCTGATAACTGCCGTCCGCTTTCAAGCAATGGGCACGATTCTCATCCTGCCACTGCAGGCGCATCCACCCCTTAATATTCTCCACCGCCAAGGGCGAGGTAATGGGGAACATCAATTCCACTCGTCGATTTAAATTTCTCGGCATCCAGTCAGCACTGGAAAGGTAAAGTTTCTCCCAACTACCTGTGGAAAAGCAATAGACTCGCTGATGTTCCAAAAATCGACCAACAATACTCTTCACTTGAATATTCTCGCTTACTCCCTTCAGACCGGGACGCAAACAACAAATCCCCCGAACCAGACAATCGATCTTAACACCGGCCCGAGATGCATCATAAAGGGCTTGAATCATAGGCTGATCAACCAGAGAATTCATCTTCAAAAAAATCCAGGCCGCCTCACCGCGCTTGGCCGATCGTACACAATCCGCAATTCGATCCAATAGAGTTGTTCTCAAGGTAAAGGGTGCTACCGCCAATAACTGAAATTCCGGAATCTTCATCGAGCCCATAATATAGTGAAACATATTACTAATATCCTGGCCCATCTCCGGATTCGCAGTAAAATACCCAAAATCTGTATACAGTTTCGCCGTCGACTCGTTATAGTTTCCTGTTCCCAAATGCAAATAGGTCCTCAATCCATTTTCTTCCTCTCGAATGACCGCTAATGCCTTGGTGTGAACCTTTTGAATTGGGTGGCCGTAGATCACTTGGCAACCCGCTTCTTCAAGGCTTCGCGCCCAGCGAATATTATTTTCTTCGTCAAACCGCGCCCGCAATTCAATCACCACGGTTACCTGTTTCCCCTTTAAAGCTGCCTGACGCAAGGCTTCAACCACAGGGGACTCTTTACTTACCCGATACAGGGTTTGTTGAATCGCAATCACTTGTGAATCCTGAACGGCTTGCTCCATCATCTTTAGAACTGGATCGAATTTTTCGTAGGGAAGCATATGAATTCGATCCATCTTTCGAATCGCTTGAAAAATATCACCCTTCCACCAAAGCTTCTCCGCGGGTTCAAAGCTTTCATACAGTCCTACACTTCCATTTTTCACACGCTTCCAACGCATCAGACACGTCAAATCCAAAGGGGCATCCACATGAATGAAATCCCTCGGCTTTACATCCAGATATTTCGATAAAAACTCAATCGCCCATGCCGGTTCATCTGCTATTTCCATTCGAATGATTCGACCGTTCTCCCGCTGGGGAAGCGCCTGTTCAATCACTTCCAATAAGTCGCCCGCATCTTCTACTGCCACCTGGATATCTTCACTACGAGTCACGCGGAACACCGCCATATCTATAACCAAATCATCTGGGAATAAGCGCTGAGAGAAAGCCCCAATAATATCTTCTAAAAAAAAGAATCCTGACCGTCCAACAGCCTCCACGCCCTCGATGATTCGACTCATAAGAGGCGGTAATTGCACGACACCCATTTTCTTTTTTTTCAACTTCACAAGAATGTGTAATCTCCCGTTGGCAAATCGAGTTACATTCTGATCCAAGACCAAGGGCGATAGACTCGGATAGATTCTCCTTTTAAAATACAATTCTAAATTCATGCGTTCTTGCCGCGTGAGCGTTTCCACAGATAACTTCGGAGAATTCGACTCTTCATACTCTTTTAGCCAGAGGAAATAAATTTCAGATTGCCGCTCTACCGCTTTTCGAGTATGGGAAAATATCTGCTTGATCTGTTCCTTAGCCGTTAAGCCTGATGCGTCCTCTTTTTTGTATTTAGCTTGCCGCTGGTCTCGCAAGGAGCCAACACGAACACCAAAAAACTCATCCTGATTCGATGCAAAAATTGAGATGAATTTTGCCCGTTCCAAAATAGGCACATCACAACGTGCCCCCTCTTCTAAAACACGATCATTGAAGTGAAGCCAACTCAACTCTCTATTCAAAATATTCGTAGACGGATACCCTTTCATTTCACACCCCCGGCCGATAAATGTATTTGCTTTCAACTTTTATAAATCCGTATATACCCATCATACCCAATGATACTTCAGATGCAAAATTGGGTTTCCAATTATTGTGAGGAAAACATTTGCATTTTCTTCATCATTGTTGTAACATTATCTTGAACCTTTAATTCATTAGTGAATCTGAAAACCATGCAAGGCTATTCTTTGTTGATTGGAATTTTTCTCTAAGGCGTTAAAGGAAAAAAATTATCTATATGGAGGAAACACAAACAATGAATGGTACAGTAAAATGGTTTAACTCGGAAAAAGGTTTCGGATTCATCACTTCAGAAGAAGGCAACGACGTATTCGTACACTTCTCACAAATTAACAAAGAAGGTTACAAAACGTTAGAAGAAGGCGAAGAAGTAACTTTTGAAGTTGCTCAAGGAGCCAAAGGCCCTCAAGCAGAAAACGTAACTTCAAACCGTTAATCCTAAAAGCAACCTCATTTGAGGTTGCTTTTTTTTTACAACTTTTATTGTTCACATAAATAAGTTTGCTATTTACTAAAAACTATAGTATCCTAAGTGAGCACCTTTAATAAATTAGTGAATCTGAAAACCACGCAAGGCTATTCTTTGTTGATCAGTAATTTTCTCTAAGGGTTTAAAGGAATAAAAATTAGATACACGGAGGAAACAACAATGAATGGTACAGTAAAATGGTTTAACTCGGAAAAAGGTTTCGGATTCATCACTTCAGAAGAAGGCAACGACGTATTCGCACATTTTTCACAAATTAACAAAGAAGGTTACAAAACATTAGAAGAAGGCGAAGAAGTTACTTTTGAAGTTGCTCAAGGAGCCAAAGGCCCTCAAGCAGAAAACATCACTTCAGTCCGTTAATTCAAAAAGCGATCTCATTTGAGGTCGCTTTTTTTTATACAATTTATTTGTTCACATAAATAAGTTTGCTTTTTATTGAAAACCATAGTATACTAAGTGAGCACCTTTAATAAATTAGTGAATCTGAAAACCATGCAAGGCTATTCTTTGTTGATCAGTAATTTTCTCTAAGGGTTTAAAGGAATAAAAATTATCTATATGGAGGAAACAACAATGAATGGTACAGTAAAATGGTTCAACGCAGAAAAAGGATTCGGATTCATCACTTCAGAAGAAGGAAATGACGTATTCGCACATTTTTCACAAATTAACAAAGAAGGTTACAAGACATTAGAAGAAGGCGAAGAAGTTACTTTTGAAGTTGCTCAAGGAGCCAAAGGCCCTCAAGCAGAAAACATCACTTCAGTCCGTTAATTCAAAAAGCGATCTCATTTGAGGTCGCTTTTTTTTGCGTTTTTTTCCCTTGAACAAATTTGCTTTTTCCCTAAAAATATAGTAATATTAATTTGTACCTTTAATAGATTAGTGAAAAATGAAACGCATCAAGACACGTTCTTTAATGAGAAGTAGGTTTTCTCTAAAGACATTAAAGGCAACAAATAATAATATTTTTGGAGGAAACACAATGAATGGTACAGTAAAATGGTTTAACGGAGAAAAAGGTTTTGGATTTATCACTTCTGAAGAAGGAAATGACGTATTCGTACATTTCTCACAAATTAACAAAGAAGGTTACAAGACTTTGGAAGAAGGCGAAGAAGTAACTTTTGAAGTTGCCCAAGGCGCTAAAGGTCCTCAAGCAGAGAACGTAACATCAGTTCGTTAATTAAAAAAGACAAGCAATCCCATTGGGGTTGCTTTTTTTATACAAAGAATTGGGTGAACTCATCAAAAAAAGCTGCCTGGTCAAGCAGCTTTCATTCCTCTAAAATATCTATGCTGGCCAAGAACGAACACAAATATTCACTCTCTATTTGCCTTAAATCGAGCGCTTCTTTTTTCACTTCACCTACACTCACGTTTATTGCATCGCCTGGAAGATGAAGATCAATGGTATTCTCGGTTGAATTGAAAATAATAAATGGCGTCTCAACGAAATCATTCAAATATACATACGTATTTTCTCTTTTTATATAACAAGGTGCGATCTCTTTGGTGGACAGATCTCTCACATAAAAATGAATCGATTTTCGATCCATCTCGTATGTGAAAACTTCGGATTTACTCTTTTCGATACCGATAATTTCAATACTTGATTTTGACTCATTAAAGACACTGATTGCTCGATCTAATTTCGCCTCTCTCGCAAATTCAAAATGAAACATCATGGTATTGATACTGATAAACGTCATGACGACGAAGCCCACCAATGCTAATTTCCAAATGATCTTCTGTGCGAAAGAAGTTACGCCCGTCACTTTTCCAATGAATTTCAAAAAAATTAATAGAAAAAGCAAAGCACCAACAAGTTCAATTATCAGCGGAAAAGAAAACCAATGAAGCGCATTCATAAAATCTCCCCCTTACATCATCCGTCATTTCAACTCTCTAAGTTTATTATACACCTTTGAAAATGACATCGAATCCCTCGTTTACACACGTATTCTCGTTTTTAGCTTTGTGTTTTCTTTTTCCCCACTTCCTATTTTCATCCGCCTGCCAAGGGAGGAAACAACAAAACTTCATCCCCATCTGTCAGCTTCGTTTCAAATCCTTGCAGAGCCAATATGTTTCTTCCGTTCAGCAGGATTGTGATATCTTTTTTGATGGTTTTGTCTAAATGAAACACCCTATCCTTTATCAAGCTCCCATGCCTTTCAATAAGCACTTCCATAAGGTCCATCATATTGGAACCCTCTCGAATCTGGATCATTTGCTTTTTCTTACCACCAAGACTGGCAATCATTCCAAAAATAGTAATCACCTTTACTCGCATCACCTTATCGCTTTCCCATGAAAACATTCAACTTACTTAAACATTCTATCGCCTCATCTAGCCCCAATTTTTCAAGCTTTTCTTTGGTCGGAATCCCTTCAGACGTCCACTGACGTTCCTGATAATATTCATCCAGCATCATATTCAGTTCCTCTCGGCTGATCCCATGACCTTTGGATCCGCCCGCCTTGATCAACTCTGTTAAAATTCTTTCCGGGAAGGTGTCGTCCACCCTTGTAAATCCTGCGGAAATATTATAGACCCTTGCCAGATTGTTCACGCGCTCACCAACCCGGCCAACATCATCCGATGTAAAATCCAATCCCGAAACACCGCTAACCATATCCGCTGTATTCTGCAGCGCAACATCAGACAAGGCGATATCCAGTATAAAGCCACACATAGTCGGGCAGTCCGTCGTCGCACATCGTACATCCTGATTCCACTTCGTCAGCCATCCTTTCCCTTCCGTAGCAAATCGGTCAACCGCTTTTGGATTTGGATTCGAAAAAACTTCCTGGATTGCAAATCCACGATTATGATCCGCACCCGTGTAGGATGTTGCAAAATTCAAACCATGAGCTTTCGCCCCTCTTGGGTCATACGCCGGAAATTCAAGGCCTTTGACATGCATGGCGAAGAACATGGAGTTCTTGCCGATTTTTTCCGCAGCGTTCTTGGTGCCGTCACACAGCAACACACCCAGCCCTTCACGCCTGTAAGCGATATCCGAAATCAGTTGTATCATTGACTCATGATTCCCAAAACTTAAATCCATTCCTTTGGTATCTTCCAAGGTCAGTAGACCGTTTTCAAATAGCTCCATGGCAAATCCAATTGTTACGCCCACAGACACTGTATCTAGCCCCAGTTTGTCGCATAATTGATCTCCATAAATAATGCTGTCAAGATTCGTCACTCCAGTTTGTCCACCCAAGCTATAGTGTGTTTCATATTCCGGAGCTGAGACCGTTCCGGCATATTGCGTACCTCGAGCCAATTTAAGTTGCGTGCACCCGACCGGACATCCATAGCAACGTTCAGAACCTTGACTTCGCTCTATACTCGCCTCGATTCCAATATCGATCGCGTAGTCTATCTCCCCGGTTGATCTAAAATTTTCAGAAGGGAAGATTCCCAATGCGCTAGTCCCCTCCACCAGTGCTGGTGTACCATACTTAGAAAACCTCGAATAAAGAGCACTTTCTTTCATCGCCAAGAGCATGGATGCTCTCGCAATCTTAAATGCAGCCTCATCAGCAACCGGAACTTCTTGTGTGCCTCTAACGGCAATAGCTTTTAAATTCTTAGACCCCATAACAGCCCCTATTCCTTTTCGGCCAAAAGCCCTCGTTTCATTGATAATCGCTGCCATTTTAGATAAATTTTCTCCGGCAGGTCCAATACAAGCAATTCTTGCATTTTGTTCCTTCAAGTCATTCTTAATGATGCGCGGGGTGTCAAAAGTATTCATTCCCCATATTTTCTTGGCCGATTTTATCTGCACAATATCATCATTAATCCATAAATAAACCGGTTCTTCAGACTTGCCTTCAATAATCAAAACATCATAACCAGCAAACTTTAGTTCCACTGGGAAATAGCCCCCCGAAAGAGACATGCCAACCGCCCCCGTCAAAGGCGATTTGGCCGCGACTGCCATTCTACTCGCACACGGAGCCGATGTGCCGCTTAGGGGTCCTGGAGCAAAAATTAATTTATTCTCATCACCAAGCGGATCCGCTGTCCCTGGCACTTCATCAAACAAGTACTTAATTCCAAAACCAGCCCCGCCAATAAAATTTCTTACCAATTTTTCCGACAATTCTTCTATTGTACTTTTTTTGGTGGAAAGATTCACTCGCAATACCTTCCCCATATAGCCGCCTTTCAACATCTATAATCACTCCTTCAATGTATCCTTTACCCTTATTTATTCAACTATCCTTGTCTTTCAATTCGATTTCTAACAAAAAGACAAAAAATCAAGCCTAAATTAATCTTTCGTCTACTTTAATTGCAACAAAAGAAGGTAACGCATTCGCGCTACCTTCTTTATGCTTTCTTACTATACACCGTAATGGCTTAAATCCACTCGCCCTTTTGAATCCACCTCAATGCCTTCTGCTTCTAAATAAGCCTTCTGCTCTTCAAAACCTTGTCCATGAGGCAGGCGAATCTCGCCCTTTCGGTTCACCACGCGATGCCAAGGTAGTTTTTCTTTGCGGCTCATGGTATGAAGCACCCGAACAACTTGTCGAGCTGCACGAGGATTACCCGCTAGAGCAGCAACCTGCCCATAACTCATCGCCTTCCCGTAGGGAATGCTTCGGATCACCTGCACGACTTCTTCCGTAAAGGATTCCATTTGCCCCTCCTAGTTTACGCGTGTGTTCTCTTTTTTGGCTTTGATCCATCTTTCTTGTTAAATTTCCCATACTCTCGACGCTTGTTATGACTATGACTTCCGCCATCACGATTGCCGCTTGATTTCTTTTCACGAGAAATTTCTACATTAATTCGTGTTCCATTGATTGTCTTCTTGCGAAGGCGCTGAATCACATGCTTGGCATGCTCTTCTGGCACTTCAATAAAAGAGAACTCGTTGTAGACATTGATCTTGCCAATTTCTCTTCCGGTCACATCAGTTTCTTTTGTGATCACGCGAACCAAATCACGAGGATCCACTTTTTCTTTTCGACCAATGTTGATAAATAATTTTACTCGACCGTTTACGCCGCGAACTTTGCGATCAGACTGACGGAAACCACTCATACCAGCATTGTCAATCTCTTCGATTGCGCTGCCTTTTAACATCTTGGTCAACAATGCAGCTGCCATTGTTTCAAAACCCAAGAAGCCTTCTTGTCCTTGCATGGTTTCAAGTGCTTTGCTCATATCTTCATTTTCAGCAATTTCCTTCACTTCCGCCAAAAGTCGATCCATATGAATCTTCTCAATGGTTTCTTTTTTCGGAATAAGCACTTCTTCGATCGTTTTTTTCGTGTATCGCATGATTGACTTCAGGGTATACATCTCTTTTGCAGTTACAAAAGAAATAGCAGTTCCCTTTAATCCAGCACGGCCCGTTCGGCCAATACGATGCACATAATACTCTTCATGGCGAGGAAGTTCGAAGTTGAATACGAGCTCTACAGCTGGAATATCCAAACCACGTGCCGCAACATCTGTTGCAACCAAAACTTGCACTTTGCCTTCTTTGTATCGACGAATGACGTTCATGCGAGCCGATTGATCCATATCCCCATGGATTCGTTCCGCTTGATAGCCTCTGGATGACAACCACTCAACCAGTTCATCAACTTTTCGTTTGGTGTTACAGAACACAATGGTTCTTGTAGCACTATACAATTCGATAAATCGAGTCAAAATTGCTTCACGATCTCGATTTCTTGTCTTCACATACAATTGTTGGATTGTATCCGTCGTAATCTCTTTTGCCTGAATGCGGATCATCGTTGGCTCTCTCAAATAATTCTTGATGATAGACAAGATCGCTTTCGGCATAGTCGCTGAGAATAGCATTCTCTGCGCATCTGCAGGAACCGTTTCTAATACGGTTTCGATGTCCTCTCGGAAACCCATATTCAGCATTTCATCCGCTTCATCAAGGGTAAACATCTTAAGATTATTTAACTTCAAGGTTCTTCGTCGGAGATGGTCCATGACCCGTCCCGGCGTTCCGACAACAATATGCGCTCCACGTCGCATTAGTTGGATTTGGCGGTCAATAGACGCGCCTCCATAAACAGGAACCACATTGATTCCTCGATGGTACTTGCCAATCGTATTCAGTGCTTCCGATACTTGGACTGCCAATTCTCGCGTTGGGCAAAGAATTAACGCCTGTGTATCTTTCACTGATGCATCAATGCGCTCAAAAATGGGAATGCCGAATGCGGCTGTTTTTCCCGTTCCTGTTTGTGCCTGTCCAACTAAGTCAACTCCTTCAATTGCTTTGGGGATCGCTTGCGTTTGGATCGGGGTCATTGTTTCAAAACCCATTTCGATCAACGCACGAGTTGTCTCATTCGCACAGGTTAAATCATGTACTGATAAATTCTCCATTCATACCTACCTATTCTTATTTCATTTCTAATATTAACACGTAATTTTACATTAAATAATGCACTTTGTCCAACTTTATCCACATGTTTTCCAGAAAATTTATAATTTATCCACATGCAAACGCTATCTTTCCCCACTATCCCGTTCTTCTTTCCAATTGATCCCAATCATCACCTCGTTTCTGCGAAGAAATGGCACTTGAAAAGGTGGATCATAAAAGGCAACAACCTCCATGCCCGACTCAACCCATCCTTTTTTTCGAATCCACTCGTGTAGTTCTCTACCCTTTAGACGGATTTTCCGTTCGCTTGCCAGACCCGAAAAACGGATGACTGCAACATATGACCAAGTCATTCGCTCAATGGCAACTCCACTGTCCATCGGAAAAGGTACATTCTCCTCATATTCTTTCGGTACGACAAATGCCATTGTTCTTTTTTCATCTGTTTGTTCCTGAATCACAGGTACCGTCATTGAGATTTTTTCTCGTTTTTCATTCGCACCAGAAATGTATTGAAACAGGGTACGAAATCCATCATTCCGATTTTTCGTATCCACTCGAACAACCTGAAACTTATCATATTGACGCAATTCGAATGAGCCATCCTTGATTTTTACCGCATACACTGGCGTTTCATAAGAAGACATTTTTTCACCTCCCAAACTATTTGTACCCAAAACCATGGTACATGGGTAGATATGATTCAAAGGAGGACGAAATGAAAAAAACAATTATCTTATTTATACTTATTTTACTGACAACCGCTCTACTCACCGGTTGTATTCCTGGCGACGGTCGTATAACCCCCGATGACCCTGCTGGTTTCTTCTGGGGTGTTTGGCACGGATGGATCGCCCCTCTTAGCTTGGTTCTTTCCATCTTTAAAGAGCCCTACCAGATATATGAACCCATCAACAGTGGATTCGGCTACGATTTCGGATTTTATATCGCGATCCTAGGTGGCTTTGGCAGTTTTTCCACGGTACGTAAAAAGAAAAAGAAAGACTAAGGAAGGAGTTTCTTGTGGATCTGGTGCGCGACGATCTTAAAACACTGATTCGAAAAATTGCCTTTCCCGCCAGTATTGGTTGGATCTTCAATACCCTTTTCAATGTTGTAGACACCTATTATGCCGGACACCTAGACACCTTGGCTTTGTCTGGGCTTGCACTCTCCTTCCCGGTTTTCTTTATTATCATTGCAATCGGTTCCGGAATTGGGACTGGAACCACCGCCCTTTTATCAAATGCCTATGGTGCTGACCAGCCAAAAAATGCACAAATTATTATCTGCAACGCCATCGTACTCGCTGGCGTTTTTTCCCTTGTCATCACACTTAGTGGTCTCCTTTGGAGCGGCAGCCTTTTACGTGCTTTCGGTGTAAGAGGCAAATCTTTTGATTTTGGCCTTGCCTATCTCCGAATTCTCTTTGCAGGTTCGAGTTTCTTCATTGTAAACGCAACCTTAAACGCCATGCTAACCGCTAAAGGCAACACCCACCCTTATCGAAATTTCTTAATGATCGGATTCTTTTTAAATTTGATCTTAGATCCACTTTTTATCTTCGGCTGGCTTGGCCTCCCCAAACTGGGAACCGGCGGTATCGCCTTAGCGACAATTCTCATTCAAATCGTCGGCACGATCTATCTCATACGACAGCTTTTCAAACAGGAACTTCACCCCTTTCATGGCTTCTGCATAAAAGCCATCACTTGGAAAACCGAAAGTGCTATTCTCGCTCAAGGAATCCCTGCCAGTTTAAACATGATGACTATTGCAATCGGATTTTTCGTCATCAACCGTTACGTCCTCCTCTATGGCGGAGACTTGGCAATCGCCGCCTACGGAGTCGCAACAAGAATCGAACAAGTAGCACTTTTACCAGCTCTTGGATTAAACATCGCTGCTCTGTCCCTAGTGGGCCAAAACTTTGGGGCAAAAAACGCTGGGCGAATTCGAATGATCTATCGGTTGACCTTGCGCTATTCCATTGCCATTATGACCCTCGGCATGGTTGTCGTTTATCCTCTTGCACCTAAATTGGTTGCCTTATTTAACGACAATCCTGATGTAATCGCCATCGGTAGCCAATTCTTACGAATCGAGGTCATTGCTTTCAACACCTACGTGTTAATGGGAATCAGCAACTCTGTTCTTCAGGGGCTCAAGCGTCCGAAAATGATCTTTTTTATCGGTATTACAAGGCAGTTTATTCTCCCTATGCTCGTCTTTCCGTTTTTGGGTGGCAAACAATTATTAGGTGTAACAGGCGTGTGGTGGGGGATTGTCTCCATTAACTGGACAGCTGCTATTTTCAGCGTATTTTACACCCTTCATATACTAAGGAAGGTTTTGGCTGATTAGGTTGTCAGATACCCATTTTTTTGATATAGTTACAACAATTATCCAATAGGAGGTCTAAAATGGCATTTCAACCGCTTCAAGCAATTCCATCACCAGAAACCATTAAAGAAATGATTCCACTCTCACAAGAACTCGCGGAGCAGAAAGCCTTTCGCGACCAACAAATTCGCGAACTATTTTTAGGCAAATCCGATCGTTTTTTACTGATCATCGGCCCATGTTCAGCCGACCATCCCGATGCAGTTCGGGAATATGTTACACGATTGGCAAGGGTTCAGGATGACGTCAAAGATAAGATCCTCATCGTTCCCCGGGTCTATACCAACAAGCCTCGCACAACCGGCGAAGGCTACAAGGGTATGATGCACTCGCCAAACCCAATCAAAAAACCAGATTTGGTAGAAGGAATCAAAGCAATTCGAAACCTTCAAATACAGATTATGAAAGATTCCGGCTTAAGTGCCGCCGATGAAATGTTATACCCCATGAATCTACCTTATGTAGATGATTTGTTGAGCTATATCGCCGTTGGCGCCCGATCTGTCGAAAATCAAAAGCATCGTTTGGTTGCTAGCGGAATTGATATTCCCGTTGGAATGAAAAATCCAACCAGTGGTGATTTAACCGTCATGCTCAACTCCATAAGAGCTGCACAAATTCCCCACACCTTTATCTTCAACAACATGGAAGTGAAATCCACCGGCAATCCCATTGCCCACGCGATTTTACGGGGTGCAGTCAATCAACATGGACAAAATATCCCCAATTACCACTATGAGGATTTGAATATCTTAATTCACCAATACGCGAAACGTGGACTAGAGAATCCTGCCATCATCATCGATTGCAACCACGCAAATTCCTCTAAGGATTTTATGGAACAGCCCCGAATCGCCCTAGAAGTTTTGGCGAATCGTCGCCATAACCACTCCATCGAGAATGCCGTGAAAGGCTTAATGATTGAAAGCTACCTCGAAGATGGAAACCAAGATCTAAAGAGTGGCATTTTCGGAAAATCCATCACCGACGCTTGCCTGGGCTGGGGTAAAACAGAAACCCTGATCTATCGATTGGCAGACAAATTATAAGCAAAAAACAATCCCGAACAATTTGTTCGGGATTTCTTTATTCTATCAAAGACCCTACCTTGGGAACTTCCTCCAATTTACTCAATCCATGCGGTGACGCCTTTAACATTTCTGTGATGTCAGTCCCCGCCATATTGCCTCCATGTTCGCCGGTCGCCCATTGCGGGTGTTCCGTTACATCATAGATCATTCCATCTACTGCCACATAAGCCAACATGCCATCCATTCCATTGTAGGCTGCCAACTCATCCAAGGACAAAAGCATCATCCCATTCCCGACAACTTGGTCTGCACCCTCCTCGTCTACCATGCCATCTGCAAGTGGCACTTCCTCCTCGTCAATTTGCAACGCGATATCCGGTTCGTCCATCATTACAGGATCAACCGCTCCACGTTCTGATGAACAGCCAACCAAAAGCAAAACTAGTAAAATCATCAAACCAATCAAACGTTTCATATTACTCTCCTATCCAAGGGCTGTGCGATAAAACACATGCAAGCCCAACAAAACCAAAGCCATCAGCGAGACCCAGCGATGCGGATTTTTCAAGCCTTTTCTTTTTTTGAGTAATCCAAGTCCCAAAATGCCTTGCAACAAAACAAAGAAATAGAGAAGGTATCCCGTACGGCGAAAATTCCAGCCCCATGCCAGATAACCGTGTAAAATCCCTGTCATCACTAATACTCCACCAAGAATCGGATGAAGTCGACGAATCGTTTTTGCAAGCAACTTTGATTCTTTCGATTTCTTTGAACGCTTAAACCATATAAAATATGGCCAGCGCAAAGACAAAATCACTAGAATACTTGCATTAAGATACCCTAAAAATTGTATCATAGCATCACCCATTACTTTTTTACCCCAAAAAAGAGACCTCTCACTAAGAGACCTCAGATTCCATACTTCTCACCTTATTTTGTTTCTCTTCATCATACGTCAATTAAGCTTGTCTAAACAATCAAAAATGACTCCTGCCGAGTACAGGAGTCATCTAATTGTTACTTAGTTATATTTAAACCGTCCATTTGAGAGAGCTTTGTTCAAATATTCGGAATGTTTCTATTACATTCAGTCATCGTCATCGTCGTCGTAGTCATCGTCATCGTCGTCGTAGTCATCGTCATCGTCGTCGCAGTCATCGTCATCGTCGTCGTCGTAGTCATCGTCGTAGTCATCTCCAACTTGCCCAGATGATAAGATCCCTACCATAGGTGTCTCGTCAAGTTTGCTCAGTCCATGAGGAGCAGCTTTTAACATCTCTGTGATATCCGTCCCTGCTATACTTCCACCATGTTCTCCCGTGGTCCATTCTGGATGGTCTGTCACATCATAGATCATTCCATTTACTGCCACATAAGCAGCCATTCCATTTTTCCCGTTATATGCAGCTAGCTCTTCCAGAGTCAATGTCGGTTCACTAGCTTGTGTCCCTTCATCAGCCACCATGTCAGCAATCAGTGTTCCAACCTGAGGAATCTCCTCCAATTTACTCAAACCATGGGGTGCAGCTTTCAGCATCTCTGTGATATCTGTTCCAGCTAAATTGCCACCATGTTCGCCCGTGGTCCATTCCGGATGGTCTGTCACATCATAGATCATTCCATCTACTGCCACATAAGCAGCCATTCCATTTTTCCCATTATATGCAGCTAGCTCTTCCAGAGTCAATGTCGGTTCACTAGCTTGTGTCCCTTCATCAGCCACCATAACAGCAATCAGTGTTCCAACCTGTGGAATCTCCTCCAATTTACTCAAGCCATGGGGTGCAGCTTTCAGCACCTCTGTGATATCCGTCCCTGCTATACTCCCACCATGTTCTCCCGTGGTCCATTCTGGATGGTCTGTCACATCATAAATGACTCCATCGACGGCCACATATGCTGGCATCCCGTTCTCACCATTATATGCCGCCAATTCATCGGATGGAATTTCCAAATCTCCCGTCATTTCTATAGGTTCTTGTCCACCTGCAGGCTCAGATGTTTCTGTAGCAGGTATTGTCTCTTCTGCCGGCGTGCAAGCTGCCAAAAGCAGAATAACAATAAGCATACTTAGTAGCCGTTTCATATTTCCTCCTAACTCAGAACTGTACGAAAAAGATATGCAGCCCCAAAAGCACAGCACATCGATCGATACGAAACGATGTACCACCTTAAGCCTCATCTGTTTACGCAATCATTCAATTTCCAAAATCCATCGCAAGGTATTTGCAACATATTATAGATACCCCGAATGAATGAGTTTCCATCTCCATCGCATATAAGCGTGCGTAATTCCAGAAAGAGCCAAAACACCGCCAATGATTGGGTGCCATCATTCTTTCACCCTTAGTATTTTTACCAAAAAAAATAGAGCTCTTATGCGAGCTCCTGATCGGTTCGATTTGCCTTTTTTCTTTTTTCTTCATACATTTGCTGATCCACCTTATCCAAAAACTCAAAAAACGTCATTTCCTCTTCACAAGTATATTCCGAAATCCCAGATGAGAAGCCATATTGTATGGTTACTCCACTTTCTAAGTGACATTTCAACCACGTGTCTTTCCATCTCTCATGGACTCGCTGTGCCTCTTCCGCATTTTGGAATAAAATACAAAATTCATCTCCACCATATCGTACGACTCGATCCTCCAAGCGAAGATCTTCCTTCAGTTGAGAAACGAAATGCATTAAAATCTGGTCCCCAACTACGTGACCATAAGTATCATTGATATGTTTAAAATCATCCAAATCAATAAACAACACTGCGAATGGCCGCTTGTGATGTAACCACTCTGTAATCTTCCGCTGCATAAATCCCCGATTAAAAGCCCCTGTCAATTCATCTTGAATCAGCATGGGGTTAAGCTTGTGCGCACTGGAACGCCGTAAAATCTCACCCTGCATGGGCATCAGTGCCATCATAATGAGCAAGACACCAAAGATTCCACCCACAGCCTCAACATACATCAATAGTAAAGTGAAAATTACATGATAGTAAATAAAAAGCGACGTTGTTGTAGCCGTGTAGCTCTTAAATCCATTATTCCCTGTATACAACGAAATCATCGTTCCCACAAGAAACACGTTTACCGCAATATATAACAAACTCGCCATCATCCAACTAAGCATTCCTGAAAACGATGCCGGGTAAATGCCAAAAAACAACCATCGAATCAATGCCGCAATAAAAATATATTGTGTGAGATTAAAAAGCCATTTGATATCAAAGAAATGTTCCTGCTCATGATAATAATACTTTTGAAAAAGCTTCCCAGAAGATGTAAATAGGATAATCATAATCAAAACAAACCAAAACGGCTGGGTTGCAACCGCCAAAATGGTCAGTGGACCCGACAAAGACATGCTAACTTGATCATCATAGAACATCTGCATAACTTCCATATATACAGCCGAACCCATTAATAGCCATCCCAATGGTTCAACCAGTCCACGACTCTCAACTTTCAATAAAATGTAACCAACCAATAGTACAGTCACAGCCATTAAACTTCCCAAAAAAATTCTATATCCCTGTTTCATTGACCCCTCCGATTTACATTATGATCATTTTATCATAAACCCTAATTTTTATTCCTTAAATAAAACCGAAACTTCTTAAAAGTCATTAAAATTGAAAACATCCACAACTACTCTTCACCCAATTTGATATAATAAATCTAATAAATATCTGAGTGTAGTGTATACAAAAAAGGAGTATCTTTTTGGAAAATATAAAAAAAAGAAATAAAAAGGGATTCACTTTGATCGAACTTATTGTTGTCTTGGCCATCCTTGGTCTCATCCTTGCCATTGCTGTTCCAAATTATATGAGTGTTCAGGCAAAAGCAACGGAAACCGCAGATACCCGTGAAGCAGAACTTCTTGCTGATTTTATGAAGCGCTCTCTTTCCGACGGAAGTCTGATCATCGAAAATAAAAAGCTTTATGGCGTAACGCCTATCTATAACAACGATGATGAAATCACAGGCTTTAAAAAACAACGTTTCAGCGGTACCGGAAGAAGCTTCGACAAGGCTTTCGTACCCCTAGACTACGAAGAAGCACCCGGACCAGAAGATCCAGATGCAGGAAACGATAGAAGTAATAGTGACCTCCAAAGATATATGTTTGAAGTAGTCGACGGCAAAGTGAAAATTTGGGTTGGATCAAATAATAACAAAGTTTATCTTGCTGAGTTTTCCTATTAAGATTTTATCTCTGACAAAATACCCACGTTCGATCTAATGACCTTTCACTATCAAACACATACGAATCCAATGCGAACGCCTGAATTTCTTCGGGCGTTTTTATTTGCATGCGAATCAACCAATCCAACATCTTCCCACGCGCCATTTTGGTCTTCGTCGACTGCGACTTCCACTCTCCTTTTTTATTTCTCTGAAGAAATTGAATCCGAATCCGATCATCCGGCAGCATCTTCCCATATTCATTAGAAGAAAGATCAACAATGACCTCACTTTTCCAATAAGACGCTAATAATATCCCCCAAGATTGATAAAGATTCTCCCCGGGTACCTTCATTTGGAAATCCAATCGATAGGGCTTCACTTTATCCTGGGGACGTAATACCCCATACATGGCTGAAAGAATTCGTAGATTTTCCTTGATATATTGCCACTCATTTTGGGAATATTGTGGCAAACAAAGCTGTTTGTATACCAGTCCCGTATAATAGGTAATTGCAGTCGCTGATTTCTCCCTCACCTGGTCTTGATAAAGTTCATATACCTGGTCGGCCAAGGTGTCTGACAGCTTCATTCGACTCATCATTTCATCTTTAGTCCAACTAGAAATTCGAGCATACAACCGCATAGCTTCTCCCTGAAAAGCGGGTTGCATGGTTTGTAATGGCGCTTGTATTTCCACTTGATGCGTTTTGCTCGGTGATACTGTAATCATCATCCTGCTCATCCCCTTTTCTCTTGCATGCTAGTTCTATTCTATCCAGTTTCCTTCATTTAATGCAATAAAAAAACCTCGATATTCTCGAGGCTTTTCATTTATTCCGCTTCCACGCTTATAGTCTCCCGGCTTTCCGTCCATCCGCTTAACTGACTCTTCATCACAGAACGGAATAAAAAAAGCACCGTACTCAAACCGACGATTTCTGAAGCAACAAAGGAATACCAGACTGCGTCTAATCCAAAATATTTGCCAAAGAAATATGCCGATGGTAACAAGACCACCAATTGACGGATAAAGCTGACGACCATGCTTAAATGTGCCTTACCCATGGCCTGGAACGATGTACTTAATACAATAGAAATCCCCGCCATTGGAAAAATCCAACTGATCGTTCTAAATGCATGCACACCAATTGTCATCATAGCTGGTGAGCTATTAAACATTTTCAATAGACTTGACGGAAAGAACTGAAAAACAAGAGTTCCCAATACCATAATCGTTACCGACGTCATCAAGGCAACCCGAATCGCCTCCATCATGCGAGGACGGTTTTTCGCACCGAAATTGTATCCAATGATCGGCATGGTTCCCTGCCCCAAACCAAAGATCGGCATAAAAATGAACGATTGAAGTTTAAAATACACACCCAATACTGCAACCGCCGAACCGCTAAAGCTCGCAAGAATCAAGTTTAATCCCGTCAACATCACCGAACCCAATGCCTGCATAATCGCTGCTGGCAAACCAACTACGACAATCTGACGAATCATCTTCGAGTCATAGTGAAAACTCTTCATATTTAACTGCAGACTGACCTTTTGACGGAAAATCGCATGAAATACATAGAGCATAGAAAGAATCTGCGCCGCTACCGTTGCAATGGCCGCACCGCGAATGCCCATCGCTGGGATCCCGAACCAGCCAAAGATCAAGATTGGATCAAGAATCATATTTCCAATTGCCCCAATCATCATCGCTTTCATAGGCTTTACCATTTCACCGGTTCCCTGCATAACACTGATGCCGGCTTGAGCAAATATCCGCCCAAAAGCAAAAAGCATAACAATGGTAATATACTGCACCCCATACTCAATCACCAATGGATCATCTGTGAAATTTGCAAAAAATGCTTTTGGTACCATAAACGCCAATATGGCAATAATTACATACAGTATGCCCGCAATAATAAATCCGTGCTCCGCCGCATTAGTCGCACTCTCGACATCCTTTGCTCCAAGCTTTCGAGAAACCAACGAATTGATTCCGATACCCAACCCCACAAAAAAAGCAATGATAATCAATTGAATGGGAAAGGCCAAAGACAATGCAGTTAACGCCTCTTCTCCCAATCGTGATACAAAAATACTGTCTACTATATTATAGAGAGCCTGCACCATCATAGCGATAATTGCTGGCAATGCCATTTGAAACAATAACTTAGGAATGGGCACCGTGCCCATTTTATTTTCTTTTTGATCCATTTTAATCCTCCTGCTGTATCTTTTTTACTGTCAGTTTGGTATGTGCAAATACATCTTTCATTAATTCAGAAAAACGATCCCGTTCTTCCTCGGGCACTTTTTCTAGAATAATTTCTTCCCATTCTTCTAAAATTGCCATCATAATTTCATCAAATGCAATTGCTTTTGACGTCCGAAACAAGCAATACGCACGTCGGTCTTCTTCATTTACTTTTCGAACGATATAGTCATTCTCTATTAAACTCTTTACCACCCTGGCAATCACACTTTTATCAATCGTCAACCCTTCTGCGATCTCTTCTTGGCTTGCACCATCCCTATGTACGAGTATCAACAAAACCCGAAACTCCAAAGGACGCAAATCTACATCCATCAATCGTATCTTCAAAAACTTCTGAAAAGACCGATACACACCAGAGATATACCGTCCATATTGGTAATGTGTCATGACAACCTCCAATTCGTTGCTTTTGCAACTATCCGAATTGTACCATGATTTAGTTGCAAAAACAACTAAAAAAGCGAGGTTACCCTCGCTTATCTTTTCACAAACATTGCATTGGCTTTGATTCGCTCAACCATCTCTATATCTAACGCCGTCATTTCTTCACAGCGATCCAAAAACGACAACATTGTAGCAAGGTCCATCAACCGAGCCAAACGCTCCCAATCCTCAGGCAATCGGTCCTTCGAAACTTCCTTATAGCCCCGATAAAAAGCCTGTTTCGCCGATTCCGTCAAGTCATCCTCGCGGATCAATTGCCCGATATCAAAATATCTTGGCGCCGACAATACAAATTCCCAATCCAATACTCCGCTTATGTGATCATCCGATACCAACAAATTTGCTGGCCGAAAATCTCCGTGGGCTAAAACAAATTCTTCCGTCATCCGCTCCAGATCTGCCCTACTCATATCAATGATTTGTTTAATTTCTCGTTTCCACTCATAGCCCAATTTCTTACCTGGAATTCCATTCAAAAAGTATAAGTACCAATCTAAAATTGGTGGCAATCCAGCCTCAATTTCCAATTTTTCATTCAAAGCACCTTCCTTCTCAAAGGACTTTTGATGAATGATTGCCAAAATTTCACCAAGCTGTTCAAAAAGTGAATCCGTACACGATTCTTGGTACTTCAACATAGATGATAGTAAAACACCCTCTAGATATTCCATCACGATATATGAATTTCCTTGTTCAATCAAGCCAGACTGATAAACCTTTGGAACAGGCAGTCGTCCAACAAGGCGCTGATAAATTGCTATTTCCTTTTGAGAAACGTCTGCGTTCATGGGATAGAGCCGCATAAGAACGCTCCCCTTGCCCGTTTCAATTTTATAATTGGTGGTTCGCCTTCCATTCAAACAAATCTCCATGGAGAGAACTTTCCATTCGACATCTATATTTGAAAGGATTTTTTCCACTTCATCCTCTTCAATTTCAACCCAATTTTCTACCCGATTCATGATCGAGTCTTTCGTTTCAAACCCAATGCTTGACCTTCAGAAAGCAGCATCAAACTGACAAAAATTAGACCAAATCCAAGAAAAGTGCCAACCGATAAGGCTTCGTGTAAGAAAATTGCACCCCACAGCACACCGAAGAAAGGAACCATAAAGGTTACCGATAAGGTTTTTGTTGGTCCAATACGTCGAATCAATGAAAAATAAATTAAATAGGCCAGTGCTGTACAGAACACACCCAAAGCAACAACCGCCAACCAAACCCCAACCGGCACACTCCAGGTTGATGGCGGCTGAATAAAGATCATGGGGAATAACACAATTGCCGCCCCTGCTTGTTGCCCAAACGATAAAACTTCTCCATCAAATCCCATCAGCTTTTTCTTAACATAGACTCCCCCAATTCCATAACAAGCGGAAGCCCCCAATGACATCATGGCTGCCAATACCACCTCATGCGTAAAAGGCAATGGACTCCAGCCCAAAAGCGCAACAACACCACCAACACCAAAGACAAATGCCAAAAAGTGATTCCATTTCAATGGCTCTCCAAGAACCAACCATGCCATAATCGCAGCAAATAAGGGTGTTGTCGCATTGATTACCGATGCCGTTGATGCTGGCAGCGTCAATGTTGCAGCTGAAATCAAGGTAAAGGGAATCGCTGCATTGATCGCCCCAACAATCAACATCTTCCCCCAAGCGCCTTTCAAATTCATTTTCTTCTTTTTTACCAAAAATCCAATCCATAAGACCAAAGCAGCAACCGTTACGCGTACCCATATTGTTACAAATGGTCCCAAATATGGTGTTGAGACACGCATAAATAAAAAAGACGCACCCCACAAGGCAGCTAGCCCTGTCAGCGCGAGTAAATCCCTTGTTTTCATTTCCAACCTCCACATGCTTTTCTCCATTCTAGCAGAAATCAAAGAAATTCAATAGCGAAATTCGGAATTATCATTTTTTACGTATATTTATACAGATCAATTATCTTCTCCACACTATTTTTCTCATTATGAATAGGAGAATTTTCCATAAATACTTGAAAAATTCTCCATAAAGGTTTACCATAAAATTAATATACATCGGGGTGTAGCGCAGTTTGGTAGCGCACTTGACTGGGGGTCAAGGGGCCGCAGGTTCAAGTCCTGTCACTCCGACCAGCACTACTATAAAAGGTCGGGGGCTTGAAGAAATCAGGTCCCTGGCTTTTTTCATGCAGTTAATTCCCAGCTCGAATACCCTTCTACTCTTCTATTCCTAACAACAAGTAAGCAAACAACAATAGAAAGATAAAAGCACTTTTACCAATAAGTTCTCAAAGAGAAAATGATACTAAAATTAATGCCAGCGAAATTAACTTTTCGCCGGCATTTTCTTTTGCGCAATATTAAATAATTCTCCAGCCAGGTTCGTACCGGCTAACGATTTACTTTCTAAATGATATTCCATTGTATCGGCGTGTGCGATGATAGAAATCATTAATCCAAACATCTTCTCTTCTATTTCAGGCTTCGCTTCAATCTCTATCCAGTATTGAGATAATGATTCTATAAATTGCCCAAATTCCTCTTTTTCTTCCTCCTTAAGAATAAACTCGTACAAATCTTCGTCCGTCGCTTGTAAGATCGCATCAGCAAGCATTTTCATTCGTTCCGAAAGTTCTTTTTCCTGAGTAGCTTCTATAACCCCTGATGTTATTGCCGCAATATTATCAATTACTGCAACTTTTAATTGCAATAGTTCATCATTCATTTGTTTTCCTCCAAAATTCATCGTAATACATGCATTCTAACAGAAAAATCACTATTCGTAAATAATGACAAAGCCCTCCCCATTCAATGGGGTCAACGCAAGGAAAATAGTCATGTATAATTTTTCTGTTGATATTCTGTTTGTGTTCTTTGAAAACTTTGTTTTTTCTTATATAATAGAAAATAAACCGATTAAAGGAGTAGCATAATGGACAACATGACTATGGCAATTATTGGTGGAACAACCGTTTTAGTAATTGGTGCAGTAGTTGCATTATATTCTTACAAAAAACGAAACATGACAAAATTATTCGACCAGGCTTATGAATCTTCAAAACAAGTCCCTAAGCAAAAGAAAAATAGTTTCTTGCTACTCATGTTTATGGAAGCCGTTTCGGCATCAAAGAAAAAATCAAAATCAGATATCAATGCAAATAAACTTAACAACCAAAAATATCTTGAACTGCAGTTAATGAAAATGTCTAAGATTCTTAAAGACGGCCCACAAGGTCAAGATAAAAAGACCAAACAATCACTTAGTATACTAAAAAGCTATTTGGAATGGGAAGAGAAAAAGAAGTCCAATGATAGCAAAACAAAATAAAGCGGCATAAAAAATGCTTCCCAAAATCATGGGAAGCATTTTTGTTTATACCTTTCTTATCGCTAAAAAATTATCTTCGACATACTTTTTTACATCTTTTTAAAGATCCTAGCTTGCATGTTCAATTTCTGTCGTTCCGGCGAACACTACTTTATAAATGGTTAAGAACTTAAGCCACGTCTCGTTTATTATTTCCCCTCAAAATTGGCCGATCGGAAAGTAAAATCAAGCCGACTAGAATCAAACCAAATCCCAAGAAATTTCCCACAGATAAACTTTCATGCATAAAAACCACACCCCAAAACATTCCAAAAATAGGCACTAAGAATGTCACGGACAAAGTCTTTATCGGTCCAATTCGGCGAATCATTGAAAAATAGATTACATACGCAATTTCCGTGCAAAAAACACCTAATGCGACAACCGACAACCAAACATTAAGAGGAACATGCCATGTAACTGGTGCTTGAACAAGAAATATGGGAAGCAATACAATCACAGCCCCCAGTTGCTGACCATAAATCAACAGCTCATCGTCACATTCCATTAATTCTTTCTTTACATACACGCCACCAATCCCATAGCAAAAAGACGCGCCCAAAGCCATTAAAGCCCCCATCAGAACCTCAGTTGTTAATTGCACAGGACTCAATCCAAGTAAAGCTGAAACACCCCCAATACCACAAATAAATGCCAAAAAATGATTCCTCCTCAGCGGTTCCTTCAAAAAAATCCATGCCATCATAACGGTAAACAAGGGTGTCGTCGCTGTGATCACCGCAATTGTAGATATAGGCAATATCATATTTGAAGCCGCAGTCAGGACAAATGGAATCGCAGCATTAATCGTCCCTAAAAAAATCATTTTATCCCAGTAACCTTTCAATCTAATTGCTTTCCTTCTTACAGCAAACCCGATCATCATCACAAGTGATGCTATAAATACCCGCATCCAAATCGTTGCAATGGGTCCCAAATGTGGGGTCGATACCCGCATGAATACTAAAGATGCACCCCAGACGGCCGCAAGCACGATAAGGACCAGCATATCCATTACCTTCATTCAAATCTCCCATCTCCATGCTCGCTCTTTATGAAGTGATAAAAAAAGATTGAGCTTAGAATCACCAAGCTCAATCGTCTATCTTCTCTGCTCCTCTATATTGAATAGAACTCTCGGCTTGCCGAAGACAACATCTCACAACCATCTTTAGTAATCACGAAGTTTTCTTCTAAATTGAAAGCACCTAATTCATTAACGATACCCGGTTCCAAATTGATAATCATTCCCTCTTCGAGAATCGTTTCATCATAAATGGTAACTGAAGGCGGCTCTGTACTCATCAAGCCCATACCGTGACCCATGCGTCCGCAATCAAAGTTGGCTTCAAATCCAACCTTCACCATTTCTTCCGCACATGCACGTGCAACATCCGCTACTGCAACCCCTGGCTTCATTACTTTAGAAGCTCTAATCGTCACTTCATGTACTTTTCTTTGAATCTCTCTTCTTTCTTCACTAATTTCACCAACAACTGCCAGTCGACAGAAATCAGACCAATATCCGTTATAACAAGAACCCAAATCCAGTACAATCAAATCTCCATCTTGTAGTTCTCGATCAGTTGCAGTTTTACTAATTCGGTCATAATTCCCTTCGCCAGCAGTGATTAATACAAAACCAGGTTGATCCGCTCCACCTTCAAGCATATACTGCTTCACTAATCGCGAAACTTCATGTTCTGTCATACCAGCTTTTATATTTTTGAAAATCTTATCGTGGGCATAGCTTGTTGCGTCGCAAGCTCTACGAATACATTCGATTTCTTTTGGCGACTTAATCAATCGTTGACTCCAGATCAAATCAGATGCGTCTTCAAATGAAGCTGAAGACAATTCTTCTTTCAATCCTTCATACAGATTAATTTGGAAACCCATAAGTTGCTCATAACCTTTTTCAAAGCCAATCTTGCCACTTCCCATATTTAACTCATGCATAATTTCTGCAACCTGTGATGCATTTGGTCCAAGCAGGCTTTCAAATCCACGAATATCACACGCTTTTGAAATAGCACGGGCATCTGGTGTTTGAAAAATGTGCAAATATAAAACAGGTTTACCTTCTTTTGGTACAAACAAAAACATAGGTCTTGTAAATGTTGTCCAAGGGGCATGTGTATGAAAGTTGCTGTAATAGTTCAAATTGCTTTCTGCCGAGAATACAATTCCCTCAAACCCCTGTTCATTCATTTTCTTTTGACACAAGTCAATTCTTGCTTGAACATCTTCTTCTGTAAATTTAATGTATTCCATCCTACTTAGCTCCTTTATCTGTCGTCATACTTTCTAACTCAGCTTGTTTCTTCTCAATTTTTAACAGGCGTGTCATCATGGCAGTGAATCCACCAAAAAATATGCCTACTAAGATGATCATCGTAATAATCGCATTTGTCGTCATATTATAATCCTCCATTCACCTCGTTTGAGTTGATTAGTCATTATATCCATTATCTTGAATTTCAGGAAATGTTTCACCATCGAAGTATTTATTCTTAATCGAGTTCGCTACGCGATCATTCACCAAAATGCTCACTAGAACCATCAGCCCACCTTGAACAATCGCAGTTCCCAAGCTCAATGCTTTAAATGGATTCCACCATTGTGGATCCCAACTGATAGACTGGAACGACCACCAGAAAAACATAACAACAATAATAGTTGGTGCAATAAACTTGATGGACCACTCCCACCAGGCTCCCATATTCATACCTGTATATGGATTATTGATAAATGTTTTACGCACTTTCTTAACACCAAACTTCATCAATGCGAAACAAGATAAGAAGGCTCCAAATACCATCATCTGACCTACTACCCAGTCTTGGTTCGACAAGAAATTTGCACTCCATGCAGAAGGAACTCCCCAAATTAATAGAATTAAGTAGACACGCAAAATTGCTGTCTTTTTCGGCACACCGGAATCAGCCATTGGCAATGCAACAATCATTACACTCGCAATGACTGAAGAGAAAGCTGCCAAAAACAAACTAAGGAAGAATAGAATACCAACAATATACCCACCAGGCATTTGCTCAAATAGGGTTGTTAATGAAATAAACGTCAGTCCATAGTTTCCTTGAGAACAAGTTGCTGTCGCATCTGCAATACTTGGTGCCATTGCAAAAATTGCTGGAATAACTGCAATGCCTGCCAATAATGCTGCCATTGAGTTACCAAATACTTGAAGGCTTGTTGTCAATGTTGCATCCGATTTTGCTTTTGCAAAAACCGCAAAAGTAATACATAGCCCCCAACCAGGACCCGCTGACCAAACCGCTTGTGTCAATGCTTCCAACCATACTTTAGAGCTTAGAAGCGCTTTTGGTTCAAAGGTAAATAAGAAGTTCATCCCTGCTGATGAACCGGGTAGCATCAAAGCACGAATGGCTGTGATAAACAAACAAATAAACAGAACCGGCAAAAACACTTTTGTTACTTTTTCAATTCCTTTAATTCCTTTATATGTAATGAATGATGCCAAAGAAATTAAAACGACAAAAATAAGTACGGTAACAATACTTTTATTAGAAACCGAATCGAATAATGCGGCTTTATCTACTCCATAATATCCCTTTGTAATTGCAAGGCCCAAATAGTTTCCAACCCATGCAGTCAATACACAATAATATGCTGTTAAAGCATACATCAAGATATTTACCGAAGTTCCCATCCATGTGAACTTCTTGCCAATGAAATCTCTAAATGCCCCTGGTGTACCATGACGCGTTGCACGACCCATAACATGTTCACCTAGCATGATCGGTAAACATACAAGAATTGCCATAATTGCCCAGGCAACGATAAATGTACCACCACCGTTCATTGCTGCTACACGTGGAAACCGCCAAATATTCCCTAGCCCGACGGATCCTGCAATTAGTGTGATAACCAATCCTAATTGCGATTGAAATCCTGAATTTTTCTTTTCCATCATTTCCCTCCTAATAATAATTCCATAACTCTAATAAGAATAATTTCTAGCAAATAAACCCTTCCATGTAATACCGCATCTGCTCGACAACGATTTCCTCTCGCTTCCAATTCACTCCTTTCGCTTAACCGTTTTTCCCAGATCGCCTCTTCTGACTATATTCTTTTACATTCATTAACATAATATGAATTTACAATTGCCTGACCTTGCAGCATCAGGGCACAACGCCCTGAGCTTTGCAACGTCTACTTCATTCTTTCACTTACATTTCAGTGCAAAATCCACCGTTCCATACAATATCTTCATAAACCTTAGGATCCGTATCGCCCTCTGTACTAATCAGTAAAACAACACTATTTTCATCAATCTTCATTTGATTTTTGATTTCCTCATAATCATTTGACTGGCAAAGCATGGATAACAAACCAAATCCCAAGGCTCCAGACTCACCAGAAATAATTCGAGTATCATCACCGATTGGACTAGAAAGTATTCTCATTCCTCTTGCTGAAATGGTATCTGAACAACTCGCATACCCCTCAACAATTGTGCTTAAGTTTTCCCATGCAACGAAATTGGCTTCACCAACAGATAAGCCCGCCATAATGGTCTTCAACTCACCAGTAACCACTGTATACTCTCCATTCGCTACGGATTGATAATAGCAGTCCGCATTTTCCGGTTCAGCAAGCACCATATAGGGTTTACTCTCTTTGTACACATTTGCAAAATATCCAAGAATTCCAAAAGCAAACGAACCCGCACCCGCTTGAAGAATAATATGTGTTGGCTTTTCAGTTCCATCCTCATGCATTTGACCTAACGCTTCATCTGCAATGATGGTATAGCCTTCAGAAATTAAATTGGTAACTTTCGTATAACCTTCCCACGCCTGGTCCTGTACATGAATCCAATCATTTTCAGCGGCTTTCTCAATAACGATTCGTAACGTCTCATCATAGTTTCCTTCCGTAACCGTTACCGTCGCTCCATAATTTTCAATCGCTCTCACCCGAGCTTCAGTCGAGTTCTTCGGCATGTAAATATGACATTTACAACCAAGCTTATTAAGAACCCACGAAAGACCCTTTCCATGATTCCCATCTGTTGCAGCAATAAAAACAAGTTCCCGAATCTTGCTATTCAACTCCGGTGCCATCAAATCATTGAAGCTGATTGTCTCTATATCAAGATCAAATCGGTCACAAATCAAACGTGCCACTCCGTATAAAACACCAACACCTTTAAATGCATTTAGACCCATTCTTTTAGATTCATCTTTAACATATATTTTTTGAATCCCAAATCGTGATGCAAGAGCATCCAAACTGATTAATGGTGTCGACTCATATTCATCTAGTGTCTCAATAAATCTTTTCGCTTTCTTGGCATTTTCTTCTGTTAGAAAATCACAATAATTGTATTCTCCCAGTTCGGCCTCAATAAACTTGCACTTCTTCGTATTGTTTTTGTACATTGTTTCCTCCCAATATCTCTCTAGCTAAATTTTCATTCGATCCAAATCTATTCTTCCACAATCACTGCCACTATTTTCTAACTCAACTTTTCCAAGCAACCCGTATATACTTGGCATGCCTCAATGATGTCACTGATTTTACAACTCTCGTCTCTCATATGACAATACTTAATTTCACCAGGCCCATACCCAATTGTTGTTATGTTTCTCGCTGTAGATGCAAATCCATTTGTACTGAAATTCCATTTAAAAAATTCTGGTGTTCGATCAGTCTGCTCTAAATACGCCTGCGCCATTGCCGTCGGCAAATTGTTGGTTTCCGCCGTATCCCATGCTTCCATAAAACTGTTCATGCTAACCTCTATACCTGAAGAACTCTTCCCTTTGGCGATGTACACATTCCACTCTGCATTCAATCCTTCAACAAGCTTATCCATTTCAATTTGAATCACTTGGTATGTTTCATCGATAGCAAGTCTTCGATCTAAATAAATTGTACAAGCATCCGGTACCGCATTAAGTGATACGGAACTACTTTCAATCTTACTTAATGCAACGGAACCATGTTCACCAGTTTTTTCATATAGCTTACGATTGAGTTCTTCTACTCTTGAAATAATTCGATTCATTTCATAAACAGCATTTTCACCATTTTCCGGTGCACTGCCATGACACGCTATACCCTTTGTATGCACTTCAAAAAGTGCTCTCCCTCGATGTCCAACAGCGATTCGATTTTGACTCGGCTCACAAACTACCGCGTAGTCAAGCTTCAACTCAAGCTCATCAATCAAATTTCCAAGAGCATATCCATCAAAATCTTCTTCCATGACCGAAGCACTTACGTAAATAGTTTTTCCTGAGTGAAACCCTAGTTTCTTAGCCAAATAACCTGCATACACGGTGGAAGCAATTGCACTTTTCATATCAACCGTTCCGCGGCCGTGAATTCGTCCATCCGCAATCACACCTTCAAATGGAGGGTATTGCCACTCTTTAGCATCTGTTACAGGCACTGTGTCCATATGCGAGTCAAAAAGAATACTTACAGGTCCATTGCCAATAACACCAATAACGTCTCCCAGGGTTGTTTCAAGCACTCGATCGTACCCAAGAGAAATCATCTCCTTTTTGACACGTGCTGCCATGACTTGCTCCGCACCTGTCAAACTCTCTATTTTAATCAAATCTTGTAAAAATCGGATCATATCTTTTTCAATAGCCAAACATTCTATTTGAATACTAGTCATTTTAATTTCACCTCCTCAAAATCTGTTCCGGAAAATTATTATGAATTTTAATCTCACATCTCTTTATTGCAAGTCCTGTGCCAAAAATCTGTTAGTGATCAAATTTACATGATTTAATTTTAATTCAGTTCAAATAGCTCTGATTTGTCGCAAAAAATATAAAATCTAATGATCTATCCTTGGGTTTGTGAGTTTTTTAGAAAAAGAAGCAAAAAAAAATTGTCAAAATGACAATTTGATTTTCATAATGACAATTCCAGGAAAACGTTTAATTTCAAGCATCGCCTTTATATAGATTGATTTCCAATTCTCATTATGATAATTCGTACTTACTCATCTTCCTATATAAGGTTGAAAGTCCAATCCCTAATTCTTTCGCAATGATATGTTTTGACTCTGTCGAGTTTCCATATAACTCCAACGCTTTTAAGATCTCTCGTTTTTCTAATTTATCAATCGAAATCACTTTATTTGGTTCGTTTTCCATGTTTTGAATATTGACAATATATTCTGGAAGATGATTCATTTTGATCAAGGTTTCCTGTCCAGACATCGCAACCATAAATTCAACCACATTTTGCAATTCCCTTACATTACCAGGCCAACGATAGTTCTTCAAAAAGTTCACCACAGTTTCATCAATTTTTTTATGTTGAATATGAGTGTCATTTGTGTATTTATCTAGAAAATGGCTCACCAATACCTCGATATCCACCACCCTATGTCGAAGCGGTTCAATTTTTATCGGAATCACGTTTAATCGATAATATAAATCTTCCCTGAAAGTTCCTTCTTTTACCATCTGCTTTAAATTTTTATTTGTAGCGGAAATTACTCTCACATCAACTGGAATTTCCTCATTGGATCCCACCCGTGTAATCTTTTTTTCCTGTAGCACTCGCAGCAATTTTGCTTGCAAATACAAAGGCATGTCCCCTATTTCATCCAGAAATAAAGTCCCTTGGTCAACATATTCAAACTTTCCCTTTTTGCCAGCCGTATTCGCCCCAGTAAAACTTCCTTTTACATAACCAAACAATTCGCTTTCCATCAGCGCTTCCGGAATGGCTGCGCAATTAACAGCAACAAATTTCTTGTTTTTCCGTTTACTTGCTTTCCACAAGGCTTTCGCTATCACTTCTTTTCCCACACCACTTTCACCAGTGATCAAAATTGTCGACGAAACTTCCGACAATCGAGAAATCTTATTTTTAATGTCAGCAATATTTTTTGATACACCTATGATCGAACTACCTTCAATACTATGCACCATTTTTGTGTAAGCATTGATCCGTTCTTTCACTGCTGACTTTTCATGAAACATAAAAATATAATTAGTTTCATTGTAGCTACCGTAGGTGAATTCTTCGCCCACAAGAATATACTTCCTGTTTTGTACGCGACAGGAATATTCAAAATAATTTCCAGTTTTACTATTATTGTTCTTTATAATAAAATTTTCCGGCATTTTTTCCTCTAGCGATAATTGCTTTTTTGCAGAAGAATTTGCATAAATCGGCCGCTTTGCCGAATTAAAAATCAAGATCCCCTGCTCAATATTATCCGTTATTTTATAAAGGAGCTTGTTTGTTTCGCTGTAATTATCACGTTGAATACGCTCCGTGATTTGCATACCCACAAAATATGCGATCTGTTCGATAAATTCCAAATATCCGTCCAGGTTACCTTCAATCAAATCTTTTTGAGCTTTCGTAGTACCTAACAAGCCAATTACACCATAGACTTCTTTATAAGCAAAAATTGGCATCGCAATTTCAAAGGTTTCCAGACAATTTCCATACTGCGGACAATTTTCACAAATAGGGTCTCTACCAGGGTTTTGAATGACAATTTTTTTCTTATCAAGAATTGCACGCGAATATACACGACTGTCATTATCCATTCTCTCGCCTACCCTAGAGAGAAATAAACCTGTACCTGCAACGCGGATCTTGTTTTTTGACATAACCTCAACGTCAATACCTAGAATGCTTGAGAGTACTTCCATATATTTTTGTACAGTTGGCTGTATTTTCAATAATAGATCGTCCAAACTAATCCCTCCCAATCTTCTTTAGTCTATTTACTAATGTTACGATAGTCAAGTCAGATAAAGACAAACCGTTCACTTTTATTTAAAAATATTCCTATACTACTATATATTGTAAATGCTTATGGATTTAATGTTTACATCTCCTTACAAACCGATTCCTCGCCCCTCTTTTTGGATATAAATTTAATGTATCAAATCGATGAAAAGGAGAAGTATTGATGAAGAAAATGAAGATTTTATTTCTGACATTCATTCTGATCATAACAACTGCCATTCCGGCTTTCGCCTTATCACCGCCGGTCATTATTGAACCAATCACAGTTACTCCCATTATTAACTTGCCACCGATGCCGGTCTTCCTCAATCAGAAGAGCGTCTCAACAATCCCACTATATAGACTATACAACAGCAGCATAAATAAACATACCTACACTTCCTTGACTGGAGAAAAAAATGACTTGCTTGCCGATGGTTGGGTTGTAGATGGTATTGTGGCTTATGTAAGCCCGGTAAAACTACCCAATTTATACGCATTACATCGTTATAAGTCTTTTGGCCAAACCATTCTAACTGGCATATCATCACCGCTTGTTCCTTGGTGGACTCATACCGGCATTATGGGGTATATTCCCGATGAAGACGATTATTTAACCTACGCTGGCGTTCATGAAAGCACGCGAGCAATTGAAGAAGGTCAAAGTCCTTTTGATGGCGATCTTTATTACAGTAGCGATCAAAAAACCTTTATGGGCATTCCATACGGACCCAGCTACCCCGAAGGATACAATCTGACAAGCAATTCCTTCACCATGTGGAAAAGTAGCACAGTTATTCAAAGTATAGAACTTGGTGAAATCTCAACCTCTCTAACAGGAGGCAGCAACTACACAATCTCGTGGACCAATACCACTGCTGGCGGAAAGATAAAGCTGATGTACTCTTCCGACAATGGTGCCAGCTGGTACACCATAGCTGAAAATTTAAATAATCCAAATACAAATGGTAACTATACCTGGGCTGTTCCAAATATTACAAACAATGAAATGAAAGTCCGTATCCTATGGATGGCGGAATCTGGAGAAAGTGCAACTGCATGGGATACATCAGAAACCTTTTCCATCACAGCTGACCCGGGAATCATCACCTTAATTCCAATCGATCCAGGCATCAACATTTTAACGCTTATGCCTGCAACGCCAACCAATCTCTCCGCAAATGCTGGTGTGATTTCCAAAGAAATTAATCTGTATTGGACTGACAACTCTGCTACAGAAACCGGATACAGCATCGAAAGAAAAATCGACGGTGGTTTGTTTGCTGAAATTGTAGCCGTGGATATCAATGAAACTTCTTATACCGACACAAGCATCGCATCAAATGTCATGTATACCTATCGAGTGAAAGCAAAAGGGGCAATATTGGACTCCAAGTACTCTAACGAAGTAGAGGCCAAGCATATTGGATTAGTCCTTATGCCACTCTTGCCAGATGGTTTTATCATGCCAGAGTTTCCTGACCCCCCAGAAAATGTGACAGCCACCTTTACCGATGGCTCCAATTCTGAAATTCTCATCATGTGGGATCCTCCAACAGGTGACTTCACTGGCTTTAAAATTGAAAAGAACAGTGGAGCTGGATGGATCGAATTGGGCAATACGACAGAGGATGATCACAATTATGTAGATGTAGACCTAGAAGGACTTTCCGGTCTCATCTTCTATCGAGTCAAAACTTATGATGAAGCCCTTACTTCAACTCCAGCAGAACCCGTTTTCATAAACCTCGATAATGAAGAGCCAGAGGAACCAGGGCCTGCAACGCCAGCAGATATCTTTGATGGCAGTCAATCAGGATGGGCTGAAGCAGAGCTATTAGATGCCTATAACAATGGCTTGACCTACCCAGGCATACTCTACGACTATGACAAAGCCATCACCCGAGAAGAATTTTGTACCCTAGCCGTCAAGCTTTACGAAGAGTTAACAGGTCTAAACCCAATTCCTGCTGTCAATCCATTTAATGACACCAACAACCCCGAGGTATTAAAAGCATACAGCCTTGGTATTATCAATGGGATTAGTGCGACACAGTTCGCCCCTGCCGCTAATGTCACCCGGCAAGAAATGTGTGTGATGATTTACAGAGCATTAGATGTAGCGGGTCGTAATATTTCCGTGGATCCAACTGCAGCATTCCCATTTACAGATTATGCTGATATTGCAAGCTGGGCCATCAATGAGGTCAAGTTCTGCAACCAAAACGGCATCATGAACGGCACAAGCCCAACAACCATTGATCCACTGTTGAACACACCGCGAGAGCAGGCAATCATTCTCGTCGGCAGAACCTACAATGAATTTGTATCTCCATGAAGCTCGTAATAATTTAGGAAAAGGATTTAAAAAAAACCCCAGGAGCTTGAAATTATTCAAGTTCCTGGGGTTTTTGCACGACATGAATTCCATTAATAAACAAGATATATAAATTTTAGAATTGATGCTAGAACGAAAGCAATTATTAATCGCTGCCCATCAATTCCCTAAAGACATTCATTTGAAGGTAATCAATGTTTTCAGGAATCTCTGTATTCAAAAAGGCCTCCACAACCGCTGGATTAAACTGTGAACCTGAATATTTAACAAGTTCTGCAGTCGCTTCCTCTTTACTCATCGGCATGCGATAGCTTCGCTCAGCCGTCATGGCATCATAAGCATCTGCCACTGAAATAATCCTTGCTTCAACCGGGATCGCCTCACCAAGAAGATGATTCGGATATCCCTTTCCATCCCATCGTTCATGATGTGCCAGAATGAAACCCGCAATCACCTTAAAATCTGATACAGAGGAAAGTATCCGGCTCCCCGCCTCAGGATGATTCTTGATTTCAATCCATTCTTCCTTGGTCAGCTTGCCAACTTTATTTAGGATTTTTTCCTGAACACCAATTTTACCAATATCATGAATATAACCGGCAATTCTAATTTCCATGATATGATCTTCTGAAAAATTCATGGTTTGCGCGATGGATGCTGCGATTGTACCAACTCGAATAGAGTGACTCATTTCTCTTTCACTCTTCTCAAAAAGACTATTCATAATTATTCCAACAACCTTACTTCTCATGCTTGCACTTTCATAAACCTTATGTCGATACATATCATTCTCTGCTTTGGTAAAAACCGCATCAATATCTTGATCAGAAGATGTTTTTACATCGTAACCAAAAGAGACCGATTGCAAGCTGTTTCCATCAGACAACTCCCTTACCTTATCTTTCACCCGGCTAATAATCTGCTTAGCAATGCTTGCATCCGTTTTGGTTAAAATAACAGCGAATTCATCCCCACCAATCCGTGCAACAATATCATCTGCTCGAAAACCTTCCTTCATTGCATCCGCAACACTTTTTAACAAGTGATCACCTTGTTGATGTCCAAAAGAATCGTTGACAATTTTCAAACCATTAACATCTGCATTGACAATCGTTAATGGCAAATTTCGAGCTTGATCCATCCGCTTCATCTCTTCATCAAAAAAACGTCGGTTATACAAACCAGTTAAGTGATCATGATAGCTAAGATGAATCAAGGTACTTTCCGCCTCTTTCCGTTCAGTTATGTCGAGCCCGATAGAAACCAATTGAATTAATTCGCCTGTTTCATTAAAAATTCCTCGATTTCTCCATTCCATCCAAAGTGTTTTTCCCTGTTTCTCCGTTTTGCGAATCAAAACATTCGTCGGTTGATTAGGTGTCATCATCTGAAATCGTCTCAAATAATTTTCCTTGACCGGTCCCACCATAAAATCGATAAATTTTCTCCCTATCAATTCCTCAGCAGACATCTTATGAAAATCGCAATAACGTTGATTAACATAGGTTAATGTACTGTCTGGCAAGTGTTCTGAAATCATAGCGGGTAAATCATCCAACAAACCCTTGTACTTTTGCTTCAATACTTCAAGCTCAGCAGTACGGTCTGTTGCCAAGTTATTGAGCACTTGAATTCTGTCTTTTCTAACTCGATTTTTCTCTCCAACTTTCAACATGGTTCGAAGTTGAACATACAGTTCCACTTCATCAATCGGCTTTGAAAGAAATCCTTCGCCACCACATTGAATCGCCTTAATTCGATTTTCTCTATCATTTTTCTCAGCCGTAACAAATAGAACTGGAATCCCTTCTAGTTTTGCATCTGCCTTGACTCGGCGACAGACTTGGAAACCGTCCATTTGCGGCATAAAAATATCCAAAATAATAACATCAGGTTTGAATGTTGTGGCTAGTTGCACTCCTTTTAATCCATCCCTGGCCATCGCTACTTCTGCATCCGGGAAAGCCTCAAGAATTAGCGCTTTCAGACTTATTAAATTATTTTCCAAATCATCTATGAGAAGAAATCGATTCTTGTTATCCATATAGCACTCCTTCGATGGTTTTCCATGTCATTTCTCAAAATTTACAAGCACTTTTAGTTTTCACTTTTCAGGCAAGTAATAAATATGTCGACTAACTCCCCATCAAACTGAAGATTTCGATTTCTCTTCAAATCTTGAATAGCCTCCTCCTGGGTAAAAGTGCGATCACGATAGATCCGTTTACTGGTCATAGCATCAAATGCATCGGCAATGCAAACAATTCGGGCCATTAAAGGAATCTCTTCCCCCACCAAGCCTTTAGGATATCCCTTCCCATCAAATCTTTCATGATGATAGTAAACAATTTCTTTTGCTTTTTCCATACCAGGGATTGCCTTTACGAGTTCATAGCCATATGCACTATGTTTTTTGACAATCGCATATTCAGCTTCACTCAATCGGCCGGGTTTTGCCAAAATACTTTCTGATATATTTAGTTTCCCGATATCATGCAAAATGCTACCGTGGCTCAATTCCTTGAGCATTTTTTCATCCAAACCAATTTTTTTGCCGATCATCAAAGCATAACGGTTTACACGATCGCAATGATCCCCTGTATAAGCATCTTTAGCTTCGATGGTTTTGGCTAACAAGAATACCGTATTCAAGTAACTCTCTTCAAGCTCGCGATTCAGTTCATAGATTCTCTCTTCGCGAACCTCAACTTTGTCGATCATCTTTCTAAAATTATCTTTCAAATCAACAAATTCACTATATGATTGGTTAGACTCCTTCACCTTATAGTCCCCTTCTGATACATTCCTCGTCATTTGTATAAAGCTTTGCAATTCCTGCTCCATTTTTGCCAGCATCAAATTTATAGAAAACAATGCCCCAAATCCAAAAATAAAGAAAGCAAAAATAATAAATGATAAGTTCATTAGAAGTGGCGTAACTACACTTTGAATATCCTGATAAATCAAGATGGCCCATCCTGTTTCAGGAATTTCTTGAAATTGAACAAGATTACGTTTCTGATTGTAAATAACAAGATCACCATTTTTGACAAATCCATTCTGATGATCCACGTAATGGGGATTTAATACCCTTTGAGTCACCTGATCCTTGTTTGGATTCAAAAGGTAATAGCCGTCCTCATCAAGCACAGCATAGGTGATTTCATAAGCTTCAAGAATAGCAAAAGTATCTTGCAGTTTATCCAAACTGATATAACCCACGATATGACTTCCGTCGTGTCCCTTCATTGTGATGGATACACTCGAGTATCCTTTTACCGGATCAACAAAAGTACCACCAAAAACAAATGCATCTTCCGACTTCGACTGTGAATTCGTGAAAACAGGATGCCTACTGTAATCAAGTCCGATCATATCCTTTCTTTCCGGATAGGTTCCAATAATCATACCATCTTTATCAATATGTTCGATGCGATAAATATAGTCAAATTTTTGTAAGATAAATACGACCTCATTTTGCATTTCTTCTTTGCTTGAATTTTTAACCAGAGCCTCTTCTACCCATTGCAACTCTTCTTCAGGATGAGTAAGAAAATGCTGCACTTGTTGATTCATCATTGATAACAATCGATTATTCTTGTCCAGAAAACTCTTTTTGCTATTTTGATAGTACATTAAACTAGTAATGATACTAACAAGAGCAAAAATCAGAACAATCAACCCGAGAGTTTGTTTGACCAACTGTGATTTTAAATTTTTTATCTTCACACTTAACCTCCAAACACCTTATTGAAATAGAACAAATTGCTTGTCTTGCAACTGATTGATTTGATAACTCCGCTCACAATCTCCGAATTCATCTACCCGAAATTTTTCCTCTAGCCCCTGGAACTCAGAAATCTCTAGAATAGCGGCTTTAACTGCTGTTGGAGAAGATGATTCCGCCCGCTTAAGACCTTCTGCTATAACATTATATGCATCAAAAGCTAAAATCGAAACAAATGAAGGCTTGTAATTAAATCGCTCCTCAAATGCATTCTGAAAGCGTACATATTCTTTAGATTTATCCTCAGCCTGATAGACCCCGATGAAATACATACCTTCAACAGCCTCTCCACCAAAATATATCAGATCTTGCGTCATGGACCAGCTAACAGAAACCAATTCAGCTTCTTGATTTATTTTTCTGATTTTTTGAGAAAGAAAAGCCGTGTCAGTTGCCTGTGAAATCATAAATACACAATCCGTTCCCTCTAAATCAAGCTGCTCTACTACTTCACCCAAATCATCCACTCTCGAATCTATAGGGACCAAATGAAAGTCCACATTTTCACGTTTCTCGCCATGCATTTGGATCTGTGTGGCTAAGTATTCCGTATAGTCTTGATTCATTAAGTCATAAAGAACCACAACATTGTGAAAGCCACGCTCCTCTACAAATTCTATAAAGAGTGCAGCCTGGCCATTTGTTTGAGGCGATGTACGCATAAAATTGTCATCGATTCCAGATAGCGTATTCACACTCATCGACGGAGATAGAAAAAGAATCGGAAGCTCTTCGGCCTCCAATACCGCATCGCTCATGTTACTAGTCATATGCCCGAGAATCAAATGAACATCCTCTTCGATAAACTCCTGATACCGCTTTTGCGAAACTTCAGTAGAAGCTTCATCATCTTTTACAAGCAGTTCAATGGGTCTACCATGGATTCCACCTTCTTGGTTGGTAAAATCAACACCGATTTGAATTGCATTTCGGGCGTCAATGGACAACTGTGACTGCTTAGAAGTCAAACTTCCCAATACACCAATTTGAATTGGCTTTTTATCACAACCATTTGTCAGTAGTAATATAAAAAATAACAACCCGATCATCCAAATTTTCTTTTGATTTTTCACATTCACTACCCCCTTACACCCATTTTATTTATTATCACACCTATACTTTCTAATATACCCGTATGAAATAGCCAATACCCGTTTTCTTGGTTTTTTTCAAAATAATGGAATCCTTCTATCTCCACTCTATTTTTCACTTCTATTCAAGCCCCATTGTCTCAAAAGAACGCTGGTATTCCAACGCGAACAAAAAAATTCCCTTATCGATTATAAAAAAAACACTCCTTGATTGTCTAAATTATGCTTATCGTCACTCCCATAAATTGTATGGTCCAATATAAATATTCTATCAAAAAAATGTAGTTTTTGTCATGTGTTTTGCCCTTTATTTAGAAACAACAATAAATTCTCATCTATACGTTTAATTCTTTAACCGCCTTGCCATTCCATGGACAGAAGAAATAAAAATAGGATCGCATCTAGCGATCCCGTCTTCTTCATTGTGCGGATATTTAATCCAAATAACTCAATCAATCCCCTTCCCCGAATCAGTCACTTCTAAGATCCCCCTCGGATATGGTTTGAATATGGTTTGTCTTTTCAAATAAGGTTCATCAAACCGTACAACCCAGGCTCCAATTAAAGATAAGGGCAGCGAAAAGGGAACTTTTTTTGTGCTGTATTGTTCTAGTAAATCTAAAAAATACGCCTTTTCCTCTTTAGCAATCTTTTCTTTAAAATAGCCCAATAAATGAAAAAGCATATTTATATTGGTCGTCCTTCTCATGGGCGTCGCTAAAGCCTTTTGCAAGCCCTCCTCATATTCATTAATCACCTTATCTATATCCTTTTTTTCATGGTTTGCCACAATCTTACCTAACATTTTTTGATTCTTTTGATGATAGGCCATTAATAGATACTTATTATCACTATGAAAATCAATCAGCGATTTCATTGTTTTTTCTTCTTTCACGATATCAAAAGAAGCCATTGTGAAAATTCTCGTCAAAAAATGCTCTCGAATATTGTAATTCCGCAGTCGCCCTTCATCTTCAATTGCAAGCCCTTGAAACTTCTCCGTAAAGACTTTTCCAAAGAAACCAGCTGTCATGGTACCTGTAGGTGGTGATTTTCCAAAATTCTGATAGCTTTTGACCCCTTTTATTCCACAAGATGGAGAACGACCCTTCAAGATTGCGCCATGAATACCTTTAGATACAAGTGGATTCAAAAAAGCATTGGCAAATTCAACCATATCGTGGCTGACATCCTTTCCGCTCTTCGAAAACATCAAGCGATCTTCATCAAGATGATGAACAATCCGAAGCGCTTCCCTTGGCACAGGCAGCCCGATTTCTTTTTCAGGACAAACTGTAATGAAGTCCACATACTCCACTAGCGTTTTCACAAAGGCATTGCTAATCATACTTCCATCATAACGACACGCTTCTTGTTCTAGGCACTTACTCACAAATATAACCGGTTTTCTCTTCATCTGATCTCCTTTCCACGGTTTATTCAAGATCTCATTTCCAAGCTTTCAAAATAAAGAAGCTAATCATCGAGACCAGTCCACCTAATGAACTTCCCCATATCAAATCAATAATGGTGATTTTCAGTGGCCAATCTGCCAGAGTTGCCAAATTAGTAAGATCGTATGTCGAATAAGAGATCAACCCAAATAGCATACCCACGAGTAAGGCATAGATCCAGCTGTCTTTTTGAACAGCAGGATTAATAACAAAGAAAACTAACCCGACGATAAAGATTAAATAAAACAAAATCGCAGCGGTCCAATTCGGCTTCGCACTCATAATGAAACCCAATTCCTTCTGATATAAGTTCTTCGCTATGAAAGCCAACCATACTAGATCAATGATTAAAAATACAACGAGTGCCACACCATACATTTTTACATAACTTGCCATACGCCCTCCTCTATTCTTTATTGGTCTTTGCTTCTCGTACTTGTTCTACTTCTGCAAGAAACCGCAATGCCGCCCGATCCTTCATCTTCGCCTCAATCATCACATCCACCTGGCAATCTTGGTAGAACGCTACTACCGCCTGACAATCTTCAGACGAAATATATTCGCTATGGCTTCGGTCCTTTACGCTCGATTTTCCACTGCTGATATGCATCTTTGGAACCGAATTCTTCCATGTTCTCTCAATACGCTTAATTAAATCAGTCGTAACCACGCCATCAGTCAAACATCGATGGTGATGATAATCAAATACAACAGGTACACCCGTTTCTTCAGATATTTCCAATACATCTAAAATAGAATAAGACTTATCGTCATTTTCTAACCTAAGCAGCTTTCTAATATTGGGACTGAGTAAATTATACTGGTCAACGAAACGTTTCATTGCCGCTGCTTTCTCACCATATACGCCACCCACATGTATAATAATGTCTTGCCCACCAACCGCATGCATAAGCCTTGCATGGTATTCCAGATATTCAAGGCTAGCCTCAACCACTTTAGACCTGTTGCTGTTTAAAACCGTAAACTGATCCGGATGCATCGACAACCGAACCTTATTCTCTTGAACCAATGTTTTAATTGTTTCCAGCTTGATTGCAATCTCCTCATCTTCGTACCAACGCCACTCACCCATTTCCAATACCTCTTGATGAGTAACCAAGGGCATCAAATCACTTGTTAGGCGATACAAATAGATCCCATGATTGAGATTCCAGTTTAAAATTTCATAAGTGAAATCCAAGTTATGCAAAATAATATTTTTCAAATACACAAGTCCTTTTTCCTTGATCGTTTTTAATCGGCAACTTTTAAAGGTTTTTGGTTTTAAATGCTCATTGATACAAGCATATCCAACATAATTGATCAAATGGTCTCCCTTCTTAAAAAGTATTAATAACCTACTTTCAACGTACCCATAAAGAAGACAAAAAAAACCAAAGTCCCTATTCCAAGAATAGAACACTTTGGCAAGTTTCTTATTTTATACACGCATCAATAAATGCATGGAAGATCTTTTCTTGCTCTGCTACTTTTATCCGCAGCATCTCTGGATGCCACTGAATCCCGAGCATGAATCTGGAATCATCTTTATACTCAATTGACTCAATCAGCCCATCTGGTGACCTCGCCGATATAAGCAAATCCCGCCCCAATTCTTTGATTGATTGATGATGAAGCGAGTTTACCTCCATTGTTTCTCGACCGAAGATCTGATGCATAATCGTATTTTCAACGATCTGCACGGGGTGGGCATAACCATCCCACTTTTTAAATTGAGAATGATTAAAATCAGTCTTTGCATGATTATCCTGATATAAATTGCCGCCCAAAGCAACATTCATGATCTGAGCACCTCGACAGATTCCTAAAATCGGCAGTTGTGTATATTCAACCGCATAACGAATCAACTCGATTTCCATTTCATCACGCTCAATAATTTCTGTTGCAAATCCCGCAGCATCCTCATTTTTCAAGCCTTCCAATTTTCCAAAGAGCCCCGAATTTTCTCGCATCTCTTCCCCATACCATTGCGTGCCCACATCGATGCCACCGGCAAACAAGAGTCCGTCTAATCGCCCCAAAGCTTCTATCATGGTTTCCCTATTGCGAAGTAACGGAAGCACAACCGGAATTGCACCAGCGGCCTCAATCGCTGCAGCATCTGTCTGAAAGGATAGATTCACCGGAAGGTCATTTAAAGCATACATGCCTTTTCCCACATAAGTCTGATTTAATTTCTCCATCTCCGCCAATTCGTCTTCACCACCACGCTCCAACTTTGGCATTAGACTGTTAAAATAGTTACTTGTAATTCCAATTAATGGTTTCAAATCACTTCCTCCTTTTCGGCGTATCTATTTTCTTAATATTCTCTATTATATGCTAAAGCGTTAACTTTCGATAGCAAGGAGCCCCGCCTTCCATCAAAAAACAGCCTCATGAAAAATCTCATGGGCTGCTTCTCAGTATTCATACTGTCACTTGTTTCGCTTACTTTTTCTTGCCTGTTTCATGTGACTCTCTTCTCGTTCAAAAAGTTACGAATATCACTAGTCAATCAATGTAATAATATCTTTAATCGACATGCAATTTTCACTAGCTTCCAATGCACGTTCATTTCTCAAAATTATTTCTGCGGTATTCACCATTGCAGGGAATGCACTTCGTAGCAAATGATTCGCGTAGATCACTACACTAACACCCATTTCTGCCAATTCCTCTTCAGTGATATGCGAATAGCTCGTTGGAACTACAATGATTGGAACACGCTTCTCAAATTGCTTATAGCGTGCGCAGAAATCTTCGATCTCTTTGCTGCTTTTTTCTTTACTATGGATCATGATACCATCAGCTCCAGCTTGGATATAAGCTTTTGCTCGAGCCAATGCATCTTCTAAGCCTTGTTTTAAAATCAAACTTTCAATGCGGGCAATTACCATGAAGTCATCGCCTGCTTGCGCAGCTTTTGCCGCTTTAATTTTCTTTGAGAATCCCTCAATGGTATCTTGCGTTTGCGGTACGGCGGTACCAAAGAGCGAATTTTGTTTCAGACCCACTTTATCTTCAATGATCAGTGCAGAAACGCCAATTCGTTCCAACGTTTTCACATGATACACCAAATGTTCCAAACGTCCGCCTGTGTCTCCATCTAGGATCATCGGTTTTGTTGTTACGTCAAGAATCTCTTGAATCGTTTGTTCCCGCGATGTAAAATCCACCAACTCCATATCCGGTTTCCCTTTACATGTTGAATCACAAAGGCTACTAACCCACATGCCATCAAAAGATTTTTCCTGACCGTTTTCTTCAACTTTCGTATTTTCAACAATCAACCCCGTAAGGCCACTGTGCGCTTCCAAAATTCGTACAACTTTTTTTTCTTCAATTAATTTTCGTAATGATCGACTATTCATATCTATCGTCCTCTCCTTTATACCGCTTTAATCACTATATGACAAAGCAAATCAGCTGCTTCGTCTCCCTTATCAGCAGCGTTGCTGATATGTCGATAAATCTCTCTCAATTTTATAATTTCTTTTATGTCATCCAGCTCAAAGAGCCGTTTCACCGCTCGACGATAACGCCGCTCGATTCGATTTTCTACTTTCTTAACCGCAATTGCCGATTCTGTCACTGCATCATGGCTTATGCCCAATGAGATTACACTTTCTCGCAAGGCTTGTGTTAAGGTTTGTAACTCTTCAACAAATGTTAATATTGAAGCATTCTCGGCAATGTCAAAATCATAAATTCTTTCCGCCGTTGACCGCGTATAGTCCAAAATATCATCGATAGAACCTGAAAGGCTGTACAAATCTTCACGGCTAATTGGCGTAATAAAGGTAGCATTTATCCCATCAATCAATTCCTTCCGCACAAAGTCCCCTTCATGTTCAAGTTTCACAATCTGATCAATCAGATGAGAATCATCATTAGAACAATACGTATGTAATATTTCAACAGCAGAACATGTCAATTCTGTTTGCTTAATCAATAACTGATAAAAATCACATTTCTCTTTTGATATCATCTTTACAATCTTTCTCACACTTGACCTCCCATTACCATCCATACAATAAAACCCGTTCCCGCCGAGATCGCTGCTGCAAAGGGAATCGTAATAAACCACGATACCACAATCTTCTTTGCCACATCCCATTTTACAGCGCTCATTCTCTCGCTTGACCCAATCCCAACAATGGAAGAACTCACAATTTGGCTGGTACTCACAGGTGAACCAATCAATCCTGAAAGAAAGATAACAGATGCGGAACTGATTTGACTTGCCAGCGAATGAATGGGTTGAAGTTTATAGATCTTCTTCCCAACGGTACGGACAATCTTCCACCCGCCGCATAACATGCCAAATGCCAAGAAAAACGAACTGCCAATTTTCACTTGCAAAGGTACATCAAAGTTACTCTGCTCGCCTACGATAACCAATAGCAAGGTAATAATGCCCATCGACTTCTGCGCATCATTGGTACTATGGCTCACCGCTAGAAAAAACATGCTGCCCAGTTGGCTTTTCTTTAAAATCTCATTAAATTTCGGATTAAAATTCAATCCGATTTTTTTGAGTGCAACCATCACAATCCAACCAAACATAAATCCCAAAATAGGTGTCAATGCAATCATCAGAACCACCTTAAACATAACTGTGCTCCAATTAATCGCATTGAACCCAAAGAAAATGATACCGCTGCCAATCAAGCCCCCGACAAGAGCATGCGATGAACTGGATGGAATTGCAAAATACCACGTGATTCCGTTCCATAAAATCGCACCCACCAATGCACAGGATAAAAACAATAAAGCGACTTGATCGCCTTGACTCATCATAAATTGCTCTGCTACAATTCCCTTGCCAATCGTTTTGGCAACTGCTGTCCCCATAAAAAGAGGAGCAAAAAACTCAATCATCACTGCAAGGAATAGTGCTTTATAGGGTTTTAATGAACGAGATGTAATGATGGTGGCAATCACATTCCCACCATCTTTTACACCGTTGAGGAAAGTAAAGGTATAGGCCAAAATCACAATTACTAGAATCCGTAAACTCATACCTTCTCCTTATTTTTATCTATTTCAATAGCTTTAACGCTTTTTCAATTCTGTCCATGCCTTCATTCAACATCTCTTGAGAATTGGAATATGCAATTCGAATATTGCTTGGCGATCGGAATGCCGATCCCGGAATTAAAGAAACATGAGCAAAGTCAATTAAAAATTCGACCATGTCATTCGAGTTATTGATATGATAACTCTCATATTTTTTTCCATAATAAGAGGAAACATCAGGGAACAAATAAAAAGCACCTTCTGGTTTCTGGCAGGTTACGCCTTCCAATTGAACCAATTTTTCGTAAACCGTATCTCGTCTATTTTGGAATTCATTCACCATATTTTCAATCGTCTCTCGCTCACCAACTAAGGCTTCGCAAGCAGCCCATTGAGAAATCGTGTTGGTATTAGACGTCATATGCCCCTGCAAGCTTGTAATCGTTTTAATGATTTTTTTCGGTCCTGCAGCGTATCCAATTCTCCAACCCGTCATATTAAATCCTTTGGAAAAGCCATTAATCACAACGGTTCTTTTCTTAATCTCTTCATTTAGTGAAGCAATACATACATACTCTGCTCCATCATAGACGAAACGTTCGTACACATCATCCGATACAATGTATAAATTTTTTCTCACTGCCAACTCTGCCAATGCCTCTAATGATTCTCGACTATATACCGCACCTGTCGGATTATTCGGGTTGTTGATCAAAATCACTTTAGTTCGATCCGTAACCGCTGCTTCCAATTTAGCAACATCCAATTGAAATCCATTCGTGATATCCGTTTCAACCAAAACCGGTTTTGCATCTGCCAATTTCACCATATCAACATAACTAACATAGCACGGAGTTGGAATAATCACTTCATCCTGCTCATCACACATGGCAAAAATCGTATTATACACCGCTAACTTTGCACCGGTAGTTACACAAATCTCACCTTTGTCGTAAACCGCTTTGTTCTCCTTCAACAGCTTCTTTGCAATCCCTTCTTTTAATTGGTTAAGGCCTGCAGTTGGCGTATACCTTGTATGGTTTGCTTGGATGGCTGCAATTCCAGCGTCTTTGATGTTTTCTGGTGTATTAAAGTCCGATTCGCCAACATTCATAGAAATGATGTCAACTCCTCGGCTTTTATAATCGGCAACTTTAGACTTCACTACCGCTGTCATTGAAGGTTCCATATTTTTTGCTCGTCTGCTTATCATCATAATCACCTCATAATTTCACTCATAATTGAGATAGCATTTGGCTTTGCCATTTCTATGCAAAGCCAAATGCCATTCTTATTAACCCTTTATTCTTATGCCGCTTTTTCTTCAATTAAATTTTCTTGATTAAAGACACTTTCATCGAACTGACCTTCGCTTTTTGCAATCAACATCGTACAGATCGCATCGCCCGAAACATTCAACATGGTTCTTGTCATGCTCAACAATCTATCAACACCAATAATAATACCAATTGCTTCAACTGGCAGACCAACTTGGCCAAGTACCATCGCCAACATAATCATTGATGCACTCGGAACTCCGGCTGTACCAACAGAAGACAATGTTGCAGTTACAACAACCATCATCAAGGCCGAAAAGCCAAGCGGTATGCCGTAGGCCTGTGCGATGAAAATGGTTGCAACCCCTTGTGTAATTGCTGAACCGTCCATATTAACGGTTGCACCTAAAGGAATCGTAAATGCACTCACTTCTTTATCTACACCACAACGTTTTGTTACTGTATCTAATGTAATTGGAAGTGTTGCGTTACTGCTAGCTGTAGAGAATGATACTGATAACGCTGGCAAGAAGTTCTTAATAAATTGTACAGGATTTAATTTGCCTACACCGACCAAAAGTGATCCGTAGGTAACTACTGCATGAATGGCCAATGCACCTAATACGGTTAACATATATTTTCCCAATGGAACAAATGCAGCAAATCCAAGTTTTGTAAAGGTATCTGCTGATAAGAAGAATACACCCCATGGTGCAACTTTCATAACCGCCCATACCATTTGGATCATGATATCGTTCATTTCATTGAAAAATTGTCGTGTCTTGGCTGCTTTATCACCAAGTACTGTCATACAACCGCCCAATAGCATTGCGAAGAATATGATTTGTAACATGTTGCCTGATGCCAAAGACTCAACTGGATTTTTTGGAATTATATTCAAAAATACATCAGCAATCGGTGGCGCTTCTTTCGCTTGGAAACTTGCAACCGCATCCGTATATCCACTTAGGTCAAAACCAACACCTGGCTGGATGAACGTTGCGAATGTTACTGCAATGATCAAGGCAACAGCCGTTGTGCCCAAGTAAAAAAACAACGTCTTTGTGCCAATTCTTCCAAGTTTAGCGATATCGCCCATTTCGGACGTTCCCACAATTAATGAGAAAAATACCAAAGGTACAACAACCATCTTAATTAGTGCGACAAATCCTTTACTACCAAGTTTGAAAATAAATCCTAATAAATACTTTTGTACGATGACATTATCTGAAATTCTATTCAAAAACACACCGACTATTACCCCGAGTACCATGTACCATAAGATCTTCTTTGTTACGTTTCCAGAATTCTTCATTCAAACCTCCAACTCATTATTTAATTACCTAATACAATAACGCCTTCTTTCCGTTTTGATTGATCGCCCACAAAGTACCAACTCGCTAAACCTTTTCTCATCCCCTTTTTGCGAAGCGTTTTCCTTGATTGGAAATAAATTTTCCTCCTCTCGCTATCAATGCTGTTTCCATTGAGTTAACAATTGCAGGAATCTCTGTGACAATCACTTTAATTGTTTCGTAATGTTATTATCTTTTCATAGTATAGCATAGATGAAAATATGTTTTCAAGTATAAATTGAAAATATATTTTCATTTCTTTTCACTATTCAAAATCTATTATGAGAATCTTTAAGAATTATTCTCGAACATGATATGATAAACTATAATCACTATAATAATCAGAGGATGGTGAAACCATATGAGTAACGATATTTTTCTAATTCTCAATCAAAAATACGATTCCTTTTCGAAAGTGAATAAAAAACTAGCTGATCTTGTACGTGAAAGTCATTCTACAATCGTTTTTATGTCGATCATCGAATTTAGCACCTACGCGGAGGTCAGCCCGGCCAGTATCACGCGCTTTTCCAAAGAATTAGGATATACAGGGTTTCCCGCATTTCAAAAAGATCTACAACAAATTGTTAAGAAAGAAACGATTGACCGAAAAGAAATTAGACTCTCGCTTTTAGACGAAAATACAGACGATGTTTTGGCAAGCGTTTTGAATGCCAATATCGAAAATCTGAAAGCAACCTTAACAGAAAGTCTGACAAATGAATTTCTCTCAGCTGTGGACACCATTGATAAGGCGAAAAAAATTTATATCATCGGATTGCGTTCCTCTTACTCCGTCGCCTATTATTTTTACTTTTTACTTAAAGAAATTCGACCCAATACACAACTCGTTGCTCCCGGCACCGGAGATCTATTCGATAAAATCATGACTATAGATAATGATTCAGTTTTGGTATCAATTGGTTTTTCAAAGTATACAAAGCAGACAGCGCATGTCACAGAGTACTTTTCAAACTGTGGAGCAAAAATTATCGCCATCACTGATAGCTTTTCTTCCCCTTTGTCTGTCCTATCGGATATTACCTTGATCGCCGCAAACCCAAAGAATTCTTATTCATTCGTTTCAGCCATGTCCATTATGAACGCATTGGTTGTCAGTATTGGTCGTCTTAATCCTAAAGAAACCTTAGCTGCACTGGATCGCAAAGACGCCTTGCTAAAAGAAATGAACATCCACTACTAATAAACCTTCGTCGTGGCCAATATCATGCCTCTCTCAAAAGCAACTTGAATAAATACGATGTTTCCTAGTATATCATTGCTTGCCTTTATTGAGGATATCTTTTTTATACAAACACCATCACGCTAAAAGTTGGCTTAATAGCGTATTTTTTGGCTATGGCTCAATCAAACAAAAAACTCGTAGATCATCTTCTACGAGTTTTTTGTTGCAATTTGTTCATAAAGTAATTGCGATTTATTCATAGAAAACGATGTCATTTTTTTCATTTCTGTGATATTCTGAAATCATTCTTTCGGTAATGAAAATATATTTTCATAATCGTAAATTTTTAGGAGGCATTTCAATGGCAGAAAAAACATTAAACCCTTTTGAGATTGCGCAACATCAAGTAAAAACGGCGTGCAATCAATTGCAAACAGATCCAGCAGTATATGAACTCTTAAAACAACCGATGCGTGTTCTATCATTCCCTGTACCCGTAAAAATGGACAACGGTAGTCTTCGTATATTTGAAGCCTTTCGAGCACAACATAATGATGCAGTTGGACCAACAAAAGGCGGCATCCGATTCCATCCAAACGTTTCTTTGGATGAAGTTCGTGCACTTTCTACTTGGATGACATTTAAATGCGGTGTTGTCGGTCTTCCATACGGAGGCGGCAAAGGCGGAATCATTGTTGATCCAAAACAATTGTCGCAAGGAGAACTAGAACGATTGTCACGCGGTTACGTACGTGCCCTTGGCGAATTTATTGGGGATCGCAAAGACATTCCAGCACCCGATGTGAATACAAATGGACAAATTATGTCTTGGATGGTAGACGAGTTTTCTAAAATGCATGGCGAACTCATTCCGGGTGTCATCACTGGCAAACCCGTTGAATTCGGTGGTTCTCTAGCTCGTACAGAAGCGACAGGCTACGGTGTATTCTTAATGATTCGCGAATCCGCAAAGAAAAAAGGCATTGACCTGAAACAAACAACAGTTGCAATTCAAGGCTTTGGCAATGTTGGCAGCTTCGCAGCATTTTACGCAATGCAAGCCGGTGTAAAAGTCGTTGCCGTATCTGATGCGTCATGCTGCCTATACCGAAAAGATGGATTAAATATTCTCGCTTTGATGGAATATAAGAAAAACAGAGACGACATCAAAGGCTTCCCAGGAGCAGACGAAGAACTAGGCCGTGACGAAATCTTTGGCTTAGACGTTGAAATCTTCGCACCATGCGCATTAGAAAATGCGATCACAAGCGATAATGCAGATAAAATTAAAGCAAAAATCGTCTGTGAAGGTGCAAATGGTCCAACCACTCCAGAAGCAGGAAAAATATTGAACGCTAAAGGCATCCTGATCGTTCCAGATATTTTAGCCAATTCCGGTGGTGTAACGGTTTCGTACTTCGAATGGGTACAGAACCTACAAAACTACTATTGGGGATTCAACGAAGTACAAGAGAAGCAAGAACGCTTGATGGTAGATGCTTTCAACGCAATCTGGGAAATGATGGATCACCAGCATGTAGAAATGCGAACTGCAGCTTACATGATTTCCATCAAACGTGTTGCCGATGCCATGAAGATTCGTGGCTGGTTCTAAACTCCTTAATTTGCCTTACTGGAATTGCTTTCTTCCCTAATAACTAAAGAAACTTTTCCATATCCTTTTATAGCAATACATCCTTACTTAAATAGAGAATGTCGCCATAATGGCGACATTCTCTATTTTTTATTCCCGGAAACAATCTTCCGTCACTATTCTATTTGGATCATCCCTTTCCCCGATCCCCTTTTCAAACCATCTCACTCAGTACCTGTTATAACAATGTGCCAACAGTGTTATTGATTTACCTCATTTATACTATTTTGCTGCGTTTTGTCCTGCAATTCGACCAAATACCGTAATATCTGCTATCGCGTTGCTTCCCAAACGGTTTTTGCCGTGAATGCCGCCTGTTACTTCGCCAGCTGCAAACAAGCCTTCAATTACCGTACCTTCCTCACTAACGACTTGTGCGCTCTCATTAATCATGATTCCGCCCATGGTATGGTGAACAGCCGGTACCGCTTTTAAAATGTAGTATGGTGCTTTTTCAATTGTAGATGGCAAGCTTCGCTTGTGGAATTCCAAGTCTTCGCCAGCTGCAACATATTGATTATAATTGTCGACAGTGGTTTGCAACTCTGCTGCATCGATATCGAAGAAGGCTGCTGCTTCTTCTAATGTATCTGCTTTTACAAACAAGTCATTGTTATACAAGTAGTCAATCTCTGCCGCATGGTTCTCTTGCAAGTAGCTCTTTTCAAATCCATTTTGATCCATCAATTCATAACAAACGCTACCGGTTTGTGCTTTGATTCCCATGGACATCACATCGCGACGTCCCAATTCTTCTACAAAACGCTTACCCTCTTTGTTGACGATGACAGTGTGTCCGTAAAGACGAGCGTCATCCACATACAAAAGCGTACCTGATAAAGGATCACAAATTGGATAAGTCTGAATATATTCCATACCCGTCAAATCTGCACCAACGGCTTCTGCCATGACAATGCCATCGCCTGTGCTTCCCGGTGAATTTGTAGAAAGAATCGATCCATCAATATCTGGATTGTACTTCACACGCATTTCTACATTGGATCCAAAACCGCCTGATGCAATGATCACTGCTTTGTTGGTTTCAAAGATGTAGTCATTCTCTTTTCCTTCCGCTTCAACTCCAACAACTTTTCCGTTTTCATCAGTAACCAAAGCCGTTGCTTTTGTGTTTAATAGAACCGAAATTCCCATCTCTTCCGCTTTCGCCAATTGCTTAGTAATAATGGCTCTTCCGCTTGCTCCTTCAGGAACCAAGCTTCGTTTGGCAGAATGACCACCAAACTGCATCAACTCGTCTTCCCAAACAACGCCTACAAAATCGCGCAACCACTCGGCACCTGCAAGCGCATTTTCTGCAACCACACGAACCAATGCAGGATCATTCACATGATCTCCACCCTTTAATGTATCTTCAATATGTTGCTCAACGCTGTCTTCAATTCCCATTTCTTTTTGAAGCCAGTTATTAGAAGCTGCATATTCTGCTCCAGATATCAATGTATTACCACCTGCTGCTGGCATCTTCTCCAAGACGATGACATTCGCACCAGCCGCTTTGGCTTCAATCGCTGCCGTCAGTCCTGCACCACCTGCCCCAATAACAACAACATCGCATGCTTCTGTAAGGGTTTCTCTCACATCGACTACTTCAACAAGATCAATTTTTTTCAGCATGTCCGGTGTCGCATTTGCTGCACCCAAAGCTACTGTTACCGCTTGAACGAAAGCATTTGATGTTACACTTGCTCCCGCAACCATATCTACCTCTAGCGAATTGGTACGGAGAATTTCTTCTGTCAATGTATCAATTGCCTGATCGAGTCCTTCTGTTTCATTTTGCTCCAGGACATTGATGGCTGTAATCACATCGTCTTCGATGGTTACTTCGATTGAAAGATCGCCGCCTTTACCTTCGCCTACCCCGGCATAGGTACCATTCTCAATCGCTGTCTTCATAACTTCCGGCTCATCAACTGCCGCACCTTGCGAACAACCTGTTGCCGTAATAATCATGGCAATCATTAATAAATAGATCAAAATCTTCTTCATTTTTATTCCCCCTTGTATTTGTTAAAAATGTAACACTTTCAAATACAAGTTTATCAGCTTCCCTACTCTTTGTATTTACACCAGATTTCCACTTTTTGAACTCTCAAGCATCCACTTGAAAAGCCCTATCGTTCCGGTATAATGAGAGAAGTATTTATAAATGTCAAATCATGTAAAGGTGAGCCCATGTCTCTACGATCAAAAATCATTTGTTCCTTTGTACTCATCATTGCCTTAAGTCTATCCGTTCTTTCCTTTTTAATGGAAACCAAGATCAAGACCTTGCGAATGGAGGAACTAGAACACAATACAGCCCAACTAATCGACTCAAAAGCCAACGAGATCGGGTCTTGGTTGAACCAAAGAATTAGTGAAATTCGAATTATCCATGAAAATCCATCAACAAAAACCATGAATTTTGAGGAAATAAAGCCATATCTTTCACAGTTAAATGAAGTCTTGCGCGGCCAATACGGGAATCCAAATGAAACCTTTGCTATCGGGGGCATCGATGGCCAAGGCTGGGTCAATGACCAAATCACCATTGATATCTCAACACGAGATTACTTTTTAGAAACGATGACAACAAAGAATGAATATATCATCAGTAATCCCATTGTTTCCAAGTCCGACAACAATCCGATTTTTATTCTTTGTTATCCCATCATCAACGAGCAAAATGAAAGGGTTGGATTCATTAATGGTTCCGTTAACATAAAAAAATTCTCAGAAATCGTTGATACCATTGATCTATACAATGGCTTCACTTGGATTATGAATACAAACCAAGATATTTATTCTATTGATGCGACTTCTTTGCGAGAAAACTACCTTTCCTCCAATGGACTTGCTTCTATTGTCCACTCCAACCTAACACAATCTTCCGGCACTGTGGATCTAATTAACATGTCGAATCAAGACTCGACGGTATTTTATTCTTCAATTCCCTACACCGAGGATTGGATTCTTTGCACCATGATTGAAAACAGAATGATAACTGCACAAACAGACAGCATCATCCGTTATATTCTTTACGTCGGCATTCTCTTGTTTATCATTTCGATCTTTTTGGCGGTCATCGTCTCTAACTCCATCGTCAAACCAATTCAATCACTAAAAACAAATATGATTGAAGTCTCTCACGGTAATCTGCAGTCATACTATGATTTCCATAACACTGACGAAGTTTCTGTTTTGGGTCAGGTCTTCAATCAGATGCTAAGTAAAATTGAAAACCTAATCAACCAAGTTGTCCACGAGCAAAAACAAAAAAGAAATGCTGAATTCCGTGCTTTGCAATCGCAAATCAATCCACATTTTCTTTACAACACCTTGGATACCTTGCAGTGGAAAGCCTTGGAATATGATGCCTTTGAGGTTGCAGACCTCGTCAATTCTCTCTCTCGCTTCTTTCGTATTTCTCTAAGCGCCGGCAATGAATATATTCCCCTTGCCAAAGAGATTGAACATGTACAAAATTATCTAGATATCCAACAGGTACGCTATAAGGACAAAGTGAATCACACCATCACCGTAGACCCTGTCATTACACAAAAAATGGTACCCAAACTCATTATTCAACCCCTTGTGGAGAATGCCATCTATCATGGCTTGAAGCCAAGAAAAGAAAATGGCCATATCGAAATCATCGTATCCTCCGATTCCGGATTTCTTTTGATCGAAGTTCGTGATGATGGAATCGGCATGAATCCCCAACAATTGGCACATCTTCAAACCAATCTGGCCAACTCCGTGGAATCGGATCATTATGGTCTCTACAATATCAATGAGCGATTAAAATATGCCTTTGGTGATGACTACCAAATCAGAGTCACCAGTCTAGAGAACCAAGGCACCATTGTACTCTTAAAAATCCCGATCCAAAGTGAGGAATTGCCATGTATCGAGTTGTAATTGCCGATGATGAAGAAATCATTCGTTCCGGTCTTAAAAAACTAATCGAATCCTACGACCTCGATCTTCATGTGGTGGCCTTGGCAGAAGATGGACAGGAAGCTATCTTAGCGATTGAAAAATTTCGCCCAGAGATTATTCTCATGGACATCAACATGCCCCTCACCAACGGACTCGAGGTCATCGAGCATGTAAGGAGCATTGACAAAGACGCGAAAATCATTATCATTTCAGGTTATAACCAATTTTCATATGCACAAAAAGCCCTGGATCTTGGCGTATTTACTTATCTATTAAAACCCATTGACTACCGTAGTTTTCAAACTGTAATTGAAAAAGCCATGGAAGCCTACTCTAATCGAACGTGGGAAAAAAGCCTATTAAAAGAATCGATCGGCGAGCAAAATCCTCCCGAGGATATTGGAAACTTGGCCATCCAATACATCAAAGAGAATTACTCTAACAATCATCTGTCCCTCCATACCATCGCGGAAAAGTATTTTGTAAGCGAATCCTATATCACCCGTATCATTAAACAAAAAACCGGGATGAGCTTTACCAATTATCTGAACAAAACCAGAACGACCATGGCCATTCAACTCCTCCTCCATCCAGACAAAGTCTGTTCCATGAAAGAGATCTCAGAAAAAGTCGGTTACAACAGCCAACACTATTTCAGCCGTGCCTTTAAGAATGTCGTGGGCATGTCACCCAACAAATACCGCAACCAAAAATTACATACAAAAAGCTAATCCAATATCATCATTCCAAAAAAAAGACGCATCGAATAATCGAATGCGTCTGCACTGTTTCCTATTCACTTTCATCTTTTCCAATCTTCCGTCCGTAATACAAATGATCGCACCGCCCAAGAGGCAGTTGCACCGCTCCCAAGAGGCGTCCCCATTCAGCAAAGTCAAACTTCTTAAGCAAAGCAAAGCTGCCTTCATTCACACTCAAAAGAATTGCAATTAAGGTATCAAAGCCCAGTCCCTCTGCCCTTTCTAATCCAAATTCCATCAGCTGAGAGCCTATGCCCATCCCTTGAAAGTCCTGATGAATGTAATAACTAATTTCCGCAGTCCCTTGCATTGCCAGGCGTCCTGGCCGATATGCAGTAAAATACACGAAACCAACGGCTCGTTCATCCTTTTCATATACATACAGAGGGTACTGTTTATTCTGATGCGATTCAAACCAATCCCTTCGATCTTCCACCTCAAAGGTTTCCGTAAAGGCATTACAGGTTCCTCTTACAATCGCTTGATTATAGATCTCAGTTAAGTCTTTTAAATCATACTCTGTCGCAAGTCGAATTCTCATACTTTACTCCTAATTCATAGAATCGAAAAAAAAAATATTTAACTAACGTTTGCTTTATTCCTGCACTAGGCATTAAAACAAAAAAAGGCCTCATCAGTTTGCTGTACATTCCAGTCATCCGGCATTTCTATTGCTAAAAATGCATCCACAACCGAGGGGTCAAATTGACTGCCAGAATTCTTCATAATCTCCTCTACAGCAACCTCTCTTTCCATTGGCTCTCGATATGATCGTTCTGATGTCATTGCATCATAGGCATCAGCAACCGATATAATTCTTGCTTCTACCGGAATTTCATTGCCAAAAATTCCATCGGGGTACCCTTTTCCATCCCATCTTTCGTGATGAGCTTGAATATACTCAGCAATAATTTTAAAGTCGTCAATCGAGGAAAGAATTCGACGACCCGCTTCTGGATGTTTTTTAATTTCCCCCCACTCATCCTTTGTAAGCTTTCCATCTTTATTTAAAATTTTCTCTTGTACGCCGATTTTGCCAATGTCATGAATACACCCAGCTGTTCGAATTTCCATTATGTGTTCTTCAGAAAAATCCATTTCTTTGGCAATAGAAGCCGCAATCTCACCAACTCGTCTAGAATGACTCATCTCTCTTTGGCTTTTCTCAAATAAACTACTCATGACCAGTTCAACAACCTTGCTTCTCATACTTGCACTTTCATATATTTTATGGCGATACATGAAGTTTTCTGCCTGAGCAAAGACTTCGTTAATATTTTCGTCAGTATGGATTTTTGTATGAAAGCCAAATGATACAGATTGTAATATATTCCCTTTTGAAAGCACTTTCATCTTATCTTTTGCTCTATTTATGATTTGATTCGCCGCCTCCATATCTGTTTTTGACAGAATCATAGCAAACTCATCTCCACCGATTCTTGCAATAATATCGTCTGCTCGAAAACCAATTCTCATTGCATCAGCGACTCTTTCCAATAATTGATCTCCTGCAGCATGACCAAAAGAATCATTCACAATTTTTAACCCATTCACATCAGCCATAACAATCGTTAATGGTAAGTTTCGAGCTTGGTCTAATCGTTTTAACTCTTCTTCAAAAAAACGTCGATTGTAAAGACCAGTGAGATGATCGTGATAGCTGAGAAAAACCAGATTTTGCTCTGCTTTTTTTCGCTGTGTCACATCTACTCCAATTGAATAAAATTGCATAATCTGACCTTCATTGTCAAATATCGCTCGATTTCTCCATTCGAGCCAAACCATCTCACCATTTACCTGATCTTGTTCCATCGATATATTTAATGGCGTATCTGGTGAAAGAATCATAAAGCTTCTTTTAATCTTCTCTCTGTGTCTCTCTGTTAATAAGTTCAAAAACTTTGTGCCAATTAGCTCCTCGCTGGTCCGATTGTGGTAGTCACAATACGATTGATTGACATAAGTTAAGGTAGAATCTGGCTGATACTCACAGATTAACGCTGGCAGATCTTCCAAAAGGCTTTTATACTTTTCCTTATGCTCTTCAAGTTCTACGGTTCTTTTCAATACAAGTTCATTCAACTTCTCTGTCTTTTCTTTATCACTTTTATTTTTTTCGCGTATTTTAAGCATGCTTCGCAGTTGAACATAAAGTTCAACTTCATCAACGGGCTTTGTTAAAAAGGCCTCCCCACCACTATGAAGGGCTCTCATCCGATTTTTTTTGTCACTTTTCAATGCTGTGATAAAAAGAATGGGAATTCCGACAGATAAAGGATCTGCCTTAATCCGTTTGCAAACTTCAAATCCATCCATCTTAGGCATTAAAATATCCAATAAAATAACATCGGGCTCCATTTCTCTTGCCAGCTCAATCCCTCTCTTACCACTTTGCGTTACACTTACAATAGCATACGGAAATACTTCCAAAATCAATGCCTTCAACGTAATTAAATTATCCTCTACATCATCAATAATTAAAAATCGATATTTAGAATCCATATAAAACCCCTTTTATGGCTTTTACTAATTCCTCTTCAATAATTGGCTTTGAAATAAAAGCATCAAATCCATATGCTAGAAAAATTTCACGATCCGTTGTCAATGCACTCGCCGTTAATGCAATCACCGGAATATGAGCAAGCTCACTTTTCTTTCGTATTTCTTTAAAGGCTTCCACACCATCCATACCGGGAAGCGCATTGTCCATTAAAATAATATCCGGTATATGGTCTGCAGCCATTCGAACCGCGGTCTCACCATCTTCAGCCTCAATCACAATAAACTGATCGCTCAGCACGGCACGTGCCGTAAGCATATTATCTGGATTATCCTCAACAACAAGAACCACTGGTTTCTTCGCTTGATCGAACACTACTTTTTGAATCGGTTCTGATGGCGGTTCAATGGGATGAATCATTGTCGATACAGCATACTTTAGCTTAGTGAGGTTAATATTTCCTTTTTGAATCAATTGGTAAACATGATTATGTTTCAACTGACTCAACTCATCTTTTGTAATATGCTTAGCCGATAAGACCAATACCGGAATCTTCGCTGTAAGTTCACTTTCCCGTATCGTTTGCAATACCGTAAATCCATCAATTTTTGGCATCATCAAATCAAGAATAATCCCATCAGGTTGACTTTCTGCAATCATCTGAATGGCCTCATATCCGTTTCGTGCAACGGTCACCCTGTACCCTTCTTCCTCGAAAACATCTCGTAGTTGAATAACCGCAGGTTCACTGTCTTCAACGATGAGCAAGTGGTCTAAACGCCCGTCATTTTGTACCACTTTCGTATTCGACAAAACTGCAGAAGAAAACTCGAAAGTAGAGTCATACCTTTTCTTGATGATTTGACTCACCCCTTCATCCGGTAAATGAAGTTGTGGAATTATAACTGTAAAGATTGAACCTTCTCCATAATTGCTATCAACCGAGATTGTGCCTTTTAAGAACTCTGTATATTTTTTTACGATCGCAAGGCCCAAACCGGTACCACCATACATTCTGGTCGTACTGCTATCAGCCTGACGAAATTCTTCGAAAATACTATCCTTATTTTCCTCCAAGATTCCAATTCCTGTGTCTGTAACTGTAAATTTCACTTGGTCCGAATCAATCTCAATCGCTATTTCAACAGATCCTTGATCGGTAAACTTTACTGCGTTACTCAAAAGGTTTTGAATAATATGGCGAATTTTTTTCTCATCGCTCATAATTAGGTTTTCTTGACCATCATTTCTGTACTTAAGCTCAATTCCTTTCTCTTCAGCAAGAGGAGCCAACATTGAAAACACATCACCTACCAAGTCATTGAGATCAAACTGATAGAGATCAAGTTCTTCTCGTCCAGACTCAATTCTTGAAATATCCAATATTTCATTAATCATTTCCAAAAGGTTCTTCCCGCTTCGCCCAATCACTTCTAAATAACTACTTTCTTCTTCGGATATTTTGGTTCTTAAGCGCCGCTCTAGAACACCTGACAAGGCAATCACTGAATTCAATGGCGTACGAAGCTCATGGCTCATATTTGAAAGAAAATTCGTCTTCAATCGATTTGCCTCACTCAATTCTTCCTTTTGCTGTTCCAGCTCGTGATTTTGTTCTTTTAATTCTGTACTCAGCGCATCCAGTTCAGCTTTCTGGGCTTCTAACTCCGTATTTTGCATTTCTAATTTTTCTTTATTCATCTTTTTCTGTTGTATATCAATCACACTTTGTATCCGTGTACTCATCACTGTTCGTTCTTCTTCTAAATGTACCAATGTCAATTCACTAAATCCAACTACGCTCCCTAAAGTAATAAAAGCAATAATGCGGTCTTGATTCATAATTGGAATTGTAATTAGCTCTTTCGGAAGCAAATTCCCCATGGCTGCGGGATATACAAAACGAGTACTTTCAGATACTTGTTTCAACACCTGAATCTTACGACTACCCATTGCAAGACCCAGCTCTCCTTCTAGACTTGCTCGATCAAAGGCGATCCTTTTATTCTTATCCATACCAATGGAGACAAATAACTCATAGGTGCTTTCTGCCTCATCAAGAAGATAGACGCCTCCTAACTGACCATTTGTATTATTTAACAAGCCCGATAACAGGCTCTCAAAAAAGATTTCAATATGATCATCAGCTAACATAATTTCAGAAAGTGAAGCGCTTTTTTCGTTCAGCTTCACATTATTCTCTATGCTGATTAACATCCCATTTAATCCTGTTGCCAATTCACCAAACTCATTATTCAACGAAATCGAACTGCGCTCCGATAAATTTCCACTATCGACTTCTTTAATAACTCCAACCAAGTCACGTAGAGGGTCTTGGACATTACTATAGATTCGTCTTGACAACACATAAACAATTATCATAAATGTTGCAAAAAGTGCAAAATTCGTCACTATAATATCTTTTCGACTCTGTTCCGATGTTTGATACAAATAATCTGCTTTTTGTTTCGCAAAGATATCCACAGTATCAAAAGATTCTTGAAGAACTTCTGTATGCAAATCATACTCACTGCCAGGCTTCATATTCGCCTTCACACTTACCTGTTCTCCTTGTAGCAACAAGCTCGCATTTCGCAAAACCATTTCTTCCCAAAGAATATAAGACGTATTTATTTTTACAATATCTTCCTCTGGCCCCAAGTACAATTCATCTAAAATATCCATATATTTAGGGATCTCTGCCTTGTACCCTAAGAGAAGATCATACGCTTGGACCAAACTTTCATCGCTGTCAGCGACTTGCATGTTCAGAATAGCAACACTCATCTTCTGTTGATTAATTTTAATATTATCCAGGGCACGTCTTACTTGAAGAGGATGACCATATAAAAGTTCTGTTTGCCTTGACAATTCATAAGTTTGCCAAAGGGTAAACACACTCATTAACCCCATTAACAATGCCAAAATCAAGAAACCTATTTTCAATTGTTTTCCAATATTCATCTGATTAAAATTCACCTTACATCCTCCTATCGAAATCCGATTTAAACACTGCTCCTGACAACATGAGGGGCTTATGCTTCAACCACATTTCAGCATAGGCACTTTCTGCTTCTCCAGTAATTAAATAACCACCTGATACCAAAGATCGTTCGAGCTTATTTAAAATCATTTTTTGATAATCAGCATGATAATAGATCATCAGATTACGACAAAAGATAATATCAAATTCACCAAAGATACTTTCAGCTGGGCAGATTGTATTCGCATCTAAAATATCATAAGCAAGAAAAGTCACTTGATTTTTGATTGATGGACTCACTTCATAGTGATCCCCACTTTCAGTAAAATATTTATCAAGATATTCTAGCTTTAACTGTTTCATTTCCAGTCGACTATAATTGCCTAGTCTTCCCCGCTCAAGCAAGGTTCCTGAAATATCAGAAGCAAATATTCTTACGTTTATATCAATCTTGCTTCTTTGTATCATTTCATTCAACAAGATCGCAATTGAATATGGCTCCTGTCCAATAGAACATCCAACCGACCATATTCGTATTTCCTGCCCTTGTTTTTTCTTTCGCATAATCTCGGGAATAATATGTTTTTCAAGATACCAAAAAGCAAAGGGTTCTCTAAAGAATTCTGAGTAATAAACACTTAATGCAGACAAAAAACATTCTGCTTCTTCTTGATTGTTCTCAAGCTTAGCTGCATATAAAGCCTCATTATCAATACCATTTTCAGCCATTCTTTTCTCAATGGATCGTTTCAAGAATTCTTCCTGATAACAAGAAAGATCTTTATCGAAATGTACTTTGAAGTAGTCTTTGATTCTTTCCATCTCTTACATCTCCCTCCAGACTGCTAAACCGTTCTTTAGTCTTTCGTTCTCAGCAATGTTATTTATTAGCAGATTGTTTTGATTCCATTATATTCTATTCCCAATATTCACGCTATTAAAACTCGTTCTCACTTAAAAAAACTTTTGTTTCTCCACAATCCTAAAAAATACGATAAAATCATCAAGGTAGCTTGAATACACATATATTCGAATGGCTTATCACAAAAAAAGAACCCTTACAAAGGGTCCTGTCTCTTGTCGATTTACTCAAAAATCAATGGCAAATCTGCCGAGGTAATAATCGTTAATGGTTTCTCAGTCGGCTTGCCATTCTCGGTGATAATAATAGCCTGCAAGCGATATTGCTTGTCCGTATATCGCTCTACCGTTTCTTGAATATCGAGTACGGAAGCTGCGCGTGGTTTAAATATTACTTGATGACTTTGTGCTGAATCACTATCAATGATTTCATTGACTGTAACTTGATTCATCTTCAACACCTCTCGCTTATGATTAGACCGCAACCAGCGCATGACAATTTCACCATTGAAAATTCCCTGATATTGTTCTTCTTCATATACAGGAAGTTGCCCATAGCCATGCTCTTTCATTAGACCCAGTGCATCGGAGAATCTCATTGATCCATCAATGGTCTTTACATCATGGGTAACAATCTTTGTGATGACAGGCGGAGCCACAATCTGATCCCGAATTTTCTGCAAGTCTTCTACGACCTTGTCATGGGGTTCAGCAATCGCCACATCCTCCCCCATATTCCCATGGGTTATAGCGTTACGCAGATCTGCATATTCCCGAAGATCAAATTCATAACGACGTACAGCTGCGCTCTTTTTTTTCATCCGATTCACCATCTCGTAAAAGCGTAGATGATGGCTCGAATCCAACTCCCGTTGGAAATATTCTTCTATCTCTTGATATGTCGATAAAAACACTTCTGAGTTTTTCATTAAAATCTCCTCTTGTTTGCCTTTCGAACTTTTCATATTCACTTATTTATTCTATAACAAAACGCGGGCGATTACATCATCACCCACGTTCACAATTCATACAATCGTGCTTATACATAAGATTGCAATTTTTATTTATTGAGCTCCAATGCGTTCAAGGTATCACGAAGCTTCTCAAGTTCCTCATTCGTAATCGTTATCCCTTTTCTCATTTTCCCTTCTTCATGGTTCCAATCTCGTAAGTCATATTTCCCAGGGCGTCCATTCCAACTGACAATATTCAATTCTTTCGTCCAATCTCCCTTTTCAGATAATACAACCACATGTTCAACTATTTCATACTTAAAATCTGACATATTTGTCCTCCTCTCATATATCTGTATTTTAATTCTTCTTAGGTTATCAAACAAGAAAAACTTAGAAGAGAAGATCACTTTTTTTAAGTGTCTACTTTCTAGGTTTTAGTTCAATTCGCCAAGGTCTTTTGTTTTTTAATTATTCATTTTCAATCCGCTTATCTCTTCTCCCATTTTCTTTAAAGCTTCTTCGATTATCGAATTATAGCACCGGCTCTTATAACTTTTGCGATATCTTTTGATTCCAGTCCGATGATACATGATTGCCATTCGACGCTCGGCCACCCTCATTAACGCATCTTGAATTACCTTTGAGTCAACAAACTCATCTCTTTCGCATGAGTACCATTTCCCATCATTTGTTGAATAGTAGTACTCCGCGGCATTCTGAACTGCCCCCTGTCAAGTAGACAGGCCATTTAATTAAAATTATGCACAGTAGGATGTTTGATTCCGATATTCCATCGGAGCCAAGCATCCTAATTTTTTTTGAAATCTTTTATTATTGTAAAACTGGATATACATTTTAATCTTGTTCTTGAGAGCTTCCAAGGAATCAAATTTTCTACCATAGAACATTTCTGCTTTCAAGGTTCCGAAAAAGCCTTCCATCGGTCCATTGTCAATGCATTTGCCAACACGTGACATACTTTGTGTCATTCCTGCCTTCTCAATCTTGCGCTTAAAAACAGCCCCAGTATAAGAAAAACCGCGATCGCTGTGAAATATCGGTTTTGCACTTGGATTATTGGCCACGGCTCGATCAAACATCTTGAAAACAAAATGGTTGGAGTTTCTTAGTGAAAGTTCATACTCAATAATACTATTGTCGTACAAATCCATAATTGGACTCAAATATAGTTTTCTTGAGTCGTTCGGAATGGAGAACTCCGTTACATCAGTTAACCATTTTTCATTCGGTTTTCCCACATGGAAGTCTCTTGCCAAAACATTCTCTTTCACATAGTCCGGCTTTGATCTCTTGCGGTTCACTTTCTTTCTTCGAATTCTTGCCGAAATCCCTAAATGCATCATTAAACGATTAATGAACATGCTCATTCGCCTGTATCCGAGAATACCGTCAAAGGTAGCGTGATACTCCTGAATTAATGCACATAGTTGCTCATCATCCTTTTCCTTCTGCGGTTTAACTCTGTTCTTATGCTTGTAGTAGGCGCTTCTTGCAACTTTCAACACCTCGCAGATCATAGAGACGGAATAGCCTCGATTACGATAATTATCGATTGTCTGATAACTTGCTGCTTGTCTCACGTTCGAAAGTGACTTTTCTGTTCGAATTCTTCCTTTTTTTTAGAACTTCCAGCTCGAATTCTGCTCTTTTCCGTAACGCCTATTCTCGTTCAAGTGCTAATTTAAGTCGCTCAACCTCGCTCAGAGAGCTTTCATCGACGGCTGATTTTGCCTTGGGACCGCGTTTCTTGTATCTTAGCGCTTTAGCGCCTTTCTTCTCGTAATCTTTAGTCCATTTATAGACCAAAGCATATCTGATTTGAAATCTGCTGGCAGCTTCCTTGTAGTTCATGTTATTTACAATCACCCAGTTGACGATTTCTAGGCGTTCTTCAAAAGTTGTTCTTCTCAATTTCATGGTATAGACCTCACTTTTGGGATCATATGTTTTCAACTCTATACCACTATTATACTTGTTCACCCACCGTCGAACTACTCCATATGCAATCTTATGCTTTGCACTTAAATCCGCTAATGAATACTCACCTGAAATATAAGACTATACGACTAATAGCTTAAAGGTTTTGCTATATGTTTAATTTGTGCTCTTTGTTTCAAATTCCGAAGCTCCATGTATCTGGTATTTGAGATACCATTGCCGGAATTGTTCTGGACTACAGTCTACTTCCTTTGCAACACTTTCAAAACTTCCATGCCCATTACTATATCTTTCACAGGCGTCTATTTTCACTTCTTTACTGAACTTAGGTTTTCTTCTCATAAAAACACCTCCAAAGCAGACATGGTAATTTAATTAATTACCATGTCTACTTTGGAGGTATCATATCAATCTCAGAACAACGCCTTCATTCAATTAGATGGGGTCTCCAAAGCTCAATCGTTTTGAATCACTGTCTCTATCACAGCTGACTACTCATCCTACCATCCTCTTCTAGGTTTACTTGAGTTTTTTACTAATGCCGCTAATACAAAGAAGAATAAAAACGCAATTTTCAACGCCAAACTAAAAATCCATTTGATCCATCGTATCATGTCAAAAATTCTCCTTTCTTATTCTTTCCTCTCTCATAGAAAAAATGATAACAAAACCAATGCGAAAACATGAACTTATAGAATTCTTTAAATTGTAAACTTCAACAATTCTTTTTAATTCATTACAAATTAAACCTTTGGAATCATAGTTTGTTGATCCGGTCGATTACTCCGTCTATTCCATCTAACAATTTTCATTTTCTTGATTACTTTTCCATTCCCAAAATCCAATAAATCTTCTCTTTTTAAAACACATAAGATCTTATTTAAGCTTCCAAAGCCCTCTGGTGTCATAAGAAAAGCCTCTTCTGGATCAATCAATTTGCAATATGCCCACAATTGACCCAAATGATGTAGATTAAGTTGAGTTTTCTTTGCTTCTATAAAGAACAGTTTGTGTTTTCCATTTTTGCGAACAATGCCTAATACATCAATTTGTATTTCTACACCTATTGCAGCCACTTCAATAATCCCATACTTTCCTAGTACTCTATCCAACCGCATACCATTAGATTCAATTGTAGTAATAACTTCCCACCCTATATACTTATCCTCAAGGTATGTTTGTAACCAACGTCTCATTGGTTCATATAAGTCAAATTCTCTCATTCATGATACCCCAAATCATGAGCAATTTCTTTCCATCCGTTGTAATGTTTACCTCGAATTTCTTTAGGTAAGAAATTATCGTATTCACCAGGATGATTTGGCTTAAGCTTTGGAATATTCCTACACTCCCAATAGAATCTATGGGTAACCGTTTCAGAAGATTTTCCCCCAAGTGTAAAACCTTTATTCAATTCTTCCACGAACAATTCTAACGCTTCCATTTTGTGGATGACCTCAAAACCAATTTTTGAAAATTCATTTGCCCAAATCTTAATTTGATGTTCTTTTTTCCAAAAATCGGGTTTTCCTTCATCATATTTCTTCCGTTTTGGATCTCTCATATTTGGATGTGCCCAGTCTATGCTTTGAACTGGGACATCGATTGACTTCAATAAATTACATATATCCACAACAAGATTCCAATTATGCGGAATCTCTAAATAAACTCTATGTTTATGTTTTTGATAAAAATAATTGCTTCTCCTAATGTACCCTGTTACATCAGAAAATCCTCTCAAGAACATAACCTTTTCATCAGTAGTGAAATTAAACACCTTACTACTAACTCTCATATTTCTATGATTAGCAGCTTTGCCAATAAATTGAACTATCTCTCGCACTAAATAATCTTCATTTTTTTTTGTAAATCTAATATACGTAACACCTTTATTCTGCACAAAAGAAATGCTTGTACCAATTAATGGTTCTAAAATATTTCTCATATCGCTAATACTTGCTTTAACAAATATTTTTACATCCTGCTTAGTTTCTGTCACTATCTTTCTATGTGGAATTTCAATTGAGAATATTGTATCATCTGCTTGTCTAATAACTTCACCATTTCCACATATCAGACCTAGTAAATAAGCCATTTCCGAATTCATAAAAATTCTCCCTTATAATGCAAGCCCTCTATCAAAATCGGGAATATATTTAGGATGCCTTGTTTCAATGATATCTCTAATTTTATCCGAATTTTGTGAAAAACCAACAACAAACCCATAATTTTTTAATAATTCCTCCGCAAAAACACCTCTATTTATTCTATTTCCCTTTACAACATGCGCTTTCAAACTTAAAGGCATCTTCGATATATCTTCAAAATAAAGTCTTAACTGAACTCCAGTTTTCATTGGATCACCACGCCTTGTTCGATCAGTGGTATCAATTTCATAAAAACTCTGCCCAGGCAATTCTGATTTAAACTGAGCTATTTTTTCAGTTGGGACCTGCGCCTCAAAATGCACTAATACATCCGATTTCGCCAAATACCCAAGAACTTCAAAAAAATCTTCCTTTGATGAAAAAACAATTCCTTTTGCATGCCCACTAAATAAACTCATAAAAATCTCCTTTGCAATTATTTTTATTTTCAATTCCCGTATATACCCAAAAAAGACAGCTATTCGATCAGTTTAAGACAAATATGTTAAAAACAGTCACTTTCCTTATTATACCATATTGGTCTTCTAAAAATTCGTCAAAATAATTAGATCTCTCAAAATATTGTGACTCCAAACCCATATACAAACTTATACACACATGGTTCTCTAAATACACTGCAAATCAATAGTCTATTCTTCGGTAATACTTATGTAATCTCTTCGTTTGAAGAAAACTATAAAAAGAAATATCGAATACCACTCTTTATATGTCTTCCGATCCAAATTATTTCACTCGCAGCTCGAATCAACAGCTTGCGGAACTTAGGTTTTCTTCCCATAAAAAATATTTCCAAAGTAGACACGGCAATTTGATTAATTACCGTGTCTACTTTAAAGGCATCATATCGTGATCAGCATCTTTTTTGATTGATTAAAGCGAGGAGGCATACATGGGAAAATGTCCAAAATACACAATTGAAGAAAAGAACAAGATTGTCGAAGAGTATTTATCAGGAGACACTAGGACAACAGATCTCCTCAAGAAATATAAAATTTGTGATAGAAGCGTACTGGCACACTGGGTTGAACAGTACCCTGAAACTGGCACTACTTATGATAATCGTGGAAAAGGTAAACACAAACGAGCAAGTCGATCCAAGAAAACAAAGACGCTGAGTCCTGAAGACATGACCCGAGAGGAATTAATTGAATATGTAAAGGCGCTAGAATATAAAAAAATGTACCTGACCTATCCGGAAAAACAGAAGAAAAATTCAAAGTAATTGACCGCTTGCGTGAGAAACACATCGTTGCGTTGTTGAGTAGGATTTTAGAATGTTCTCGAAGCGGCTATTATCAATGGCTTCATTCTGGTAGGCCAACTCATAAAGCTTTTGATACAGTGTTTTCCAAGCTTGTCTTGAACCAGTATCAAAAGGATAATCGTTTAGGAATAATCGGGATTAAAATGCAGCTCAGGTAAGCGTCAAATCGACACATGTCTCCCGGAAAATAATCGAAAATACTAAAAACACCACTACCCATCATTAAATTGATGATAAGTGGTGTTTTTTACTCGTCTTGAAATTATGATTTCAAATTTTCTGGAATTGAGTCTGACCATGGCATCAACTGATCCAATGCTTCTTCATCATTGACATCACTGTTCGGCAGTTTCTCAAACAGATAGGTCAGGTACTGAAATGGTTTTAGATTGTTAGCCTTGGCTGTTCCAATAATGCTATAGCATACAGCACTGCCTACAGCTCCTTTAGACGATTTTGCAAACAACCAGTTCTTGCGACCAACCACGAATGCCCGAATGTCGCGTTCCGCATGGCTGTTGTCGACAGAAACTTTGCTGTCTTCAAAAAATCCGATCATCTTGTCCCACTGCTTAAGATTGTAACTGATCGTTTGACCCAATTTGCTCTTTGGTAACGTTCTTCTGCCTCATCATCAAGCCAGTTTTTGAACTTCTCAAATAACAGCTTGATTTTCTCAAGTCGCTTTTCGTAACGCTCTTCATTGGATAATTTCTGAAATTTCTTTTCGAGCTTATAGATTCTCTTAAATCGTTAATAGCCTCATGTGCTTTGGTTTTTTACAATGTCAGCATCTTTAAGAGCAGCTTTTATGGCATCCGTAAAGTCTCTGCGGCCATGGGCGAGACAGCCCACAGGTGTGTCATCAGGAATTTTGTTGTACCCTTGATAACCATCTGTTTGAAGAAAGCCAAAGAACCCATCCAATTTTTTTTCGGATGTCTTACCGCTCTTGAAGGCTGGTATTCATAGAGTTTTATCTGATACTCGCCACATATCGCCGACGAGTAGAACTACATGTAATTCTTCTTATTGTTCTTCTCGTCCAAGACGTTCATCAGCGTTTCATCCGCATGGATCATTCTTCTTTTAGGACGGCATATGCATCTTATCATAAAGGGGCTTCAGCCAGTCCTCACTCCCTTTAACGATCCAATTTTCCATGCTCTGCCTGGATATGTCGATACCAAAGTTTTCGAACCCTTTCTCTTGGCTGTATAGCGGCTGCTGCTGTTCATATTTCTTGTCCATGATAAAAGCAAGAAATGACGAAGAGACCAAGGATCCTGGAATCACAAGATTGGGCGACTAGGCTTTCATAATGGTTCCGCCAGTGCCTTCCTGTTCACAAAGACTTGTGCCAGAATAACCGTCAGTTCTTTTCGTATTTTAACCTTCATCTCATGAAGTTCATGGTCGCATTTTGGGCAGATTTGTTCTTCCTTTGGAAGCTCATAATATACCTTTACGCTTCAAGGTCTTTATAGGTCTTACGACTTTTGGATCTGTCTTTTTTACGTTTGTATGTGATTTCTTCCAGGTCCGGTTCTTCAATTTTTTTGAATTGATAGCTTCTCCTCCTCATGAGTTGCATAGGATCCGCCGTGTCAGATGGTGAACCATATTTCTGCGATTGAGACAGTTTGAATTGCTCTTCCAAGAACTTGACTTTATCTTTAAACCCTTCATTTTCATGCTTCAAAACAGCAACTTAATTCTCTGATTCGTGCACAAGCTATACAGTTATAATATCAGCTGCAAGTATTGATTTTTCAATGTTTTCCATGTATTAACCATACCACAGATCAACTTTTTCGCATCAAGAAAAAGCCGCGAATACTATTTTTCCCAGTATGTTCATGGCTACAAAATTTGCCGTGCGGTAACGGGTCTATGGGAATATCTTACCCGTATGATAAGACCGTCAGGCATCCATCTGTATGATCGTTCATCCACTGCCACGTGAGAACCATCAGTTTTATCAGACCACTTAAATTTATCTTTTTCAAGTCGTTTATAATGTAGCCAAATGCCCGATTAATCCCATTCAAGAATTCTAATCTTGTCCCATTTTCGATTGCAATAAACATACAAATTCCTAGAGAAAGGGTCCAGTATGATTTTCTCTTGAACAAATAAAGACAAGCCATCAATCGATTTTTTTAATCAATTGCGCCCAGCGCTAATTACACAGGATCAACATTTCGTTCATGAAGCATGTGCCATCAGTATCCCGAGAACTTCCGCGAGCAAATGCTTGTCGGTTTGTTTCCTAACTTCAGCCGAAGCTCTTCCGATAGTGATTTTTACAATGTCTGCTGCAGGTGCATTTCTTGTGCTGTCGAGACTTACACATCTAACCTCATCGGTTTCCGTCTTAATCCCCTTCAATCTGCGCACCCAATACCTAAAACTGTGAAGATTCACTTGATTCTCTTCACACCATTGCTTTTGAGATAATCCGCTTGATCTCTGGTGTTCTATGATCTCTTGCCATTTCTGCTTGTTCAACTCTCTGTCCATGAAAAATCACCTCACCGTTATTTAGTGAGCTAATTTTATCATCTCTATTACTTGAAAACTATGTGCGTTCGGTTTGACGCTTACGTTTAACGGGCGATGTTGCCATTCTTCAGCATTACCTTGAGAATGCTCTGCAACTCAGCCACGACAGTGATGTTCTTATCTTTCATGAGTTCTTTCGTTAAATTTGCAATCTTATCATTCCTGCTCATAAAAAGAACCCTCCATTACTTCGTAATTAATTCTATCTCACTAATTACTCTCATGGAAGATTCTATGAATTTACACAAAATTTGTTACACTACCCAAATTTAATGATCTCTTTTTTCAGATGTCCGTTTTAAGACGATTGACTCGACCTGTAGTGTTTTATATCTCTAATAGTTATTAATTTACTCCATCGATTTAATGCAATCTCTCATATATTTAGATACTATAGAATGATCATCGATAATATTTCCAACTAAATATTCAATTTGAACATTCATTAGTTTTCAGCGTCCTTATTTTCCTCTCCGGTATGTTGATTATATATCGTATCGGCAATTGCCAAAGCCATTAATGGCGGGACTGCATTACCGATTTGTGTTCTTATCGCCACTTTTTTCCCATGAAAAATATAACTATCATCGAAAGACTGTAGTCTTGCAGCTTCTCTCGGCGTAATAGCTCTATTTAGAAAAGGGTGGTTGTTTTTACCATTTGAAGCAGCATCAAATCTCGTATCTATTGTGGGTGAAGGTTCATCCCATTTTAATCTACCCCAAGTTGAACGGTACTTCTGATTCCCCAACAACTCTTTAGGTAAATATTCTTTACCTTTTTCAGGGGGAATATATTTTAATTTTTTGATAGCAATTTGAGCGTGATTCGATGCCTTATGGTTGTATAACTTCTTACTATTCTTCCTCATCATCATTTGATATTCAGATGTCGCATCTTTAATATATTCTTGCTCAAAACCGCCTTCATTTGATTCTAAATATGCCAAATCATCTATCGCTTCCCTTACTGTGATTGGTTTATCCACTATTGGTAACGGAAGCCTTATTTTCTTGTGCTTACAACATATAAATATTGCTCTTTCTCTTGCTTGCGGAACACCAAAATCAGAAGCTTTTATTACTCCAACATCTACTTGATAACCCAACTCTTCGATTTCAGAAATTATCTGTTCTTTAAACCATCCCTTAGAGGTTGATAGCAAACTTTTTACATTCTCGATTACAAAAACATCAGGTTGTAAGATTTTAACCAAACCCAGATACTCAAGAAATAAATAGTTCCTCGGATCTTTTAATCCAAGTTTTTTTCCTTTCATTGAGTATCCCTGACAAGGTGGTCCACCTATAATCATATTAATTCCATGCTTCTGAGAGGCTTCAATGATTTGTTTTTTTACCTGCGCATCTTTAATATCACCGGTGATAAGTTCTACTTCTGGCATATTTTTCTTTAATGTAACAGATAATTTTTCATTAACATCCGAGGCAACCATCGTTTTAAAATGAGGATTCTTATGCATACCATAGGACATTCCACCAGCGCCACAAAACAAATCTAATATCCTATATTTTTCCATCATCACCATTCCTTATTTAATCTTTTTATTACGAATTAGGATTCGCTTATATGTCAATTTTCCATTTACCATTGGTTTAAATAGATCAAATTCATTGTCTGAGCCGTGATTTGCTTCTCCAACTATTTCAAAATTCTTTTCGTTATGATACTTGAGATAAGTCAAAGGAACACCCATTATACCTAAATAATCCATAGGAATTTCCGAAACTCGAGATACATGAATTGCATCATAGTTATCATACTTAGAATACTTTTCCGGATTATATAAGCATGTCAACTCTAGTTCTTGGTGTTTTCTTTGTGTATCTAAATTAGTCAACCACATTGCATTACCTAAACTTCTCCATTTCTGCCCATTTTCATCGATCCAAAATCGAGTTTTCCTTGGTGCAGTATTATTGGGAACTTTGAATGACATATCACCAAAATGATACCCAATCCATGCAAAACCATTTTTAATATATGGAAAAATCTTTTTATAAGTAATCGCGTTTTGATTTCCTATCAATAAATATTTTTTTTCATACTTTACTAAAAGAGAAAACAGGTCTGTAAATTTAGAAAAAGGAGGATTAGTAACCACAATATCAGCTTCTTTCAAATATTCTACGCATTCTTCACTACGAAAATCGCCATCTCCATTTAACTTTTTTACAGTACCACTTGTTTCTAGGAAACTCACAATTTCAGAATCGCGTATAGTTTCAGAAGCACTAAATCTTTTCTCCACAACCAGAACATATGCATACTGACTACTCACCTTGCAATCACTATCATCATTAAGTTTAGAATCATTTACAATTCTTGATCCTTTATAAGAAGTACAAATTAACTTCCGTAATTTTAAGACATTGAATTTTTTTAAGAAGTACCTTGCAAATGCCGACTCATATGGATCATCACAATTACAGAGAACTGTTTTTCCATAAAATTGTTCCTTATAATGTTGCACTTCTTCTTCCACTGTTTTGTAAGTTGTATACCACTCATCTGTGTTATTAGAATACTTGGCTTTATTCAATGTTGAATTACCCTTCATTTAATTCCTCTCCTAAGTTTATTTAAACCTTCCTTTTAACCCGTCATATATAATTAGTCATCATTTTTCTAAATTATATTATAACGTCTATACCTCAGTTAAGGATCTGCACATTGATTCGTTAATTCGAAGCGAGATATAGCTGTTTTTTCTAATTCACGCTATTTAATTTCCTAATAAACCAACACATTTACTGTAATTGAGTATATCTAACTGCTCTCTCAATTACTAAGCCAAATAGTCTTTGCAACTTATAGTGATCTCACATTACTCATTAAAGCACTATTTTTGATTATATCATTCAATAATCGTACTTTCAACGCATCCGCTATATCTCATATTCTGAGTAACCCAACCTATGTAATAATTGGTTTCTCTTTTCTAAGCCCTTGATTTTACTGGATTTGTATTCATTTGACCTTTAAACATCCTCGTATAATTTAAACACATATTAGTTCAAACAAACTCAGGACGTTATTACTCGACAGCTCTATGTCGAACGTATGTTCTTATTATATCGCATTTTTCCATTATACACAAGGGTTATAGAAAGAACTAGAATAAATATATGCTGAAATTTTTCGAAGCTTTAGTAAACATGGACGTGGTCGCCCATTCCCTTACACAAGTCCGTACCTACCCTCTTAAGGCATACGGCTCTTCATAGCGTTTTTTTGTACTACCTATAGAATGAACTAACTTTAATTAATATAATTTTGTGAATATTAGGAGATTTTTGTGGTTACACATGATACGGTTCACCGCACTTTACCTAACAATAAAAGTAAATTCGACTTCCTCAAAACTGAGAGAATCGAATTTACAGTATATTTCACTACTCACGGACCTTTTGGTACAAAAATATTATAAGATCTGCTCACAAAAACTCAATGCAATTCTATAATTTCATGATCAGTCCTTGTTGCATGCTTTTTCTTGACAGGTTTTCATGATCAGACTTGTATAATTTTTCGTTCTCATTTACAACCATTTGATTTATTTCACGCTATTTGAGTCAATTCAAAAGTGTAATACACTATCGCAAATTTTGACCTTACTGCTAACTCCCACCTTTACTGGATAGGTACTATGAAATCAAATATCAGTATCTCCTCATACAGATTGCATGGTTATAGTATCGCAGCCCTTATCTTCCTGCATAACTTGATTGTATAACCCCAATTATAGTAACTCATCAATAATGGCTCTCTTCCCGACAACCTTTGTAAATTTCAGAGTGAAGGTGGGTAAATTTCACTGTGAGTGTGGATTCAATTAAACAGAAATATTCAGTTGCACTGACGTTGGGCCATCTTTGAAATGCCTTTATATATCTAATTATACGCATAATGGTCTGTTCCAGATAAAGTCACTTAATTGATTCGAAATATCGATATTTTAGTTAACCTTCCACACCCCTTAATATAATCAAAATATTTGAATCTGTTTCAATATAGTCATTTCATCACTCTGGTTATTCAAAACAATTTTGCCTAAATACAAACTGTTCTTATTACATCTCTCAAAACTTGAAGCTAACCAATTAATTTTATCTTTAAATTCAAGATAAAAAACCTTGTTCTCTTTTTTATTAAACAGGACAAATGCATAAGGTAAATTTTGATTTATTAAATAATAAAACAAATCTCTATCCAGCTTAAAACTACTCGAATTTTCATTCATAAAAACAATGTTTATTGCATTCTTTATTTTAAACAAAATGCAATTATCATTGTATTCTTGTTTTTTAAATACAATACCATTTCTAATTAAACAATCTGTGAAATTCATTTAATTCACTCCCTAAATCTTGATGTCTAGCTCCATTTTCAGCCAGTTATTAAACGTATTAAAATTGTGAATAATAACTTCATTATACACGTCATCAATGTTTTCTGGAATATATATTGATAATCCACTTTATAATTCATTTTCCGAAATCAAATATCCATTTACTTCTGGAACAAACAGCATACAATATTAGTCACTAACGACTATGGTCTGATAAAGTGCGTATAATGATGTTAATTCAAAAGAATAAAAATGAGCCACTTGGGTTCAACCTCGGTTAAATTGAATTGTCGAAAACTATCAACCCGAGGAGAAAATACCAAATAACTCAGATTAATATTACTCTAGATTCCTAAATTTAGCACGGACTTTTCACTTCAAATGGCAAAGATGAAGTCTTTTCCAAACTGCTGGAATGCATCCTCAATCAGGTACTGAATGCCCAAGCCCGTGAACAAGTTGGTGCTGATCGCTATGAGCGATCCGAGGAACGCACCGGTTATCGCAACGGCTTTCGCATGCGTACTATAAACCACACGAGTTGGTACAATTGAACTTCATGTGCCCAAACTTCGTGACGGCAAGTTCTCTACGACGGTGTTTTTCCCGTATCAGAGAAGCGAACAAGCCTTGTGCTTGCCATGATGGAAACGGTCGCCAACGATGTATCTATACGAAAAGTCAGTGTGATTACTGAAGAACTACACAGCAAGCAGTTTTCCAAATCAACCGTATCGAATCTTTGCAAGAATTTGGATCCGATTGTGAGTAAATTCATATACCGAAAGCTGACCAGTAAGTATCAATTCGTTCTCGCGCACTCTACACCAAAGTACGCGAGAATAGCCGTGCACCTTCAAAAAGATTGCTATCTACCATCGGTGTCCATGAAGATGGCAAGCGTGAAATACTAGGCTTCAGCATTTCAGACTCCGAATCGGAAACCAGCTGGATCGAATTCTTTTCTACGTTGAAAAAACGTGGTCTTACAGACGTTGATCTTGTTGCTTCTGATAATCATTTCGGTCTAGTGAATGCTGTGACTATGCACTTTCACAACGCCTCGTAGCAACGATGCCAGACGCATTTCTCAAGAAATGTTTTAGATAAAACTCCAAGACGCAAGCAACCTGAAATCAAACAATGCTTAAAAGAGATTCACAACGCACCTAAGATTGAGATCGCCCGATCTCTTCGCGATGAAATGCTTGGAACTTTCTCTGATACAGCGCCACAGGTCATGGAAACTTTAGAACTTGGATTCGATGATGTAATGGCTGTCATGAGTCTTCCAAAGAAGTATCGCAAACGACTTAGAACTAGCAACAGCTTGAAAGGCTGAATCAATAGAGCCCTTCATCGCGAGCGACTAATCCGCCTCTTTCCGAATGAAACTTCACTGATTCAACTGATCGGAGCCATGCTTATGGAGCAAGGTGAAAAATGGACTTCCGGCAAAAAATATCTCTCTATGGAGGATTACTATCCATACCAGGATGCTCATAAATATGCTGCAGCTACCTAACTACATAGCCGAGAGAAATTACACACTTTATGAACTTGGCTCTAAGCCTAGTGCTATAAACATTCAGAATATAACTATAGATAACATAAAGGAGAAGGTAATCACCTTCTCCTTTATGTTTAAACACTATGAATCTAAGAAGACTACTTGTTAGGGAAAACTCCCCATAATCGGCAAAAGTATTTCTATTGTAGAATACTCAGGAATATGCCTGCGGCGATGGCGGAACCTATTACCCCGGCAACATTGGGCCCCATGGCATGCATAAGAAGAAAATTGCTCGAATCTTCATCCTGACCCACCTTCTGTACAACTCTAGCAGCCATCGGTACTGCCGATACGCCCGCTGCACCAATCATTGGATTGATTTTTCCTTTTGTGATGAAACACATGAATTTACCAAACAAGACACCCGATGCTGTCCCAGAGGCAAAAGCAATCAGACCCAGCACAATAATTTTCAATGTCATGGGATCAAGCAAAACATCCGCACTCGCTTTTGCACCAACGGTGACCCCAAGAAAAATGGTTACCATATACATCAAACTGTTTTGAGCCACATCAACCAGCTTGGGCACAACGCCGGATTCCTTCAAGAGATTGCCAAACATCAGCATAAAAATCAGTGGTGCCGAGGAAGGCAGAAACAAGACAACCAACAAAATGATGATGATTGGAAAGATAACCTTTTCTGCTTTGCTGACTTGGCGAAGCTGGGTCATCTTAATCTTTCGTTCTTTTTCTGTCGTTAAAGCCTTAATAATTGGCGGTTGAATAATGGGAACAAGCGCCATATATGAATAAGCCGCCAAGGCGATCGGTCCCAGGTAATCCGGTGCCAATTTACTTGTCAGGTAGATTGCCGTTGGTCCGTCCGCGCCGCCTATGATTCCAATAGACGCTGCAACAGCTGTATCAAAGCCCAAGTATATAGCCCCTAAAAAAGCAACCACAATACCAAACTGGGCAGCTGCACCCAAAAGTATGCTTTTGGGGTTTGCAATCAAAGGAGCAAAATCTGTAGACGCACCAACACACAGAAAGATGATTGGCGGGTAAATGCCAAGCTTGACCCCCTGATACAAATAGTAGTAGAGTCCTCCTTGGTCCATAATCCCTGTTAAGGGCAGGTTAACTGTCATCATGCCAAAAGCAATTGGCAATAGCAGATAAGGCTCATACTTCTTAACAATGGCCAAATAGATAAATCCTAAGGCTATGATTATCACCAAAATCTGTTGCCCGGTAAGGGCAAAGAAACCGATACTGTCAATGAAATTCTGCAACATGACTTTCACCTAACATCCATAAGCAAATTCAAGCAATGATTCACCTGATGCTACAGATTCCCCTTTATTCTTGTTTAATTTTTTAATCACTCCATCCCTTGGTGCAAAAATTTCATTTTCCAGTTTCATTGCTTCAATAATTAACAAGAGGTCGCCTTTTTTCACTTTGGCTCCCGTACTTACCATCACATCAAAAATCTTCCCAGGCAATGGTGCCAGCAATTGCTCACTCTCTTTTGATGACGGTACATTACTTGTTGCTTGCGTTTTCGCTTCTGTAAGCTGTTCAATTTTCTCTTCTGCAGCTTGAGTTTCTGAGATCAGTTCAATTCCAAGCTCATAGATATTTTCCTTATATTTCACTCGATATGTTTTCATTCTCCACCTTCACTATTCACCTTATTCCATTGTTTATTAAGCGACTTTTTTAAAGGACACGACTTTGGCTGTCTTTCCCTCTTCAATCTCTGAAGCAATAATTGAAACTGCCATGGCAATAATGGCTTCTGTTTCACTCATCGTTTCCGGATCAATCTCCGTGGTTGGCTGAATGGCAGTCGACTGATCGTTTTTCTTTTTTATTCTGCCAATCGACTTGGAGATGATGCCAAACATGTCCAAGACCAACATGATGGCAAATAAGGAAACAAAAACAACACCGATGCTTATGGCTGATATCATAATGGCCTCTGTGACTTTACTCATGCCTTAACCCCCCTCCTCAAATTTCATCCAAATACCATTTCAAGATCATACTCGATTGACGCTTTCTCTTTTTGTGACTCTTGAGCCTCAAGATAGGTTTTCGTATTTTCAGGAAATATGGCATAGGCAAGAATCATCTCCTCATCGTCTGTGAGTTCTGCCACTGCCTTTTTCACTTCCGTATATCCATCATCAAGCAGATCGGCAGGGCATTGGTCAATCACCGGCCTGTCTCCAATAATCGTCTGCCTGATTTCATTTTGAATTTCTGCTGGCGGTCTGCCGTAATATCCTTGAACATAGAGCTTGATTTCCTTTGGAGAAATCTTGTATGGCTCTCCTGTCATCACATTAAAAACAGCTTGTGTTCCAACCATTTGGCTCAGGGGTGTAACGAGAGGCGGATAACCCAAGTCCGCTCTTACTTTTGGAATTTCTTTTAGCACTTCCTCGTATCTGTCAGCCATGCCTTGCTGGTCCAATTGTGCCATCAGATTGGAAAGCATACCTCCAGGCACCTGGTAGTCAAGAATTCTAGGATTTACATCCATCACTCTTCTATTAAAGTTGCCTTGCTCAATATGTTTCCTCTTTACACTGTTCAGATATTCAGCTGCTTCAACCAATGCATCTTTGTTCAATGCATGTTTCCCCAGTGAGTCCTCATAAATCGAATTGTAGACTTCCGTTGTAGGTTGAGAAGTACCACCCGAAAATGCCGATACCGCTGTATCGATTATGTCGATACCGGCTTCAATAGCTTTTGCATAAGTCAGGTCAGCAATTCCACTTGTGCAATGAGAATGCAGCTCAAGTGGAATTGCAACGGTCTTCTTTAGATTTGATATCAACAGGGATGCATTCTGTGGTGTAAGAATTCCCGCCATATCCTTGATACAGATTGAATCAGCACCCATTTGTTCCATTTCCTTGGCAAGCTTTAAGTAGTAGTCCAATGTATGCACTTGGCTTGTTGTATAGGAAATAGCCCCTTGGCAATGTCCACCTTCTCTAGCAATGACTTCAAAGGATTTCTTTAGATTTCGCGTGTCGTTGAGGGCATCAAATACTCTGATGATATCTATGCCGTTTTCTATGGATTTGCAGATAAAGCGATCTACAATATCGTTGGGGTAATGCTTGTATCCAAGTAGATTCTGTCCTCTCAAAAGCATCTGCAGTTTCGTATTTTTGGCACGCTTCCTTATTTCTCTAAGTCGTTCCCATGGATTCTCATTTAGATATCTTAAACACACATCAAAGGTAGCCCCGCCCCACACTTCCATGGCATGGTATCCTACCTGGTCCATGATCTCAACTGCAGGAAGGATTTCTTCCGTGGTCATCCTGGTTGCTATTAAACTTTGATGACCATCCCGAAGAGCTGTTTCAGTAAATTTAAACATGACGTCCTCCATGACTATTCCATAATTGCTATTATTAGGTGTATGTTCATAATAGCCTCTTATTATAACTATTAAATATGATTAGTGTTATTAACAGTGGTATAAAATAATTATTTCCTTCTTTTATATGATATTAGCATTTCGACCTTTATATGTAAATATAATTAGAATAATTCCATAGATTATTAGTCAAAGAGTATTTATAACCTAATATCATTATCTATAACACCATTTCATGATATAATTGCCATATATTCTAAGGAGGTTAATTATGGACATAATCGATGCAAAAATTCTAGAAGCTTTACAGGAAAATTCTCGCATTTCATTGAAGGCAATAGGAGACAAGATCAACCTATCCTCCCCTAGTATCAGCGAGAGAATTAAAAGAATGGAATCTTGCGGAATCATCACCAAATACACGACTGAAGTGGATCCAAGCAAACTTGATATCACTTATTCGGCATTAATCAACGTTTCTATGAGAGCAAGACACCATCAAAAGTTCTACGAATTAATTAAGGCAAGCAAAAATGTCGTAGACTGTTATCATGTGACCGGTCAATATTGCATGGTACTCAAGTGCCATTTCAGGAATGCCAAAGATCTTGAAACGTTAATCAATCAGATTCAAGAATTTGGCGAAACCAATACTTCAATCATTCTCTCTACTCCTTTGAAGAGAAACCTCTTTGATTTCAACCTTGACTGAGAAAAACAAATTAAATTAGACTTTTCGACAGAACCACAAGACCCCACCAGATTTATTCTGGTGGGGTCTTGTTTTACCTTGGTTTATTTATTTTTATTAGCCTATAGGTATCCTTAATGGTCTCATGCCTGATTTCTACGGCGTCGAACTTGAGGAGCTTGAATGTAGTCTGGATACAAAATCCCAGGCCAATTGCAGAAATCACCGTACCCGGACCAATCATTCCACCCAGGGACCAACCAAGAACCACTACCAGCACTTCCATACTGCCTCTACAGCTTCCTATGGAGCGTTTGGTACGTCTGGTTATTGCAACCATCAGACTGTCGCAGGGACCGGCTCCAAGACCCGCACTCATGTAAAAGTAAAGCCCATAGGAGATGACAAAGAGACCCATTGCCAGAAAGATGAATCCGTCCCTGAAGGTTTGTTGCTCTTTAAGAAGGGGCATGATCAAATCAATCCAAAGACCAATCATCACCATGTTAAGAACAGTACCTATGCCAATCCGTTCACCTGCAAGAACAATAATAACACCGATGAACAGGCCGTCCAAAATAGAAGCCAGACCCATCGATATGTTGAATGTCTGGGCGAGACCTGCATGAAATACCTCCCATGGGCCATATCCAATATGAGCTTTTATGGTCATGGCTATGCCTAAGGCGACAAAAAATAATCCAGAATTCAATTTGAATAATCGACGCGTATATTGATTCATAGAACTACCTCATGCTTTCATTTGTTGCGCAAAAAAGAGAAGGCCAGCCGCCTTCTCTTTTTTGCGTATAATATATACTAAGAGGACGTCTTAGTAAGGAACAACTCCCATATATCGGCGGATCGCTAGTGAATGGTTTCGCTTATCTTCCAAATGTTTGTTCATGCGTTCTTGGCAAGCCATGATCACATAAGGACTCATTAAGCCTCTTAATTCTTCAGGGACACCTGGCAATTCATAATCTTTGGTGTCAATGATGAAGGTATTGCTGTTATATTTTTCTAAGAAAGTTTGTGCGCGTTCTCCAAGAGGTCTCGATTCATCTTCTCCTCTGTAAAGAAGAACATGTGTCTTGTCCGTCACAATCTCGAAAGAGCCGTGGAAGAACTCTCCTGCTGGTACCGAACGTGCATTGATCCATTGCATCTCTTCCAAAATACACATTGCATGAGAGTATGCAGTAAACCAGGTCAAACCTGCGCTAATAACCATGTAATAGTCTGTCTCTTTGTTGTCGATGGCAAATTTTTCTGCAATCGGTTCAAATTTTTCTCGTACATTTACAATATTCTCTGGGAGAGTTTTCATGGCAGCCATGATCGCATCGTAATCATCACATTGACCAAAATTCTTCATTATGCGGAAAACAACTTGATACAGCATAATCAATTTTGAATCTGTAACGCCAACCACTGCATCATTTGCAAAGGCATAATCTGCGGCATCTGCCAATGGTGTTCCCAATTTACCCATAAAAGCGATTGTTGGTGCACCAGCTGCTTTTGCCATCTTAGCTACTGCTACCGTTTCTTTGGTAGAACCTGTGTAAGAAGAAACAATCACTAAAGATTTCTCATCAAATTTTTTGTGACCCATATTCAAGAATTCACTACTATTGTACGCATATGCAGGGATTGTCGAACGAGTGTCAAGAATATGTTGGCTCGGATACATAACCGACAATGATCCTCCACATCCAATCAAAAAGACTTTGTTGATCCCCTTTTCGCAAATCGCGTCAACCACTTTGTTTAGTTCCTCGTGCTGGTCCAATCCTTTTTGAAGCGTTTCTTTATACGCCCCATTCTTTGCATCTAACATACCTGTTTCCTCCTGTTATCCCTTGACACTGCCGGCCGCCAGCGCCTTAATAAAGTTTTTCTGCATAAGCAGATATAAAATAAGCATTGGTATGGAGGAGATTACAATCCCCGCCAACATTACTGTCCAATCTGTAGAAAGTGCATCTTTAAAGTTCGATAAACCAATCGGAACGGTCATCTTTGCTTTGTCCTCTAAGAATACCAAAGCAAATAAGAATTCATTCCAAACAAAGATCGCTGTCATGATCGCTGTCGACGAAAGAATCGGTCGACTGATCGGTAAAACAATTTTAATAAAGGTTTGGAAGGTGCTATATCCGTCGATATATGCCGCTTCCTCTAGCTCAATCGGAAAACTCAAGAAATAAGATCGCATCAAGAATATGGCAAACGGCAATCGGAATGCAATATAAGGAATGATCAATGCCCAACGTGTATTGTACATGTTAAAGGCAGCGAGCAATTTATACAGCGAGATCAGCGCTACTTGAGGCGACAGCAAGAGTCCACCCAAAATCATAAAGAATATCATATCTTTATACTTCGACTTGCTGCGTACCAAACCATAGGCGCAAGCTGCACCTAAAAAGACGGTCGCTGCAATCGTAATACTTGAAACCAAAATACTGTTAAAGAAGTAAGTTGATAAACCCACATCCCAGGCTCGCTTGTAATTTCCCCACAAGGCTTTAATAGGAAATGCCAAGGAGTTGTCATAGAGTTCCGCATTGCTCTTTAATGAATTCAATATCAACCAAAACATCGGGTAAATAATCATAGCAACAAGAACGAGAAAAAATAGATTGATCAAGATCTTCAGTGTCGTATTTTTCTTCATCTCATCACCTTAACCCTTTCCGCTTTTCGCCATTCGAATCTGAATAATGGATGCCGTAAAGGTAATCATAAAAATGATAACCGCAATTGCTGAGGCATAGCCCATCTCGTCAAACATGAATGCCGATTGGTACAAGTAAGTGCCCAGTACCTGTGTTGTGTTATATGGTCCGCCCATGGTCATAACATAGATTTCGGTAAAAAGCTTAAACGCGCCAATTACTGTAATAACCGAAGTAACCAAAAGCATCTCTTTGATATTAGGAATGGTGACAAATAAGGATCTTTGAATCCCATTTGCTCCATCAATCTCTGCAGCTTCAAAAAGCTCTGCAGGGATTTTTTGAATGGCTACTAGAATCAGCACCATAATGTATCCTGTATACTGCCACTGACTCATTGCAATGATTGAATAGATTGCAATATTCGGTTCAGCAAGCCATGCATGGGTCAAATTTTCCATCCCAATTTTTGTTAAAAGTGCATTCAACATCCCCACATTGGGGTTGTAAATAAAGTACCAGAGTAAACCAACTGCTGTAACAGATATCAATGATGGCATGAATAATACGTTTCGGTAGAAGTTTCGCAATCGTCCAGTAAGCTTGCTCTCGATTAACATTGCCAACATTGTTCCTAATCCGACCTGACAAATGACTGAAATAATTGCGTATGTTATGTTGTTCTTCAAGGATGTGTAAAATACATCATCCTTGAAGATACGTACATAATGTGCTAGCCCAACAAAGATCTTTTCATCCGTATAACTATTCATCTTAAATAAGCTGAAATAGAAGTTTTGGATAATGGGCACATACACGAAAGTTCCAATCAGGAGAATTGCCGGCAGAATATACAGCCAATAATTCTTTTTCCCGAATTTCATATTAGAATTCAGATGTAACTTCAGTTGCGACATCCTGGACGTTATCAATTACTTCTTGCGGTGTTAACAATCCATCAATCAACATTTGTAGATCAGTCAAGTACTCATTGGTAACCTTGGCGTGCATGCCAGAGTCTAACCAGTTAACTAAACCGCCTGCATTGTAAATGATTTGTGTATTTTCATAAAGTGAATCAGGAATTTCGCCTTTTTGCGCAATACCTGTGGCACCGTTCAACCAACCAACTGCCTGTGCTTCTTTCAAGCCAACCTCTTTGCCTGTGATGTACTTGAAGAATGCAACGGCTTCTTCAGGATGCTTGGTTGTATTTGAAACAACAAATCCTTCTGGGTAACCAGTTAATAAAGTTTGGTCGCCGTTTCCGCCTTCGTAAATAGGGAATTCAAATACGCCGTAGTTGGCTTTTATTTCTTCAGAACCATTTCGTTCGATTTCAGGAATCTCAACGATTTCGATATACATCATAGCCGCTTTCGACGCCATCCAATTTTCTCGTGCTTCTGAATGTTTAATTGCATTGGTGTTTTTGTTAAAATAAGGTACGATTCTTGAGAATTCTTCCAAGGCTGTTACAAAACCCGGATCTGAAAAATCGCCAACTGCTGGATCATATGCTGCGTGAATCGGTTCTCCAACAATCTTTTGATTCAAGGTGCCAATATAGTGAGAAACTGCCCAAGGAGCTTGGTTTCCGAATGCGATCGGAACGATGCCCGCTGCATCCAACTGCTCACAAACTGTTACAAACTCTTCCCAAGTTTCTGGTACTTCAACACCGGCTTGAGCGAATAGTTCTTTGTTGTAAACAAAGATTTTTCCATCCACACGCACTGGCGCACCATAATACTTTCCATCCACAACAAATGGTTCGATTTGAGAGGCAACATAGTTATCAACATAGTTGTCTTTCATCATCACATCCGTTAAATCCATAACCTTTCCTGCACGGATAAAACGATTGGTGAACTCGCCTGGCCAAGTAAAGAAAACATCCGGTGCTTCGTCAGTACCAAGAACCACTTTGATTTTCTCTTTAAATGGATCATTTGCGATCGCTTGTACATCAACGATGATACCAGGATTGGCCGCTTCATATTCACGCGCCATTTCATTAAAGAATCCGTCATACAGCTCATCTGGCCACCTATGTAAAAACTTGATCGTAATAGGGTCCTCAGCTGTAGGTTCTGCTGGTTCAGTCGTTCCAGCCGTTGGTTGAGTCGCTTCCGGTTCTGAACTCGCACACGCTGCTAAAAAAAGACTTAATACCATGATCACAACTAACAATACAATACCTTTTCTTTTCATTACTTCCTCCTCTTTTTCTTATTCTTCCTTGTCGTCCCCTTTTGACATCAAAACTTTGCACCATGGCCAAATGCACCATACACCATGCATGTCTTGGCAGAAAAATCGGCAGCCAAGTCAAAGGCAGTTTCCACAACTTCTTTCTTTACTCCTTCCCCCCTTCTCCATCCTTGTTCAACGATTGATACGATAAACTGCGTAAAGAATGAATCTCCCGCACCCAAAGTATCCACCGGTTCCACTAATTTTACTTTTCCCGAGTAAAATGTTTTGCCGTCATAAACGCGCTGTCCCCGTGTTCCCATAGAAGCTATGGTAAGCGAACAACCCAGTTTACTTCCCTGCTTAAGCAAGGCATCAATCTCGTCCATCGTTTCAAGATCACCTGCTGAAAAAAATGCGACATCAACATATGGGCAAACCTTTTCCAAATAGTCCGATTCAATTCGATTTGAAAAATCGAATGTCAATATTCCCTTTCGTTCTTTCAGCTTCTTGATCTCTTCTTCCAAATAGCTATAGCAGCTGCTATGTATAATTTCAAATTCATTTATATATTCAACCAATTCTTCGGTAAATATCAGTGGCTCATTCTTCGATACGCCGCCTTTGTTTCCCCCGAAGAAGACTCGATCACCATCCACCAAATTCACTTCGGCATATCCATTTTCCCCTCTTCTTGTTAGGCAAGAAGAAATATCGATGTCCAATTCATTCATGACCGATTTGATGTGATCACCAACCTCATCATTCCCAAATACACCGCAATAAGATGCGTCAATTTCCAGCATTCTTGCGTAGACCGCAAAGTTCAATGCATTTCCACCTGGAAACATGGTTTTAAAATGATGATACTTATCTACAACATTATCGCCAACTCCGATTACTCTCACGAATATTGCTCCTCTCTGATGATAAATTGCCTTTAGTTTTGAATAAAACTACTGGACTATACCAAATGTGCTTTCCATGATATAATATAGACAAGCACTTATATATCAACGTTTTCTTGGTATATACCAGCTGATTTCATTATAGAAGCGTTCTTAGCTTTTGTCAACGTTTTCTGAAAATTAAATTTATTGTTTATAGTTTGTCAATTACTTGTAGTTCTTTCAAATCCCATAAATATGCGAATGCAAACGGTTAGCACTACTTACTAAATTTTTTTACCAGTTTCCATGGTTTTTTTATTTTTTGACAATGAGTATAAACTAAGAATAAAGTAATAGATAAATAGGAGGGATTCATATGGCAACAAAAGCAGCTTATCTCGATATAAAAGATCAACTTATCAAACAGATCAACGAAGGCAAGTATGCAGAAAATGAAAGCCTGCCCTCCGAAAGAGTCTTAAGCATAGAATTTAGCGTGAGTAGAATGACAGCAAGAAAAGCCATTGATCAACTAGAAAAAGAAGGTGTCGTTGAGCGGATTGCAAGAAAGGGAGCCTTTGTCCGTAGCAAAAAATTGATCCGAAATGCTGAATTAAGCGGATTTGGAGATGCTCTACGTGATCAAGGACTCACCGATGTTATTTCTTTTGAGTTAAAAAAGGAACTGGTAGATGCCAATCGTTTTCTGGCTAATAAACTAAAAATAAAGATCGGTGATCCAATTTTTATTTTAACGCGATTGAGATGTGCAGCCGGCAAGCCTTACGCAATAGAAATAACCCACATTCCACTGAATCGCTTTCCAGGCATTAATAAGATTGACTTTTCAACCAACTCTCTTTTTGGAACCATGAAAGATGACTATAAAACCAAAGTCACTACAGCAGAACGGCTTATCGCTGTGACTTTTTGCGATTCTTTTATAGCAAAGCACATGCAGTTAAAAGAACACGATCCAATTTTCGTTCTGAACAGCGTTGCATACGATGCACAAAAGATTCCCATGGAATATTTAATTTCTTATAATCCCATCGACCGAACCACGTTCTTCTACGAGTTGGAACTCAAAGACACCATCGACTACACCTTTAATCAGCCGGAATCATCCACGAATAAATAGTATTGAAATCTAAAATCGATGCAAGGACCCGTGGCTTTAACATCCTCCACAGATCCTTGCATTCTTATTGCTAAATAATGAACTTTTTCTCTCACTAGAATCAGAAGTGCTTAGCTTGCCATTGACGGGGTAACAATTTTCAAATTGGAGGTTGCCATGGATCCGAAAGATTTTCTACAAGACCAATCCCTGAAGAACGAAATCGAACCTTACCTGCACGAACTGGGCACACCAGAACAAGAAACAAAAGGAGAGCAATACTATGCCAAACTTCGAGGTAATTTTACGGGTTGGCTGGAAAAGGGAAAGATCCCCGAAAAATTCTCAGACACTCTTCTGCTGGCTCCAGACCTTTTCTATTTAATCTGGCGACTCAGTCTTGAAAAAGGCGTGCCACTTAAGCAAAAACGCAAGGTCGTTTACGCCCTTTTGTATTTTTTCTCTCCGCTAGACTTAGTACCCGATTTTTCTGGAGCAATAGGATACTTAGATGATATTTATGTTGTCATCTGGACCCTGCACGGTATATTAAACCAAGTTGACCCTCAACTTCTTCGAAAATATTGGCACGGCAGTGAGGATATTCTGCTACTGATTCAACGAATCCTCGGCCAAGGGGATCAGATTCTTGGATGGATTAAAAAAGTTTACTTCCCTTTTTCCGGAAAATTAAAAAAGAAGTCATAAAAAAAGCGATGCAGAATTTGCATCGCTTTTTTTATGTAAGCTCTCTTTGTAACGCTTCTTTTACCCAGGCCGCTGCCCGTTCTTTTTCGCCCGCCTTTAATGGTCCTTCCGTGTCCTTCACATAAAAACCTATTGGGTCTAAAAGAAGTTTAGCACCTCGTTTTTTCATAATTTCACCCATGGGCTTAGCGGCATACCCAAAAGTCTTCACCATTCGATTCAGCATTTTCGAATCGGTATCCTCCATAGCCACTCTCGTATCGAAGGCGATCACCTTCATATGGGCATATTCCTCTTTCGAGATCCCCTTCAAAAATTCTTTTATTTTTCGTGTCGCTTGAAAAGCTCTTGTGGGGGAACCAACAACCATAAAATCAATTCCCTTCACATACTTTGGATCTAGCTTTGAAACCCGTTTGATATCTATACTCATATATTCTTTTAATGCATTGCCGATGGCGATCGCTATATCCTCGGTATTTCCAAAATATGAATCATACACAACCAGCACGTTCATCTCAACCCTTCTTTCATATATCTTATAATCTCATTGTATCCTTACCCCAAAAAGGTCTTTTTTCAATTGTATAATAGTAAAATTGTTCGATCCCCCTTGATAGTTCAGGTCCTTGACAGCTTTTTATCCGATCTTTCATTAAAAATCATACTCATTCAATCGGGTGTTCTTATAAGAGACACCTAGTCGTCTTGTCCGTTTTCGTCCAAATAACTATAGAGCGGATAATGATAAGCATCAGCCACCCGAAACAAAAGAATCCTTTCACTTCTATACAAATTTTATAAAACCGCCTACTCAATTCAGTAGGCGGTTTCTCTTGCAATTTTCACTTGATTGCGACCATTATTTTTGCTCTCATACATCTTCGCGTCCGACCGTTTGATCATTTTTTCCAAGTCATCTTGAAGAAACGGCAAAGTTGCCCCCAAAGAAACCGTTACGGAGATCGCCTTCCCATTATGGCTAAAAGTCGACTGTTCAATTAGCATCCGTATTTTTTCAGCAACAATTTTCAACGCCTCGGCATCCCCTGTGGAGATCACAATAATGAATTCCTCCCCGCCCCATCGACCGACAAGATCACCTCTTCGCAATGCAGCCCTTGTACTTTTACCCACCATCTTCAACACTTGGTCACCAACCTCATGACCATAGCTATCATTAACTTTTTTGAAATGATCGATATCCATAAATATGATTCCAAAAGGAATCTCCAGCTTTTCATAATCACGCCAGCGTTCCGCTAAGAAATTATTCAAATATCGACGATTAGGCAGTTCAGTCAATTGATCTTTTAGCGCCAGCGTCCTAAGTTCTTGAAGATCTTTGAGACGGTCAAATTGCTCGGTCTCATCAGTAAATACCTCAACGGCCCCAATCACATCTTTGCCTTCGAACAAGGGAATCGTTCGAATCGAAACAGGAACCCGATGTCCATCCTTATGATGTAAATATACCGGTGATTCACGCATGACACCATCATCAATGGTCTTTTGTAGCGGACAACCCTTTAAGCAAAGCTGACACCCTTGGTTATTCACGTGGTTCAAAATATTATCGAAACAACTTTTTCCTAGCATTTCATTGGCTCGATACCCGCTAATTCTTTCAGCACCCTTGTTCCAAAAGGTTATGGTGCGATCTGCATCCACAAAATATACGCCTTCATACATGTTTTCAAGCATTTGCTTATAAAGTGTATCTTTCATTTTTCACCCGTCCTTATCCACATTCATCGATTATTTCTTGATCTTCTCCACAATATAGTCCACATATCCCAATGTGATCTTACCACCAGCTCGACTCGGGCCGATTCGCTTTCTAATTTCCTTGTATATCACATCAAATCCCGCCTCGGTAAAATACGCTTCCGCTTCAGTCTTCTCGTGATAGCAATGGAGAACCTGTTCTCCCATTTCTTCCTGAAGAAACTCGCCTGGACCTACCTCTTTCCCCTGGCCAAACCCGTGGTCTTCTGTTGTAAGAAGATTGATAAAGCAGAGTCCACCAGGCTTCATGACACGATTGAATTCATGTAGCGCCAGCTTGATCTCAGCCTTGGGCAAATGAAAGATTGTATTATAGGTATAAAGAAAACTCATCGATTCATCCTTCAACGGAATCTCACGTAAATCACCTTTTCGAATATTTAAATCATATCCAAACTCCGATTCAAACGCACTCGCTCGTTCCAAGGATTGATCGGATATTTCCAATCCCATCGTCTCGTACCCCTGATCCTTAAAGATCGCCAGAGGTGGTCGTCTTCCCCCTGCACCGCAATCCAAAATTTTCTTTTCCAACTCCGTTCCATTACAATACAATAAAAATGTCGTCAACTGACTTTGCCAAAATATGGGTTTCATTCAACTCTCCTTATTGATAAAATAATCAACAGTCCGTTTCAGCATCTCGCGCAACACCTTTTCATCTACGTCATCCAAATGCTTGAGATAAAGACAAGAAACTCCCGTCTTATATTTTCCCAACTTTGCCAACAATTCTTCATACTTGTCATATCCCGTCATCACATAAAGGGTCAAGTTTTGCTTTCTCGGCGAGAATCCAATTTGAAACCAATCACCTTCTCGGCCGCTGGCATATTTATAATGAGTTTGACCAAATCCGATGATGCTGCTGCCCCACATCTTCGGTTTTGCACCTGAGATCTCTTCCATCATCTTTAAGATCCGATAACTATCTTCTCTCTTACTCACCGGTTCCACTTGATTTAGAAAATCCTCTACGCTCCCATCGTTCATTTTTGTTTTCAATTCTGCCATTTTTTCTCTCCCCCTTACCTTTTTCTTTTATTTTATCAAATATCCCCTTAGCATGTTGAATCCTTTTTTTGTATTGTCAGTCTAGCTCACTAGAATGACAATACAAAAAAGGAATACGTCCATTAAATAATCAATTTGAAGAGATCCAGAATCAAGTAAATTGGGTATGGAGTACTTGAAAGGATGAATACCATGAATAAACTAGCTATTATCGGGCTTATTGTGATCGTGATTTTTGGCATCTCGTTCTTTGCTTTCACAAGAGTCACCAATGAAAGGTACATAGAACCAGCACCAACGGAAACATCGCCGACTGAACCTGGCCCCCAACAAGAAGCCATTTACAAAGGAACCATACTCGAGATCAACGAAGGAAGCATACTTACCAATGGGATCGAAGGCATCGTGGGAGATGTTGTTGTCCACTTGCCTGAAAATTTCAATGCACCCATGATTATTGAACCCGGCATGGTTCTCCATGTCCGTTATGACGGACGCATTGCCGAAAGTTATCCCATGCAAATTTGGGCAACAGAAATCATTGCCACAGAAGAATCACAACTCCCTATTTTAGAACCCGTCGAAGAAGGAAAAGTTATTCCATTACCATCCCATGTCGTTCGTTTCACCATCGAAAATGCCATTCAAAGCATTTCTATCGGACAAACATTCGAGGTCGTCTTACATGTAAATCCCACCACGGGCTATATCACGGAAGTCTCCTATCCGGATACCCTTATCTTGCTAAGTGATGGCTATGTCAACCAAGGAAAATCTTCAAGCTTAGTCGGTGTCGGGTCTACTAGACTGCTACAATTCAGGAGTGAATCTGTGGGACTTTATGAAATCATATGCAAAACCATTGAACCGAGTGGCGAAATTGCCCATACCTATACCATAGAGATCGAAATTACTAAATAAGGACTACTGTATTAAAGGATCACGAGTTCCCCCGTGATCCTTTTTCTTACTTGGTATATGACAATTCCCACGACATGTCCGCCACATGTGAAATGGTTTGATAAACCGAGCAATACTTCGCCGCCAATTCAGCAGAACGCATCAACCCTTTCTCATTGTCAGACCCTATAATCTCATACTTCACATTCACCATTTTCAGGGTTGCTGGTACTGCGTCGCGTTTTTCACCAGTAACGGTCAATTTTGCTGACACAAAATCAATTTTTTTCTTATTGACGATATCTAAAAACGTTGCATACAAACATGATGCCAATGCAGCAAACAGCATATCATAAGGTGCCAATTCGCCCGGATCCATACCAACAGCTGCTTTTGTTTGTCCCGTATCGAGTACCCCTCTAAATTCACGAGTAAATTGTACTTCTACATCTCTTACTGCCATCCTTGTCTCCCCTTCCCTAGTAGATCCCCATATCCTGTCCAGAGAGCACTTCCCCCGCGTAAATGGATTCCACTTCTTTGATCATTTCCTTTTCTATCACAAGGACCCGATCTTGAACCCTTGTTGGTTCTGATTGATGATCCATCATAAACAGTTGATGATACAATACCAATTGTTTCGGTTTGACCGCATTTGCAATTTTCCCCAACTCCAGAGTCGAGGTATGAACACTTGCATGGTAAGCCTTCCATTCCGGGTTTCGCGTTTCCCAACCCGCTGCATAATACGCTTCATGCACCAAAAGATCACAATCCTTGGCTTGCCGAATCAACTCATCCGTCGGTGCTGTATCCCCAGAAATCACAATCGTCCGATCCGGTGCTGTAAATTTATACCCAAAGGAAACAAATGAACCATGAGAAACGGGAAAAGCTTCCACTATCAAGCCCTGCTCCTCATCCCGATAAATAACACCTGCTTGGATTTCCGTGACCTCCACCTGCCATCCATTGGGATTGGCTGGTTCCTTCCCTTCCCTTCGTTCTTGAATGTCTCGTCCATAAGCAGCATGCAAATGGTCTGTCATGTTTTTTAGACCCTTCGGTCCCCATATTTTTAAGGATTCCTCACGTCCCAACACCCATGGTGAAAAGATTAAATCTGCATAACCCAAAGTATGATCCGAATGTAGATGGGTACAAAAAGCATACTTCAAATTTGACGGTGCCAAAGCCTCGATGCCCAATTCATAAGCTTTTGCCGCTTGTCGTACCACACCAGGACCAAAATCAACGAGATATGCCTGTTGGCCAACAATGACTGCAACTGCCGGTCCTGATCGCTTTGGATCTGCATTGGGTGTGCCTGTGCCCAATAAAATAACCTGTGTCTTTTTACTCATCCAACTCATCCTTCCAAAACAACTCATCCAATTTTCATGCCTAGACTTATAAATCTACTGTACAAGTCCAATAAGAACTTGTATTTCATTACCCTATTTTTTAAAAAATTTAAAGCTCGCTTTGCTCACCAACTGATCTCCAAGAACAACGACACCCACAAAAAATGGGATATAAATCATCAAAGCCCCAAAAAAATTTAAAAGGAAAAGCTGGATGGTTGTCCCCTCGCCTCCAAAGATCACCGCGCTGCGGATTCCAAAGAAAAGTGCTATGGCAATTCCAACCCCCAACCCTATCAGCATATTCTTCTGACTGACAGACCGCCTATTTTGTGGATCATTATCCTCAATTTCATCCGCATACAAGCCTTGTTGCACGGATCTGAGAATATAGTAGACGGCTGAAAAGATAATTAAAAGCAACTCAAATAAACTCGTCTTCCAATTTCCCGGATATAGAATTGCCTTTACAATCACCGAAATTCCCGCAAATCCCATCATTAAATAATAGAGTTCGCGAAAGATCTGACTCTTCGCCGCTTCTACCTGTTCATCTCGATACTTTTGATACCACATCAAACCGCCTCCTTTCACTTTAATTCAAGTGTATGTTTTGCCATCTCTACTGTCAAATATGAATCATATCGCTTTAGAAGCACACATCGCTTGAACCACGTACACATTCAATCGATGTACAAGGAAAACAGAAGCCTATCATCTTATTCAAAAAGGCTACTCCTAATACTTATACGATGGGATCCAAGTGCTTAATAATTTTAGCAGGGTTCCCACCCACTACAACATTAGAAGGTACATCCTTTGTCACCACAGCCCCAGAACCAATAATTACATTGTCACCAATGGTAACCCCCGGATTAATGACTGCACGCCCACCGATCCATACGCTGTCACCGATGGTCACAGGTTTTCCGTATTCTACCCAGGCATTTCGCTCGGTCGCATCAATGGGATGGGTCGCCGCATAAATATGTACACCTGGTGCCATAAAACAGTGATGTCCAATACGGACCTCGCAGACATCTAGGATGACACAATCAAAGTTCGCATAGAAGAAATCACCCACATGAATATTAGACCCGTAATCGCATTTGAAGCCCGTCTCAATATGAATATTTTCTCCGGTTGATCCAAACCATGCCTTAAGCAGTCGAATTCGTTTTTCAACCCCAGTAATTGCATTAAATTCCTGCGACAATCGTCGAGAATTCTGACGCCCCGTCAACAACTCGGGATCCCATGCATTGTAAAATTCCGCATCCAGCATCTTTTGCCGTTCCGTTTTGATTTCTCGCTTGGCATCAAATTTCAACAACATCACAAGTGAGACGCCATCCTCTTTGATGGACCGAAATCCCAAACGCTTATATAACCGAATCGCAGGGTTTCTGCGATCTACACTCAAAGAAATTCCAAATGAACCCTCAGGCATTTTCTCAATTATCGCATTGATCATTTTGGTGCCTATGCCTTGGCCCCGATATTCTGGCAAAATCGAAATACTCAATTCTGGCACTTCTTCATGGGTAAATCCATAACCAGGATTTTCTTTTGGGAACCAATGCAACCAACAAGCACCAACCGCCATGTCTTCACTATCTTCAGCTATCATACACATTTCTTTCTCTTGCCCAAAATTGATGTATCTAGCTAATTTCGGATCTTCTATAATAGAAGGGTCTGGCCGTTCTCCCTCATGTACATAGATTGCTTCGTAGAGCATTTCCTCCATAAAACTTTGATCCGATTCCTGTCTTTCTCGTAGATTTATCTCCATTGCACACAACTCCTCTCATAATTTCAGTTTACCATAAATCCAAAAAAAAAAAGACAGGGAAACCCCTGTCTTTTACAAAGTAATTTCATTTTTTAGCCATGCAACAAGTTCATCACGAATCAGCGAATCAGCAATAGTTTCATTCACAACATGCGCCATAGTAGATCCCAGTGCGACAACATCGCTCAACCGCTCTTGCAAAACAAGGGTCGGAATCAAATCATCACAGGAAGTCATGATTGTGCATGCACGTATACGACCACCATAAACGCGATAACGGATGGAAAAAGAACCCCAATCGAATTCATGCTCATGCTTTCGAATCACCTTTCGACCTGCTAATTGACGTCTAGCCAAAATGGATTGCGCGTCCTTGAGAAGCTAGAATTGCTTCATGAATGGATTCTGCTGTCGTTGGATGCGCATAAATCACATGCTCAGCTTCTTCCAAACTTTTTTGAGCGACAATTAGATTGGTAATCGTCGCAATCATATCGGTTCCATGAACACCTACAACCGTTCCACCAATAATGGTTTTACTTGTTTTTTCTGCAATGATTTTAACAAATCCAGCAGGTTCTCCCATCGCCAAGGCTTTTCCATTCGCCGCTAGAGGGAACTTGCCTACTAGAATTTCAATACCGTCTGCTAGTGCTTGTTTTTCGGTCATGCCCACATGGCCCACTTCAGGATTAGTGAAAATAGCACTTGGGACCCAATCATAACGCATTTCTTGCTCGCTGCCTTTGATATGATCAACAGCAACAATACCTTGATGAGAGGCAACATGCGCCAATTGAAGCTTATTGGTCAAATCACCGATCGCATATACTTTTGGGTTGCTTGTTCGCATAAAGCCATCAACTGCAACACCATTCTTGCGCTCATTCAAATCCACACCCAACTTTTCAAGGTCCATCGAGTTCAAATTGGCTCGTCGCCCTACTGCCATGGCTACTTTTTCGCTGGTCAAATACTTCTTCTCATCACCAAGTTTTACAACAACCAATTTTTGTCCATCCAAAGTTGTTTGAATCGAACAGGCCGCATGACCCTCAAACAATCGAATGCCTTTTTCTTCTGCCGACTCTCGAATCACATCTGCCGCATCCTCATCCAAAAGATTTAGGATTTGTGGAAGAAACTCAACTACATTTACCTCTGCACCTAAGGCACGATAAATAAAGGCAAATTCCATTCCAATAACCCCGCCGCCGATAATGGTCAATGATTTTGGAACCTCTGTTAATTCAAGCAACTCCTTGCTTGTTAATAATTCTGGGTCTTCGTGTCCTTCAATTGGTAAATAGAAACAGGTTGAACCCATGGCTAAGATCAACTTTTCAAAGGTGATTTTAGCATCTAGTTTTTTCGTTTTCACACCAACCATATTCTCGTCAATAGAAAATGCTTTGCCCTCAATGACTTCAATCTGATTGCTTTCCATCAGATGAGCAACCCCACCGACCAAGGTCGATACAACTTCGTCTTTTCGTTCGATCACTCGATTCATGTTAATCGCAACATCAGAAACACCAAATCCAAAGTTTTCAGATTCATGAATTTTTTCTAAAACAGATACACTGCTTGCTAATGCCTTGGTTGGAATGCAACCATAATTCAAACAAGTTCCACCCAATTTATGTTCTTCAATTAAAATAACTGAAAGACCAGCTTGTGCACCACGAATTGCCGCTACATATCCACCCGGACCACCACCAACTACAACAAGATCAGCATGCAAGTCTTTTTTTGCAGGCTTGGAAATTCCGAAGCTATAGCCTGTAGTCGACTTTGTTGTTTTTTTCTTTGCTGGTGCACTAGCCTTCGTCGCTTTCTTGCCAGCTACATGTTCACCTGTCACTTGACCAATTTTCTCATTCTTTTTCACAACTTGACCTTCTTCTACGTTCAAGGCATCCAAAGTGCCTTGAAACTCTGAGAAGAACTCCATATTTCCTTTACCCGATTCAATTGTAAAAAGCAGATCGCCTGGATTAATCGTGTCTCCAGCTTTTTTTTGAATCCCCATGACCTTGCCTTTTGTTTCATGTCCTGGTAACTTATTTACTGTTAAATCATGCTTCATGTCTTTCCTCCTAAACGAAAAAAAGAGGGGACTCCCACACAAAGGGATTCCCCGCCTTTACCTCTACTCGAAGTCTCCTTCAAACTCATCAATACTTGCCTTCAACAAGGTCACTGTGTAGGCGATAGAAGGACCACCGCCAAAAGCAACAGCTACCATTGCTGCTTCGTTGATTTCCGCTCTTGTTGCGCCTGCTTCCAATGCTTTGTAGCAATGGTAAACAATGCAATACTCACAACGATTGTAGCATCCGATTGCCACACTCATCAATTCTTTTGTTTTATAATCAAGTGCTTCCGGCTCATAGGCTGCTCCTAGCAATCCCATAAATGCTCCTACATGCTCCGGATTTGTTTCAGCCAAAACCCCAAGTCCACCTGTAAATGCTTCCAACATTTCTCGTACATTATAAGCCATTTGAATCCTCCTAGAATTTTTATTTGCTATGCTGATGTTAAGTATAGCAAATAATTCGTTAAATTTCAAACGATTTGTGAAAAAAATATTATAAAAAAAAGAATGCCTATTTGGCATCCCTTCCCGTAATATTATCCGTCATTTTGCTCAGTACACGTTGAAAGACTATCTTTTCCTCATTCGAAACTCCCGCCATCAAATCTTCATTAAACTCAACACCAACATGAAGTAGATTCGTAATCAATTGCTCCCCCTCTTCAGTCAGTTGAATCATGGTAACTCGTCGATCAATTTGACTTGGAATTCGATTAACCAACCCGTCCCGTTGCAAACGATCAATTAATCGTCCCGCACTGGAATCTGATATGGCCATCAAATTCGACAGTTCTCGCTGCGATATCGATTGATGGGTTTTCATGTAATAGAGAGCAATCCACTGAATCCGTGTAATTCCACTTCCTTGTAGCCTTTGACCAAAGGCTTCGGTGATGCGTTTCATGGCACCATCCGTGATATAGCTCACTCAGTGATCCAATTGAAATATCACTAGCGCTCACCTCTTTTCCAGAATTTCTCTTCATTATAACACAGGTCAGGCTCTTTTACGCACCTCATAGTAGCGCATAGCCGATAAATTCCCTCTCCACTGCAGTCGCTCTCCCTGGATCAACGTTCTAAGCCGATAATCCAAAAAAGTATCTCCAATGATTTGATCAGAACTTCCCATTACAGCACCGATCACTCTTGCCGCACGTTGATAATGATCCTCAAGTGCCTCCAACAATTCTCGATCATAATAGGTCTCATCAACTGAATTGATTTCCCCATTTTCAAATACTCGCAAGACGGCATCGCTCGATTGCAAACGAATCCAATCCATCTTCAAGGTCTCTTGCTTTTCCTTAGATATCACCTTTTTTCCCATTAATGCTTCTAGCAACTCTTTAGGTGCACATTCCGCTACGGCTCTCGGGATTACCTTACTGCCATTCCATCGATGAACTTTTTGTTTTGACATATCGACTTCCCAAAGATCATGCCCTTGTAATCGCATGGCAAAATAACGAATCGCAGTTTGCTCTGAAACAATTCCACTATGCCAAATCACAATCTGATCATCCAAATCAAATTCCAGCATTTCTTGATAGGTTTCATCCATCAATGATTCAAGTCGTTCCTCTAAATATGATCCGAATTCAGTTCCTGAAGTAATTTTAGAAAACCAATCTATCCGCTCTTCGCTACCTGCCGATAGTCGATCAATCCGCCCAACCGATAAATCATCGCGAAAATTCCGCACCTCACCAGAAAACAAATTCTCCGTATCCATAGCAAAGGCTGCCCGAAGGCTGCCCTCAACAGAATCTCCTACAACTAAGTGCTTCCAAACTTTCATTTGGCTCCTCCTTCAACATCCATATGTCTCCGACACTTATTCCACTCCCTAAACCCTCACTCTTTAATCCATTCTTGCAATTTCGCTTGAAAATCAGTTGGATAATCATGGCCCAAGCCTTCAATCTTTTCAAATGAAACATAAACACCCATTTCCATCAATTCAACCGCTAATTGCTCCGCACCCTCTAAACAGTCATGGTCTTGGTCACCAACCAATATATGTCCTGATATTCCTTTATCCTTTAACATCGATAACTCTTCTTTCCATTCCTCCAGATCCGGAAGCCAAGGGGCCACAAAAACAAATCGATCTGCCGTGACAGCTCCATCTAAAATTGCGCGAAGGGCCACATTACATCCTGCCGAAAAGCCCCCAATCCAGCTATCCTTAGAAATGGATTCGTCCTTCATCAAAGCTTCAAAATACGTGCCAACTTCGGATACGCCCTGGTTCACATCTCGCCAATTATATCCATGACTAAACTCAATTTGTGAAGACTGCAGCAAGGCAAGCACATAACCTTGATCAAGAAGGCCGTCCCAATAGGGTCGTGTAATTTCAATGTTTTCTTGATCGCCATGAAGAACAAGAAAGAGCGGTTTCTCTCCGTCGTTTTTTCCTTCCACCAATAATTTTGATTCAGGATTAGCTAGGGCATTCTCCTCCCTCTCTTTACACAAGTCCAACCAACGGACGAAATCTTCCTCTCCCCTCAGGGAATTCAAATCCTCATCCTTTGCCAGATAGTCATAAGAATACCAGTAGCCCTTATCTTCGATGGCTTGGCGCATAATCGCCATGGCTTCTTTTTTCTTGCCCGCTGCAGCTGCTAAGGCATATCGAAAATTATCGATCTGCGGATAATCCCCAAGCAAAACTAGCGCTTCTTTTGAGACAAACTCATAAGCGGCCAATTCTCCCTTTTCCCTATAAATCGATAAGGTTTTATTTAATACTTGCGTATATGTCATGCTATTCTTCCTCTCTTTCAATCCTCATATAGTTATCGTTCGTTTCATCTAATAAGATGCTGTCGATATAGTACTGGAGAAATGCGCTTTCTACTTCCCGCAATTCCTTATACCCCTTGAGTTGTTTGATATGCTCTTTTTCATCCGCTTCTACGCCTGCAAAATAGGCAAGATTCAATTGTCCCATTACAGTCATCATCTCTTCTTTTTGCTTGGGTGTAAAGGAATCCGGTATCTGCGCTTTCAGTTTCTGCTCCGACCGACCAACAAAAAAACGAGGTGCAAAATCAATAAAATTCAAGAGATTTTCATCCTTCCATTGCTTCTCTTTCGCATAGCTTTCCATATCCAATGCTTTGCATGTATAGATTATGGAGCCTTGATCCAAAGATAACAAGCCGTATCCATGAGGATACACGCTCATGGCAGACGTTGTAAAATCAAAAATCCCAGTTTCTGGATCTTGAATCAAATCTTGAATATGCGTATGCCCTGATAGAACCACTCGAACCTTATATTCTGCCAATAAGTCCATGGTTTCCTTACTATTATCCAAGACAAAGTTATCGACAAACATTTGGGAATGTGGAATCGCGTTGTGATGCATGACAGCAATAATTTCAGTTTCATTCAAAGAAGAGAGAACCTCATCAATCCAATGCATGGTTTCATTTCGCACGAATCCAGAAGGATTAGAAAGACCAATCTGCATATTCTGTTCGTATCGATTCGTGTCCAGCATCAATAAAGCCAAATCATCTGTTGGTCGCACCAAATAGCTAAGGGAATGCGGATCCCGCGAAAGGGCTTCTCCATATCCATAATCCTGATAAATTTCAACAAATTCAGATGGTTCTACAGAATCTACCCGCTTCCTTTTCCTTCCTTCAAAACCCAAAGCAAAGGGATTGAGCAAATCATGATTTCCAGGTATCACGAATACTTGAATACCCTTTTTTTCAACTTCAGCCAAATATTCAGCCAATTCCTGGTGAGATTCTTTTTCCCCGTTATTGGTTAAATCTCCGCTCAAAACAACAAAATCTGGTGCCTGTGCTTGAACGTCATGGACAAATACCTCTAACAATTCATCCGAGTATTGCAAAAGCTTGCCATCACCTGAATAAACAAAATCCATTAAGGCCTTACCATCATCCTTTAAGCTCGTAGCCAAATGGTGAATGTCTGTTGCCACGATCATGTTGACATGACCTGGTAGATCGCTTTCTGCTTCATGTTTGTCTACTGCTTCTGCCTGACAACCCGGTAAAATAAGCAATGCACCAGCAATTATCAATATTCCCCATAGCTTTTTCAAGAAATTCTACCCCCGTTTTTTTGCTACAACAAGAATTGAATCCCCCTCCAATTCCTCCTGATACCTTTCTAGTCTTACAAGATCAAATTGCTCTTCAAAGATCTCCTTCAACTCATTTTCGGAATAAGATGCAAACAAAATTCCTTCAGCATTTTCTTCCCCTTGCCCCTCCCAAAAAGTGTGTAACACCGTGCCATTCGGCAGCAAAGCTTGATCTTGCGCTTCTAACGATTGCTTCAATTCAGCCTTCGATAGATGCACCAAAACCTTATTGGAACAGATACAATCAAATTTCACCTTTGTTTCCACCGTTACGGCATCCAAATAAAGCAATTCTGCTTTGGGATGAAAGGCACGAAAGCGATGCAGAAAATTCGGCGAAAAATCAGATCCTGTCGCCCGATAAAATTCCTGTAATTTTTCTAAATCAGTGCCAGGTCCTATACCCAATTCCAATACACTTGATCCAGGTTCGACGTGATCAAGCATCCAATCGATCAGCAAGGGACCCTGGTAATCCTTTGTCATATCCACATATACTTCTACCAATTTCTTGTTCCAAACTTGACTCATCAACCTACCTCCATATCAATCATATTCAATTCATTTATACCCCTATGGGCTACTTCATTATATTCTGATTCCCTCATTTATTCAACGGGGTCAAAAAAGACCGCCTATGCCGTCTCACTCCATTCTTGTTCATGAAGAGACAGCAAAAGGCGGTCCTAAGATTATCAATTTTTCTATACGAATTTATTTCGTCATAAATTTTTGTATTCGTTCATTGGACACATCTTCAAAGAGGGTTTCCGTTCGACCTTCTTCCACCGCTTCCCCATTTTCCATGAAAATCACACGGTCTGCCGTCCGTTTGGCGAAGTTCATGTCGTGAGTAATAATCAAAACCGAAAGATTTCGCTCCTTGGCCAAATTCTTGATCACATAGGCGATTTCTTCACTCAATTGCGGATCCAGAGCTGAAGTCGGTTCATCAAAACAAATGACCTTTGGTTCAAGCACACAGGCACGCGCAATAGCAACCCGTTGCTTTTGTCCCCCAGAGAGTTCATGAGGATAGGCTTCTGCTTTTTCAGCTAAATCCAACTTTTCAAGAAAATCCATCGCTTTCACTTTGGCTTCCTCTTTGTCCATGCCATAGACACGAACGGGCGACTCCATAATATTTTCTAAAACCGAGAGATGGGGAAAGAGATTAAAGTTTTGAAAAACCATCCCTACTTTTTGCCGTACCATTCGCACCTCTTTTTGATCCACATAAAGGCCTTCCATGCAAAGCGGCAAGCCATCGATCACAATCGATCCTTCATCGACACGTTCTAACCCACAGATACATCGAAGCGCCGTAGTCTTTCCAGCCCCCGATTTCCCAATCAAGGCCAAGATTTCACCCTCTGCCAAGGAGAAACTCAAATCTTTTACCGCGATTTGGGTCTTAAAGCGTTTTGTAATATTTTCAACTTGTAAAACCATATTTCCTCCTTATTCATAGTAGGCGTATCGCTCTTCCATTTGTTGTAGAACTTTGGTAAAAACAGCCGTGAGTATCAGATAAAAAACACCAGCCACCACTAGGGGGGCAAGGGTAACATCACGGTTTGCAGCTATCTTGGCTGCACGAAGCAGTTCGCTTAGCCCAAGAATATACACCAAAGAGGTGTCTTTGACCAAGGTAATGACCTCATTGGCAACCGCCGGCAAGGTTCGTTTAATCACCTGCGGCAGAATAACCCGAATAAAGGTCTGTTGCTTGCTCATGCCCAGCATCTCCGCGGCTTCATACTGACCTCGATCAATGGAGGCAATTCCGCCGCGAAAAATTTCGCCGTAATAAGCCGCATAGTTCAAGGAGAAAGCAATCATCACGGAATTAAATCGAGAAAATACGATTCCGATCATGGGAAGACCAAAAAAGATAAAGATCAATTGCAATAAGAGGGGGGTGCCCCGCACCACCCAAATATATAGCTGGGCCAGTCGTTGAATAATCTTCAACCGCGATAAGCGTCCCAATGCCACTAGAATCCCCAAAGGTATGGAGATGATCAAGGTGAAAGCAAATACCTTCAGTGTGATCACAACTCCACTCATTAAGGCAGGCAATAAAGCTAAAATATAATTCAACATCTCTAACAACTTCCCTGTCATTTCCGAAATCGTACCCATCATTTCAATCCTCTCTCTACTTGCTTACGATATCCGTTCCGAAGTAAACCGTAGAAACTTTCGCTGCTGCTCCGTCTTCTTTCATCGCATCCAAGGTTTCGTTCACTTTTTGAACCAACTCGGAGTCGCCTTTTCTAAAGCCAACACCATATTCTTCTTTTCCAAAATCTTCATCAAGTACAAGGTAGTTCTCAACACCCTTTTCACCGATATAGTACATAGCCATAATTTCATCTGCAACCAAGGCATCTACACGTCCCGCTTCCAAATCCATAAAGGCTTCATTGTTGGTATCAAAGGCGATTGGTGCGCCGCCATCCAAGGCCGCTGTAAATGCTTCGTCCGCTGTAATTGCCGCATAGGCACTTGACTCGCTCTGGCAAGCAACATTTTTGCCAGCCAAATCAGCTTTCGTTGCAATGCCCGATTCCGGCAAGACCACGATCACCTGACGGTTCTTCAGATACGGTGTTGAAAAAGCAACCTTTTCTTCCCGCTCTGGTGTAATTGTGTAGCCGTTCCAAATCATATCAATATTCCCAGAATTTAATTCCGTCTCTTTCATCGACCAATCAATGGGTTGGAATTTCACTTCTAGATCCAAACGAGCAAATACTTCTTTTGCCAAGTCTACGTCAAATCCAATCAATTCGCCATCCGTTGTTCGAAAACCCAGTGGAGCAAAGGTGTCGTCCAAACCGACGATCACATATCCACGTTCCACTAAGGCTTGATAACCTGTAAGCTCTGCCGCTGGCTCTTCAGTCACCGGTTTTTCCGTTGCACATCCTGCAAATACACCCATCGTCATCAAAACTACCAAAACTAACATCATCATTTTCTTCATTTTATTCTCTCCCTTTAGTCAAAATAAAAACTCGTCCTCCGAAATACGAAGGACGAGAAAGTTTCCCGTGGTTCCACCTTGTTTTATGATTGCCTCACAGCAACCACCTTATGAAGTGCGATCACACTTCCGCGGGATAACGGGCGCATGCCCGGGTACAGCCTAGTCTCCATCGTGGATTTCGGTGCCCAACTCAAAGAGGTGTTCAAGGCAATTGCTTTAATTCCTTTCACCAACCGGAATCTCTCTACAAAAGCAAGATTGTCTTTACTCGTTCTTCTCATCGTCTTTCCTGTTACTTTAGTAGTGTAAAGCAATAAAGGGGTTCTGTCAAGAAATTTCTTCATCAATTTTGTCTTCAGGCATCTGATAAAGCTTAGGAAAAATCCGTTGATCCACCCGGTAATTATAGGCAACCAGCAATACGACTGCAATGCCAACAGCACTCAAAAAAGTAAATGCCGCCGCATAAGAATATCGTTGAATCAATATACCCATGACAACACGGCCACCCATACCACCTACAAAATAGGCAATACTGCGATAACTATTGACCCGTCCCCGGTGAGATGCGGGCGCGCGGCGGCTGATAAAGGGCGCTGAGCCTAACATATTAATAATCTCACCCAAGGTAAAGGCAAACATCATCACATAGAAGATCCAATATGCCTCGGCACCTCGCAAAATTAAGTAACTGAAGGAATACAAGGCCAACCCCAACATGACCTTGCGCAATTCTCTCCACTTGGTAAAAATCCGCGTCATAATGGGCGTAAAGATGATAACAATTAACCCATTAAAACTTGCGATCAAGCCAAAGTAGGTAGCACCCTCCGCCTGATAAATTTTCTCCATATACAAGGGTAAGACAAAGGACCATTGATCATAAATAAAAGCCGCAAACATAGCCACTAGAATTTGGATCCAAAGGGATTTTCGTTCTTTTAAAATCTGAAATGTCGTAACACCCTCTTCGGCATGGTCTTCATATTCATTCCGTTCCGATTCCTCAAAATCTTCAACATTCAATACTTTCACGAAGAGAATAATTAAAATAGTCGAACTGAGTGTTGTAATCCCATCCAAAACAAAAGCCAAGGACAGGTAATTTTCAAAAAGCATGCCCCCAATAGCCGCGCCAAACATAAATCCAAGATTATGTCCTAGGTAAGAGAGCGAGTATACCTTCTCTCGCTCTTGCGGCTTGGTTGAATCCGCAATCAGCGCTTCGAAAGCCGGATGTTCCATATTTGCGAACAATCCTGCCATGACAAAGAAGAAAGTCATCAGATTGCCCGGCTCAACTGCAGCACAAGCCATAAAAAATGCAACGCTGATCAAATCAAAAATAATGATGATCTTCTTTCGACTAAAGCGATCTGCCAATTTCCCGCCGATAATATTCGCCGGTAGAAAAATAAATCCGATCATCACGGACAACATGGCAATTTCCGTGACCGAATATCCAATCTTCCGAGACAAGATCAGTGTTAAGAGCGGCCAAATAAAGGCCCCCATATTGGTCACAATTCGAGCAATAAAGATCACATAGGCCGAACGAGACAGGCCCTTGTATTGAGAAAAAATACTAACTAACTCACGAAACATACTTTCACCTTCTTTGGATTTCTTAGTAATCCTTTACCCTCATACGAATAATAAAATCGATTCAATTACTTCTCTGCTTGCCCTTTTAGGAAAAGTGCAAGGCATAATGAATCAAGATGTCGCGCAATTGCTCGATCGATTCCAGTTCAACATATTCATGATCCCCATGCCACGCCGCTCCTGTTGGACCAAACTCGATTGCTGGAATGCCCCGGCCCGCATAAAATCTTCCATCCGAGGCACCGTGTTGCGCCGTCATTTCCAATGACAAGTCTGGTGCTACAAGGGCCATGGATTCCTTCAGTTGACAAATCTCACCCGCATTTTCCGCAACACACACGCCCGGTTCCATCGCTTCTATTTCAATTTTTCCGTCAACAATTTCTTCGATGGCCGAAACAATTTCACTTGCATCCAAATGAGGTACATATCGGATATCGAGTCCCAGTGTGCAGGCGTCCGGCACACGATTATAAATATCACCCCCACTGATAAAAGCTAAATTGATTGATGATTTCTTATAGAAAGCGGATCCTTCGTTCAGAATCGGCAATGCCTTGATTCTCTCCACATTTTCCATGGCTTTGGCTATAGCATTTTCGCCCTCCCATGGCCGACTTCCATGGGCTGCCTTTCCAGAAGTATGAACAAGCACTCGTAAAATACCTTTTGCTTGCAAGGACACTTTCATCTGCGTGGGTTCTGTACAAATGACAAAATCACCGACATAGCCCTCTTCCACTAAGTATTTTGTTCCGTGGACCCCGCCGATTTCTTCATCGGGAACCAATTGAAGCATGACTTTCGATGATAATGGATGATCCTTTAACGCAATAAAGGCTTCCATCATAGCAACACAGCCACCCTTCATATCAGCACTACCACGCCCAATCAATCGTCCCTCTTGCACAAGAGGTTCAAATTGCTCCAAACAACCCGAAACCACATCCAAATGCCCATTCCAAATCAAGGTTTTTTCTCCCTGTCCAAGGACAGCCACATAACTCTTCCATCCCTGGCAAGCTACGATTGTTCCATCAATGCCATGATTTTTCAAATAAGCCGCCGCAACTTCAATCGCCTGGTTGGCCCCTTCTTGACTTGAAGAATCAATTTTCACAAGCTGTTTTAGCAATTTCAACATCTTCTACACCCTTCCCTTTCGTTTATATAACAAATGAATTTCCTATTATGTCCAATTGTACCACAAACTTTTTCGTACAAAAAAACACGCCCCTCATCAAGGCGTGTCCCTTTCTCTTATTCAATGGCCATAAAAATATCCATCATCGTTTCGCCATCAATCTCTTTCACTTCTTCCAAGCAATATCGTACACCCTGGGCATTTTCTTCCGGCAAGGCATTCTCTTTGACCCACTGCACCAAACGACCCCACCCCTTTCCGATTCGATTAAAGGGATCTGAAAATGGATCCGCAATCCGGATGGCCGCATATTTTGCACCGGCAATTGTCTTAATTGATACTCCGTTGGTTACTTTCACTTTCCCGGTCACTGAAATCCAGTACTCATATCCGCGCAACCCCTCATCCTGTTGAGCCGCCGATACGGGAACATCAAATCCAAACCGTCGATCAGCTTTCAACCCTGGATGTTTTTCCACCCAGTCATTCAAGAAAGCAATGACTTCCTCTTCCGGATTCTTGCTGATTACAACTGCACTAACCACGGTCAAATCCGGCAAGGTTTCAAAGAACACTTCGCTTAAATAGTTCTCCATTCTACTCCCTCCCAAAGATTCTAATTCTTCGATGACAATTGGCTCAAGCCAAAGCATCGATCGCTTTTTGCATACACTTGGTGCACATTGATTCACCGTTCGAAAAGCTCGCGAAAATGCCCGTTCAGATGAATATCCAAGCGCTAATGCAACATCCATCATGCGTTCTCCGCGACGAATTCGCACCACCGCATGCATCATCTTTCTTTTCCGCACATAACGCATCAAGGATTCTCCTGTATAAAGCTGAAAGAGACGATGCAAATGATATTTTGAATATCCCACCGCACCAGCGCAGTCCTCTAAGGTCAATGGGTCTTCAATATTCGCTTCGACATAGTCAACGACCGCTTGCATCACTTCCCGCATCACACATCCCTCCTCAAGTCACCTTCATTATATCGGAAGAAAAGAATGACGGCCGGACAATTCTTGCTAAAACGATGAGAATAACCGAAGAACTAGACGATTTCAGCTATAAATTCAAGCATATCCTGAACCGCGTTGTCAAAATTCTCTCCCTGATAAATGTCAAAATGTTCAATGGGATAGGTTTTTACACGACAGTGATCCCCCATACTTTTTTTCACTTTTTCCACAGCTTCCATGCTGACCAGAATATCCTTCTCACAAGCCAAAATTAATGTTGGACAATGTACATGTACTGCAAAATCGGATGGATTCTCTCCTCGCCCAGTCAGCAAAACCTGTGCGCAAACTCGATTCTGAAAGGTCGGCGAATTGAGAAGAATATCTTGATACCCTTCATAAGCACCGACCGCTGTTAACATGGCGGTTTCACCAGGTCTTCCAACAATAGGAATATAATGGGGTGACAATCCCAATCGTCCTCTCCCCCGATCGCGCTGGGCATGAACAAAGAGTTTCAGAAAAAATCTCCAACCCTCCCGTTCCAAGACAACTCGCCCGTCGATATTTTTATCCAGAGCTGGGCACTGCGCAATTACGCCCGCAATGGTTGGGTTTTCAGCGGCAAGAACTAGTCCATATCCTCCGGATGCCGAGGTTCCCCATAGCACAATTTTCTTGCAATCAACTTCCTTTCGTTTTCTTGCATAGTCAACCGCTCCTCTAAGATCCTCTTCCTGCTTACTTGCCATGTAAAGTTGTCTCGGTTTCCCTTCACTTGTACCAAAATGGCGATAATCATAGGTAAGTGCTGCATAGCCCGCTTCATTAAAACGAAGCGCATACCGCTCCAAAAGCGCATCCTTGGTACCACCAAAACCGTGGCTTAAAATGATACAAGGCACTGTCGTCTTCCGCTCTTTAGGAAGATAGAACCAACCGTGCACCCTTTCTTCTCCTATCTCATAAACGATCTCTTCTCGATTTTCAGGAGCAACTCGCTCTTCCTCTTGATTTTTCATCTGGACCTGCGGCTCCCGCAGTATCGGAAAAAAGATAATAATCAACAAATATACAAGTACCAAGACCAATACGATTAAGAATCCGGATAAAAACATCACATCACTTCCCTTCTCTCTCTATTTACCCCATTTCGACCCCAAAAAAAAGCGGTCGCAAAGCGGCCGTTTTTTTCTTCTCCTATTGTAAAAGTTTCATTGCATCTACCAATCCGTATCCATATTGAGGATCAAAACCTGGTGCACCTAAATCAACACTGAATTCTTGAAGCGCGAATCGAAAGTCACTCAATGATGCACCGGGATGTTTTTCTAAGAACAAAGCTGCCAAGCCCGCTACATGGGGTGTTGCCATAGATGTACCACTCGCCGTCGCATAAGAGCTTCCTTTATAGGTCGAATAGATCTCTAGCCCTGGTGCAACTACATCAAGTTCTTGACCCCAGTCTGAAAAATATGCCTGTGTTTCATTTTGATCAATTGCACCAACAGCAATGGTACTGGCATACGCACCCGGAAAATCAATAGCGTCTCCATCATTCCCTGCTGCTGCCACAACAATTATCCCTGCAGCCTCCGCCAGTTCCAAGGCATCTTCCAAGTCCGGGTTTGATTCTGCGGATCCCAAACTTAAATTAATAACATCCATTCCATTTTTGATTGCCCATTCAATTCCTTGGATAACATATGAAGTGGATCCGCTTCCATATCGATCCAGCACTTTCACTGCATATAAGCTTGATGCAGGTGCAACCCCCACAACACCGAAGGTGTTATCTAAAGCCGCGATGGTTCCCGCTACATGGGTACCGTGACCATTATCATCGTTATAACTTCTTACTCGTCTAACGAAATAAGCACCTCCTGCCACATCCAAATCTGGATGGGATCGATCGATCCCAGTATCAAGAACAGCGACCTTAACGCCTTGACCGGTATACCTTGACCAAACATCATTCGCATTGACCTTTAATACTCCCCAATCTATAACTTCGGTGCTTGCTGGTGGATCTGGTTCTTCTGGCGGGTCCGGTTCTTCTGGTGGATCTGGTTCTTCTGGTGGATCTGGTTCTTCTGGCGGGTCCGGTTCCTCTGGTGGATCTGGTTCCTCTGGTGGATCTGGTTCCTCTGGTGGATCTGGCTCCTCTGGTGGATCTGGCTCCTCTGGTGGATCAACTGGTGGTCTCCACCTGCCCCCTCTTCCCAAAGCATAAACTGGCGTATCAATATGTATAGATTCAATTGAGAACTTCCGGCCTAAGGCTTCAAGTGATTTTGAACTTCCCTTAAATGCCACACCATGGATCAAACCCAATTCCCTCGCCTCAATTCCTTGACCGCGAAGGGTGTTTGCAACCTTGTGTAAAGATTCGCTCTTATCGAGGCGGATAATCACACCTGTCGTTTCTGGTCTTCCTGCTGCAAATCCAGTGGTGGAAAAACACATCAGGATGATCAGAACGAACATGAATAAAGAATTCCGATTCACTACACCATCTCCTTTTTTATTTGCGTATTACTATCATACCCATTTCACTATTAAAATGGTTTATTTAATCATATTTATGTCAATTACCATTTATTACTAAACATTTTACAAAATAACCCTATTTGTAAAGTAGCCTGATCCAGTTACAGATCAGGCTACTTAATCAAAAAGCTAGAATTTAATACGAATTTTAATTTTCCAAGGAGGCCCCGAAATTTCAATTTCGATGCCAATACGGGATTCCATTCCATCGCCGTCCGAATCTTCATCCATAAAGTCGGCTCGAAATACTTGTCCCTTTTCATCCAGATAAAGTTTTACATTATCCGGGTTCATCATTTTTTCGTTTCTTAAGAACTCCATTGGCGTCATTTCCATTGGTTCTTCATTCATATAGAACATGACGTCCTCAGCCAAATTTAATATTGTTTCATTTGTTACGCCCATATCAATTCGATCAGGAACCGGATCATTCATGGTATAGAGGATTGTAGCTTCCTTCTCCAGATCACCCACTACCACGATTTCCTTCTTTTTATGCAGAGGTACAAATGGTTGTGGTTGATCTAAATCAATCGTGGAGTAATCCAATACAATGGTTCTTGTTGGATCTCGCCAATCAACTGTTACTCCCTTGGCTTCCAAAAGCGATCGAACCGGTACATACGATCTTCCATTGACAACAATCGGATACAGCATGGATCCATCTACATCCCTTGGTTGCCAAGGCTCCCCATCCACTTCAAAATTCATGTCTGTTGCACGGTATGCATCAAAATACTCAACATCAGCTGCCGTAAACGAAAAAGACGTTACGAGCAAAATACCGATGACTAAAAGAACAAAACCACTTCTTTTCATTTCACTCTCCTTTTGAGCCTATGGCTCATTACGTATATACCCAGAGGGGTATGGGGTATTCATATTCTTTCATGATCCACCAATATATTCACTTGTTCTTCCTTCTAATAAAACGTATAATTATTTGTCCAACCAACTCATAGAAATGAGGATTATTTATGTCAACGAACAAACAACTTTTTCGCTTAGCAGCACCGATTTTTATAGAAACCCTGCTTTTTATGCTCCTTGGCGTTGCCGATATTTATATGCTAAGCCAGTACAATGACTTGGCTGCTGGTGCTGTTGGCGCTGCCAATCAGCTGATCAATAATCTAAATCTGATCTTCGCCATCATTTCAGCAGGAACCGCCGTTTTGGTTGCGCAAAATGTTGGAGCAAAAAATAAACTTGAAATCGAGCGTGTCAGCTCTGTCTCCATCGTCATGAATCTATGCTTAGGAATTGCTGTCAGTTTGCCTATGCTGATTTGGGGCCGCAACATCCTCATTCTTATGGGGGTAACCCCGGACTTGATGGAACATGCGGCAGACTATATTCAGATTGTCGGCGGTGCTTTGTTCCTGCAGGCTCTTTTAAATACCGCAGCGGTCATCATCCGTAGCCATGGATTTACCAAACAAACCATGCTGATCAGTCTTGGCATGAATATCTTAAATATTTTTGGAGACGCAGTATTGATTTTTGGTCTTTTTGGCGCTCCTGTTCTAGGAGCAAAAGGTGTGGCAATCGCCACTACGGCCAGCCGATTTCTTGCAACCATCGTCGCCTATAGTTTCCTCTTCAAAAAAGTGGTTCCCATTGAAATGTTTCGCCATATCTTTGATAAGCCCAAACAAGTTCTTAAGAATTTAATGAAGATTGGTCTGCCGGCAGCCCTAGAAAATATGTCATATTCCGTTTCTCAAACAGTAGTCATGTCTCTAATTCTAGTATCGATCGGCGAAGTTTCCTATATCACCCGTACCTACGCCTGGTCCATCTGCTGGTTCGCCTTTCTATTCGCCATTGCGATTGGGCAAGCAACCCAGATCATGATTGGTCAATCGGTTGGTGCCAAGCGCATTGAAGAAGCCTATGAAATCGGACTTCGCAATTTTCGAATCTCCTTTATCCTCTCACTATTCACCGGACTTGGACTCTTTCTTTTCGGCGGCAACTTAATTGGACTCTATACAGACAATCCCCAGATTATTGCCATCGGTGCAGCCACCTTGGCTGTAGATGCATTTCTTGAACCTGGGCGCACCTTTAATATTATCTTTATCAACGGTTTGCGCGGAGCAGGCGATGTCATCTTCCCGGTTGTCATGGCCGTCATTTCCATGTGGTTATTTGGTGTCGGTGCAGGTTATTTCTTTGCCGTCATTCTTGGATACGGATTGCCAGGATTTTGGTTCGGTTTCCTCTTAGACGAATGGATCCGAGGCTTCTCTATGTTCTTGCGTTGGAAAAGCAAAAAATGGACCAATAAATCCTTAGTATAAACATCAGAACAAGAAGGATCCGAAAAGCCAGGTCAGTTATCTAGCCTTTCGGATCCTCCTATTTTTAAATCCACACGCATGCCCCAGAGGGATGCTTTTTTATTCGTAAAACCATCCAAGTTTCAAGGCTTCTGCATCAATCCATGGCTCAACCGAGTCCGAGAAGATAAAGTTCTGCTCCTCCAGTTCCTGATTGAAATACGTGTCATAGCGACAGCTAATCAGATCATCTGAAGTATGAACCGAATCATGGATCGGATGCTGGTCGTGAAAGTAAATGGGATAATTAACTTTTTCAGGCAATAATTTCCGTTCACTTTCTCTTGTACTTGCCAAAACAGCCCCTGTAAGAACCGCCTGATGGATAAAAATTTTAAAGAGTACATGGTCTTCAAAATAGGCATGCATAGCTTCATGCTCGATAATGGTAAAGAAACGATCTCTCCAAAACTGTAAAATTCCCCGCTCTGTTCGTAAGATAAAAAATCCCGCATTAAAATACGGACGAATATTCAATTCTTCCACCCCGGTTTTCATCGGCGCAAAGTCATCCTCCAACTCAAAAGCACTATAAATTTGTTGCCAAAAAGCGGTCAACGGTTCTCCCTCTTCACAACCGACAAGCTTCTTATCAACAGGCCGATAGGCAAATACCACACTCTCATTCAATTCAAGTACACTCAAATCTTCAAATACGATACTATCTGTATCCATCCAAAGAAGTGTTCCTTCTACTGTGTTTTCCGCTTCTGCTGCCCCTAAAAGTTTGTCTACAAAAGGAAATTTTCGATATCGCTCAGGAATAGAAAAGGGCATAACCAAGATATTCGGTTCTGGATACGCGGCGCGCAATTCCTGAACCAGATCCATTTCTGTTTCCGGCACCATAATCCGGATTGATTCAGACTTCGTCTTCTCCAAACTCCGCATCAAAAGTTTCCCATGAGCTAACATGGATTCATTCTGGATCATAAAACCAATATGCATAGCAATTCTCCTTTCTATTCCTCAACCACAGCAATTGCTCGGATTGGTGATCCATCTGCATCCTCGACATTCAAGGGAAAAGCGTAAAAATCGAACTGACCTTCAAGTAAACTCATATTCTTTAGATTTTCAATAATGACCAGATCATTTTCAAGAAGAATTTTATGAATCGGAAAGCTTTCTGTATCCATTAAATCGATTGAAATGGCATCAACACCGATCCCTTTCAAATTGAATTGCATCATATACTCCGCCGCTTCAATCGACAAGGCGGGAAAACTTCCGACATATTGCTCACTGCCCCAAAACAACTCCCATCCTGTCTGAATCAAAACATAATCAACTTTTTTCAAAATGCTTTCATAGGCTTGAAGACGGCCCAATGGAATTTCCTTTGCCGTACACTCCCGCACATCCAGTATCATTCCCCGGCCCATAAACTTCTCAACAGAAAACTGATCTAAAGTCTTTCCATCCGCAATCATATGCGCTGGTGCATCCATATGGGTCCCCATATGAGAATACATGGTCCATTTCTTTTCTCGAAATCCCACCTCCTCAATCGTGCAGGCCTGCAAAAGAGTGGGGCCTTCCGTTCCCGGATAAACCGGCATCCCTTCTTCAATTAGATGGCTACAATCAATAAACATTTTCATATTTTTTCCACCTTCTTATCCTTTCGAACCGTCTTTCAATTCTTAAAAAAACTTAAAACCAAACAAAATGTGTTTCAAATGCAGTTTGTTTAGATATGATAAACCTATGAAGGCTTATAAACGAATACCCAAAGGATTTACCTTAATTGAATTAATTATCACTCTAGCCATTTTAGGCTTGATTCTTGCGATCTCAGTACCAAACTATATGGAAGTGAGAAGCAAATCAGAGCTTCGTGCCGATCTTGCAACGATTGCCCTTGTAGAAAATACCGAAGATCATTACTTGTCCATGAACAAGACTCATTCCTTCGATGTATCTATCGAACAAAATGCCAGTAATTTTCAAGATTCCCTGGATAATCTAACTAGTCTGATTTTCCCCGTCCACTTTAATGTAGTAACCAACATACATTGGGCTAAAGAAGATAATCGATGGTATATCGCATACGATACAACATCGTCCGGTCAAGATGAAAACACAGACGAAGATGAGGATGAAGATGAAAATGGAGACGATGATTTACCGGATCACCCAGAATGGGATCCAAATCAGGATCACTATAATGGCGGCGATCGTGTCATCCATCAAGGTCGCGTCTTTGAAGCGCGTTATTGGACCAATGACGAACCAGGTCTTTTAGGTAATCCTTGGAATGAAATCACCGATGAATGGCGCAATTTCAATCAATATGATGCTGGTGCCATCGTCACTCATAATGGTGCACAATTCAAAGCTCGTGAGTATATTAATCCTGGCGCCCCTGCTCCAGGCAACTTATCCGGCACTTGGGATGAAATCACAGCTGAGTGGCGCAACTTTAATGTATATCAAACAGGAAATACCGTAGAGTACAATAATCACACTTATCGTGCAAAATGGTATACGAAAAATGATACACCTGGAACTGCAAATGTATGGGAATTGATTAATTAACTGGATATTTTATCCAGTTTTTTATTTACGCATTTTTTCGATATATGCAAACAATTCCGGATTGTTTTCCAGGCATTGCGGCCCCATAATGCTGCCCTTCAAACCATTTTCCTTCATCACGGAGAAAGAGAGCGGACTCAGAGCTTTTGGCTCAAACTCTTGCTCTAGCACCAATTTCATGTACATTTTATTAGGTGCCTTCCCTTCAATTCTTACAAATTCATTCCCAAACTCCCTTGCATTCTCAGGAGGCAAGTCAATCGCTATAATTCTTGTTCGGAACAAAATTCGCTTATAAGGCGCTCCGGCATAAATATATACGGTGTCATCAACCGACACCTTACTGCTGATAGGCCAAAAAATTTCCTCTGCATGAAAAGCTTCTTCCAATAGAAATATTTTTGGATTCGCTGGATAGACCCAATGCTTCATAGCTTTCCCTCCATCCCATTCTGACGCGCCTTGCTTTTGTATGCTGATTGTGCAAATCGAATAATTTTTTGATAAATTTCTATTAGCATCGGTTCATTCGAATACTCGCCAATCTTAACGACTGGAACCCATTGAACCCCATTTGTCTCTTCTTCATTCAAAACCAATAACTCCGTTTCTTCTGCAATCAGCACAAATGACGTATTGAAATGCAAATGAGTTGAAACGTAGGCACCTTTTTTCTGATGTCCAAAAACAGGCAATACTTCAATCGAGATCGGATCCTTACTTAAGGGCATCATTTTTTCAATCCCAGTTTCTTCCCGAGCTTCGCGGATCGCCGTCCCCAATGGATTGTCCTCACCGTCAGCGTGCCCTCCGGTCCATGTCCATGTGTCATATATCTTATGATGAATCATCAGCATCTTGTCCAAGGCGGGGTTTAGAATAACAGCCGAACTCGTCATATGAGCCGCCTCGTTTTCTCTCGTCAAAATTTTATTACCGGTCAAATCCATTTGTTCCAACATCAAAAACCGATCTTGTTCCTCTTGCTCACTCTTCGTTTGATACCGCTCGATGATTTCAAAATATCCCATATTTCCCCTTCTTTCTTCCACATTCTTCTACACGTTATTCAGCTTAGAATCCGATGGGTAAGGAACCTTACCAGAAGGAATCTCTTCCGATGCAGAGTCCAAATGAATTTCTTGATCATCAAAAAATATATGTGCATTAAACGCTTTTAATATGTCCGTCTTGCCAACACCACCTAAAAAAAAGGCTTCATCTACATCCACGCCCCACTTCCGTAAGGTCAAAATTGCCCGCTTATGGGCGGGTGAGTTACGCGATGTTACCAAGGCAATTCGAATCCGTTTCGGCTCCTCTTTTTTGATCTTGGATAGGGTCAATAGGAACTTTGCGAATGGACCTTCAGAAAGAGGATCACTTGCAAACTCTTTTTCATTTGCCGCGAAGGCATCCAATCCCCTTTCTTTGTAGATCGCCTCAGACTCCTCTGAAAAAATTACGGCATCACCATCAAAAGCTATGCGAATCTGATTTTCGTTTGGATGAAAATCCTTTGGTGCATCATATAAACGAGCAGCTGCAAATCCAGCATCAATGGCATCTTGTACATCCTCTTTGTTTTTTGACAAAAACAAATCCACCTCTAACGCATTCAAATAGTGCGAAATCTTTTCGCCTCCGGTAAAAGCCGCGCGCTTGATATTCAATTCCTTCTTCTCAATGGAATTAAATACGCGCAATCCGGTACTTGGACTGTTCCTAGACAATATTATCACTTCTACTTGGGCTTCCTTTCCCAAATGATTCAAATCAAGTAAGGCTTGTACCAATGAATAAGCCGTTCCTGGTTTCAGAAGCTCATCCTCATGAGTAATTTGATGTTCTGTATAAGCAGACAATCCCTCATTTTCATAAATGGAATTTTCCATTTCCAAATCAAATAAGGCTCGCGACGAAATCGCTACGACCAATTTATTCGTCAATTTATATGACATACAGACTCCTTTCTATTCCTTCATTGAATCCTTCACCATGGCCCTTATTCCATCAAGAAGCAAAGGAATTCGTTCCCATCTTTCCTTCTCGTTATTGATAATCAAATCACTGTGAGCCAACACGCCCATGATTTCATCCTCGTAATTCTTCAATCGTTCTTCTACACCACCCTCATTCCGCTCTTCTAGCCGAACTCGGCAGCTCTCTTTTGAAATGTACAATCCGAGCGCAAACACCTGGTCCCCAAAATGCCTCTTCAATTCTTCAATTCCATGAAGATCAACAGCAAGGGTTACGGTCTCTTTTTTTAGAACAATAGACTCTAGCGATTGCAGACTGGTTGCATAATAATTTCCATCATATTCCGTCATCTCAAGAAAAAAACCTGACGCCATTCTCTTCAGCATTTCTTCCTGTGTAGCAAAGAAGTAATCAATCCCATGTTTTTCCCCTTCACGCGGCAACCTTGAGGTCCATGTTGTGACCGTAGAATATCCAAGACGGTTTTTAATCGTTGATTTTCCTGCAGCACTGGGTCCAATGACCACAATAAAATGAATCATCTACTCCTCCAATTTCTCTCTGTCTTTGTTTTTATTATACCATTCCCATTTCCTAAATATACAAAAAACAGCCTTTCGGCTGTCTTAATCATTGATTCCTTGTCGATATGCTTGAAGCGCTTTTTGAAAATCTTCTGTTTGATGATATCCACATGACTTAAACTCATAGCACCAACCGCGATATACGCAGTCGGGCACACATGCATGATATAATTCCGGTTCCACATCCTTGATACTGTCCAATATGCCAACCCAGGCTTCTCTCGTCTCTTTTGAAGCTGCGCTGCAAAGACGCTTGCGCGAAATGGAAATCATTGCCTGCGCATTGACCAGAATTTCATGCTCCACTTCGTTTCCCTGAGGTAGATCATTACGCTCCACACCCGTTCGATCCGTTCGTTGCGTGCGAACAAAATGCTCAATGCCAAATTTATGACGCACAATATGCACCGATACCCAATACTTCAAATCCGTCCATTTCGCACTGACAGACAATTGACGAATGGGAGAATGTTCCGCCAAAAGAATTCGTCTTTTCCAAGAAGAACTCGGTTCCTTGACTCCAGCATCCCGATGAATTGTTGTACGCGCGGAATCGGCAACTTCTCGCCATGTTCCTTTTACTTTCAATAATTCTGCTTTCATTCTACTGCCCCTTACCTTCTTTTTTCTAATTCACTTTTTAAATACTGTTTGCAATTATACCACAAATCAGCTAAGAAATTCGAGTCCTATTTCTTGGCCATAAAAAAAGCAAGCCAAACTTGGCCCGCTTTTTATACATAATTGAGAATCAGATAAACCACATAGATGACGAGTAAAACCACACCTTCTCGCTTGGCAATAAAGGCTTTTCTTCCTCGAGAAAAATAGCGAAATAATCCCAAAGAAATCAACATCGTCGGAATCTGAATCTGGTAGAAACTAGTTGGTACAACCAAACCACCCTTGGTTACCGCAGCTGCACTTCCTACTACAAATAATACATTTAAAATATCCGCTCCAATAATATTGCCGATAGCTAATTCACCATGACCTTTTTTCACTGCTGAAATCGCAGTCACCAATTCCGGCAAGCTCGTTCCAAAGGCCACAAGAGTTGCCGCTATCACGCTTTGTGGAATTCCCATGCGGGTCGCAATAATTTCAACGGCAGGAATCAACACCTGAGATGATCCAATTACCATGACAACACCGACCAGCAATTTGATGATTTGAATCCAAAGCGCTGTATTTTCCTCTTCAAACCCATGAGGGCTCGCACTTGCTGTTTTTGCCCATTTCATAGAAATATAAATATATGCAACTAAAAGAGCAAGAAATACAAATCCCATCCATTGATAAATCTGACCGGAAGCACCGGCTGAGAAAATCGGCAAACAAACGACAGCAAGCAAGATCCCTGCACCCAATTGAACCTTCCCTTGTCGCAAAATCGTTTTTCTGTCGACAACTAGATGACCCATGAGCGCCGCCAAACCAATTATCAAACTGGTATCGGCAATAATCGATCCAATCGCATTTCCTAATGCCATATCAGGGTTTCCATTCATGGCTGCCATGACAGAAACACTCGCTTCCGGCAAGGTCGTTCCCAAGGAAACGATGGTAGCACCAATCACCATTTTTGGTACACCCCAATGAACCGATAAACTGACAGCTTGATCGACAAGTAAATCCGCACCACGACTTAAAAAGAATAGACTCACCGCAATAATGCCAAAGAGAATAATAGATGGCCATAGTTCTAAATTATGCATTACTAATTCATTCATTTTGTTTCTCTCCTTTATGCACCGCCTTGAGGTCTTTTCCACAAAAAAAGACCTACAATTAACGGGACCGTTAATTGTAGAGTCTCACATGACATAAATATGCCACCAAAGCCGGGAATTGCTTCCGTAATGACGACTTTGATTCCTTATCTTTCAAGGATAGTTACTCCCTCTAATCAATTACTTTATTAATACTCTCCTATTCTACCCACAATGACAAGATAATGCAAGTTTATTACCAATATTTTATCATTTTACTCAATTGCGATGCCCCGATCTCCTTGTCCCCCAAAATCGATCAACCATCGAAATGCAAACAAGGCCCAATAAACCACTATCCAAAATTCGCATAACCAAGCCACCAATGCTTCCATGATAAAAGAAAAGAGTCAATCCAATATAAAAAAATCCACTAGCAATGAGTACTGCACCCCAATATACCCCAGCCATCATTCTCTCAGTCCGTGTTCGAACAGGAGGAAGATCAACCTTTAACTTCTCATTAAGAAACCAAGCAATAACGAAAAAACCAATTAAAGTACTAGCATGCTGTAATATTTTATAAACTGGAATTTGACTTCCTGCTATTAGAAGCCCTTGCTTCAACACTGGAATTGCTTCAACCATTAGGCCCGATCGATGCGTGAAGCTGTCCCAAACGATATGTGTCAACATACCTAATAACGCGGAATAAACAAACATCCAAGCCTCACGACCATGACGAATCGCTTGAGGAGCACGGCGATATTGCTGTGCTCCCTTCCAAAGCGGCTCCGGCAAATATCTCAAAAATGGATCCCGAACAAAAATTTCATAGATCAGCCAAACAATAAATACCAAGGGCAGATTTGTTGTAAACAAACCCGCTAAAGTATGCCCCGCAACTTGAAAAGGCTTCACGAAAAGGAAATATTCAAAATCTGGCGCCATGGAGCCCAGAACGAGCGCAGTAAAGTGAAATCTATTCTTTTGTTTTTGCAGAGGTAGTACTGCTGCTGGGTGCGCAAAGGTAAATGCCATAAAGAGTCTCCTTACTTGTTCTATTCCCTCGTTCTACCAAATTTTGGGGCCACTATTGCCTTCACACCCAAGTATGTCGCCAAGAAATATCCACCATAAATAACAAGAATAAATACGGCCGTTATCAAGAGATTACCCACAATATCCATTTCGCCCACCATACGAATAACATCATTGGCTACCTTCAATCCAACGATGGAGTGAACTATCGCCAGCCCCAGAGGCATCATAAAGTACAAAAACACTTGAAAGAAAATCGACTGATTAATCATTTTCTTTTCCGTACCGATCTTTCGAAGTAATTCGTAGCGCTCCCGATTGTCCGCCGCTTCCGACAACTGCTGAAGAGCAAGTATGGCCGCACAGGTAATCAAGAAGACAAATCCCAAATAAATGGACAGAAAAGATAGAATTGTGCGCGTCGATACGCTAGCATCATAAATCTCGGTGCGCGAACGAGAAAAATAATTCGGTCTCGGCTCTGTTTGTTTCAGCCATGCCGCCACCTTCGCATCAAATTCTCTGGCCTGTACTTCATCTTCAAAATTGAAATTCGCACTCTGCTGTTCCAACTTAAGTGCCGGCAGCTCGTCATCTCGCAATACAAAGGTTCCAAAATTACCCATTGCAAATCCCAACTCCAACGGCGTGTCTAAAAATGATAGCGATTGAAGTGCAAAAGTTTGGTTCGCCAACGGAACCGAAGCATCCGCCGTAAAGATCTCTTCAAAAGCATTTTTCATATCTTGATTCGTACTTAGAAAAGCAACTTCTCCAGAAGCCAGTTGGATTGATTCCTGTCCGTTCATCTTCCTCAAGCCATTTAAATCCGACAACGAAATGACTAAGGGACGCATATCTCCCATTTCTGCAAAATCAAAATTCGCTTTCTTTGCTCCAGGAAGTTCCGAGAAAGCAATACCTGAATCGTATTCGCGTACAACAGTCACTTCGCCATAAGCATCCTGTCCCCATTGGCGGTTCACAAGGTCTAAAATCGCTTCCGACGGCTCCTCCTCGACCCAATAATTCGTCAACGTATATTCATACGGATTTTCTTTGGTCAAATCTTTTGAGACTGCCATAGAAATACCCATACCGCTTGAAAAGGTACCGATCGTCAATAACAATACCAAACAGACAATGGTCATGGATACGTACGTTGTATTAATCTTGCTGTTTATTTGTCGCAAGACAAACATATTTAAATTTTTGAAATACAGTTTCGAATTGGCCTGTACCATACGAAGCATAAAACCTGACAATGACATAAAGAACAAGAATGTTCCAATTGAACCCAAAAGAATCGACAGGGTAAACATAAAACCAATGTCCAGCAATCCATTTTTTAAGATCAAGGCATATGCAGACACCAAACAGACAATCGCGATCACGAAGATTACAATGGATGCTTTCAAGCTTCGAATTTTCAGTTCTTCATTCTTTCTGCTCGCTTGGAAAAGGTCAATCAGCTTATATCTTGAAATCGATACGGCGCTGAACAACACCGCAATTGCAAAGATCAATCCAAAATACATGATTGCCTTCCCTGCACCTCCCAAAGAGAATATAAAATGAAACCCCGTCATGTTCACTTCAAAAAGCATGGCAGTGAATATCGACATCAACTGAGAAAGTACCGTTCCTAATCCCAATCCAACGCCCAAGGCAACTACGCCAATGATCATGGTTTCATAAATCAATACCCGAGCAATTTTCCATTTTTCCATCCCAAGTAACATGTACATGCCCAATTCTTGTTTCCGTCTTCGAATTAAAAATCCATTGGCGTATACAATTAAAAATCCCAGAACTATAGATACAAAAACCGAAAAATACGCCAGAATGTTAGTCAAAGCAACCAAGATAGATTGCTGTGATTCTGTAAATGCCATCAGTTCCTGCTGTGCATCAAGGGAATTAAACATATAAAAAACACTAACACCAAAAACCAAGGTCAAGAAGTAAACCGCAAAATCCTTAATGCTTTTTTTAACATTTTTTCTCGCTAGTTTAAAGTACATCGCTGTTGTCCCCCCCTAACAAGGAAACCACATCAATGATCTCGTTAAAAAAATCTTTCCGACTCGCCAAACCCCGGTCGATTTCATGAAAAAGCCGTCCATCCTTAATGAATAGGATTCGCTTGCAATAGCTTGCTGTAAAGGCATCATGGGTTACCATTAAAATGGTGGCGTTCATTTGTTCATTCATCTTTTCAAAACTTTTCATCAACATCTTCGCCGATTTCGAATCCAATGCACCTGTGGGTTCATCAGCTAGGATCATAGCAGGCTCTGTTACGATTGCTCGCGCAGCTGCAACCCGCTGTTTTTGTCCGCCAGACATTTGATAGGGATATTTTCCCAATACATCTTGAATCTCAAGCCTTTCTGCTGCTGCTTCCACTCTTTTTTTTATGTCCGCTGCTGGACATTTCATAATTGTCAAAGCCAATGCAATATTCTCAAACGCCGTTAATGTATCTAAAAGATTAAAGTCCTGAAAAATAAAACCTAATTGTTCCCGTCGGAAAGCAGAAAGTTTTTTTGCGGATAAACCCGTTACATCACAATCATTAATGGTAATTGAACCTCCTGTAATGGTGTCAATCGTAGAAATGCAATTCAAGAGTGTTGTCTTTCCACTTCCCGACGCACCCATAATTCCAATATATTCACCCTCGGCAACATCAAAGCTGATTCCATCAACCGCTTTGGTAATATTCCCGCGTTTCCCGTATGTTTTTTCCATTTTCCGAACTTGCAAGATTTTTTTCATAATTTCCTCCCATTCCTATTCTTATGGGATTAGTATATCTTGTAGTTCTTTTCTCCCTCATAACGATTTCTTACACCCGCCTTACCTTTCCAGACAAAAGGATTTAACTTGCCGTTACAACAAGAAAAGAAACGGTCTCCCGCCCTTCAAAATTTCTATTCAATTGCATTTTACTTCATCAATTATTTTTCATTTTTGACTCTTCTTTCTTCAAAAATTTTGTCATAGGGTTTAATCATCGTTTGTTTTAAACTCGGCAAGACCTTTCGCCGTATCGCTGGAATTTTCATCATCCATCCAATTATATATCCCTGAAAAATTGTACTTTTCTTCTTATGAGGGAAGTCATAAAGATCATTTTCTCGATAGAATTTATGATCTTCTTTCATAAAGCCACGCGATTCATAGATCAAATCTCGAAAAACACGCATACCGCCTACACCTTGAAAATTCACAGGTCGCTCCGGATGACGAACCATGGCCCACTCCATTTTCTTTGTCAGGATTTCAATCTTTTTCTGAATATCTCCCTCGAATTGGTTGCTAACAATCCCACAAAGATAAACATGACCCACTTGAGCCCTCGCCTTTAGCACATCAAGAAAGTTATTCTCGTTTTCTTTCGCCCCTGCGATTAAATATCCAACCGGACGGCCTCCAATACTCATGCGGTGTCCATTGCTAAACTGCCGATCATCAAACTTTTTCCACACGCTTCGAAACCAATGATTCTCCATGGTTCCTGCATAGACAATGGCATCCGAATTTTGAACATAGATATTCAAACTCTCTTGAAAATCATCTTTGATGATGCATTCCCCAGATAAGGTGCAGTTCAAGCAACCCAAGCATCCAGATTTAATCGATATCTCGTTCAGATTCAATACTTGAATCTTCGCTTTTGTATTTTTTCGGAAAATTTGTATCATTTTTTGAAGTTCTGAATCTTCTTCCCGCAAATCGGTAATCAAACTAATCTTTAATGAAGAGACGTCCTCCTGGGGCTTTTCCAAAGCCATTTCCCAGTCCAATTCCTCAAGATAGGCTTCAAATCGAGCTTGGCCCTGCGGCTTCAAGAGATCCTGCATATCCGCAAGGTGACCAGGAATGGAATGCATCTTCCAGTCTTTCCCTATCTCTTCTATGTATCGATATGCCGTATGATCGTAAAAATGACGAGAAGTTGCAATTTGGCTCATCCACTTCCCCGAAAATGCATCCGCATGACCATAGGCGTTCATCAATTCAATCCATCGCACCACTTGATACGGAACCGAGAAGGTGTACACTGGATAAAGCCATAAAACAAGATCAGCTTGACGAATAAGGTTTGCTATCTCATCCAGTTTTTCCTTATGCCGTTCCAGACTTTGAATAGTTTGGCCGATATGAAAAGTGGTCACCTCAACATTAGGTTTAACAACCTGCAGATAGCGCACGTATTGATAGGTGATGCTGTCTTTCCCCTTTGGGCTGCCATTAAGTACCACAATTCGATTCATCTTCCTCTTCCCCTTTGTCCTCATAGTCTCCTTATACTTTATCATATTCTCGCCAGCCTAAACGATTCTCTATCTCCGATCCCATATGCATTCACAAATTTTCCCATCTATCGATTATGAATATTTTCTTCGGGTAAAATGATAACAAGCATTCAAGGAGGCTATGATGATCACACAAGCAAATCCATCTGTAAAAAATCAAGCGCCAGGCACTATCACCTACACGGGAACCTATGCCGATGTCCCCCTTAGCATGGTTTTGTACCAATACAAGGCAGATCATTGGACCAAGGAAATCATCGATGACCTGTCCGGTATTCCAGACGATGACAAGATTAAATGGCTAAACGTCACGGGCTTGTCACACACCAAGGTCATTCAAGACATAGGCACTCGATTTTCCATCGATCCATTAATTCTTGAGGATATCGTTAATGTGTCCCAATATAGCAAAATGCAATCCGATGATGATCTTCTCTTCTCAGTCTGGAAGATGATCTACATGAAAGAGAAACAAATCGAGCATGAACATATTTCGCTGCTTTTAATTGATAATTGGGTGATCAGTTTTCAAGAAAATGAAGGCGATGTTTTCCATTCTGTTCGTACCCGCCTCGAAAAAAATCAAGGCATTCTTCGTACCATGAAGGGCGACTACCTTTATTTCGCCTTGATTGATTCTATCGTCGATCATTACTCGGATACCTTGTCGATTCTAACACAACAGTTTGACGCGTATGAAGCAAATTTTCTTGATCAAAAGAAAGTGACAGCAGATTCTTTGTATCCGCTCCGAAAAGAACTCACCCAATTAAAAAGTGCTATTTTCCCCATGAAAATCGCCTTGCCAAGGGTTATGAATTCTAAGCATCAACTCATCACGGAAGAGGTGCTACCTTATTTTCAAGACGCTTATGATAATTTACTGCAAACTGCCGAACAACTTCTTAGCATTCGGGAGTTGGCAACTAGTTTACATGATCAGCAATTATCAGAGCTCAGCAATCAAATGAACTCCATCATGACAACCCTCACCATTTTCTCAGCCGTCTTTATTCCCCTTTCCTTTTTAGCCGGTGTATTCGGCATGAACTTCCGCTCCTTACCAGGGACTGAATCAACGCAGGGGTTCGTTTTCTTTCTCCTCGCTTGTCTTATCATGGCTGCCACCATGCTCATGGTCTTCAAACGGAAAAAATGGTTCTAAACAAAAAAAGCTCGATTCGTATTTCCTAATGAATCGAGCTTTTCATTTACTTTTTTGGCGTAACCTTTAATTTTGAGTTTTCCCCTTTTGCCCATTTTTTCAAGTTGGTCAGCCGCTCTCCATTATCTGAATGACCTTCCGTATTATGGGCTGCAGTCAAATTTTCGCAGGGCAATTGCTCACATTCTCCACAATGAGACAAGTTTTTTGAAATCGCACAGGAAGCAATTTTACAAGTCCCCCAAAAAACTTCTCCAGCATGTTTCTTACACCCTTGGCAATTCATTTTTTCCTTCCATTCGCATACCCCACAATACGTGCCGCAATATGCCATCAAATTTGCATCCATTCGCTTCTCCTCTACTCCTTTTCCCTATGACAGAATAATCCGTTTCATTGAAATTTATCCCCTACAAGAACCACTCCATCTCTCGGCGCTCGCTGCAATTTTCAATCAACCACTGCTTGGTGCCTACAAGTTTTTCAGTCGATCGAGCCCCCTTGGGACAAATATTAATGCAACGTGCACAATAGATGCACTTTTCTGGATCTGTCTTTCTCCCGTCTGAAAAATCAATTGCTTCAGTCGGACAATTTTTGGCACACAATCCGCATTGATCGCAGTCATCATTCCCAATCGGAGTTGGCGTTGCCTTCAATTCTTTGTATGGAATATTCCCATATACTTCTGGTTGTTGATCGTTATTGGCTTCCAGTTTTGCGTTCACTAGTCCTGCGATCTCCAATAATTTTGCTCGATCCACCGCATCCGGTCGCTTAGCCGCTACGCTGATTTCCAAGCAATGCTCTGCAATCACAGCTCCTGCAGCAACCACTCGAAATCCCTTTGCATCAAGCTCATTGGTCAATTCCAAAAGTGCATCGTCATAATGGCGATTACCGTATGAAGCAATTGCAATGGTCTTTGCCTTGTTTCCTTGCAACATCTTAAAAATCTCCGCAGAGATTGCTGGTAGTCGGCCTGAATATACCGGCATGCCCGCCAAGACCAAATCACTTTCTTTAAAGGTCCAATCCGTCTTTCGATTTGCTGGAACTGTCATATCAATTTCAACAATTTCTTTGGCAGTAAATCCTGCTGCAAGGTCATCTACCGCCGCCTTGGTTCCACCATTAGGTGAAAAATGTAATTTTATGATTCGATTCATGACTACTCCTCCTATTATCCTTCATCATTCCAATTTTACTTTTCTGTACTGTTCAAAATAAACCAGTTTTCCCTCATTCCCACACTTCATCCAACCGAATCGAATAATACTCAATTGCTTTTTTATATGTGATTACACTTTCATCGGCTGATGTTTCAGCAATAATCGAAAGTAAAAGTCGCATGGCTTCTGTATGTTCACCTAAGTTATAAAGAGCCATCGATAAAAAAACCTTTAACCCATTATTCTCATATCGATCGATACCTTCCAAAAGAAGTTTTTTCGATTTGTCATATTCACCAATTGTTCGATATGTACTGCCTAATCCCAAATACGCTTCTTTTAAATCTTTTTCTGGCAAACCTAATTCAATTGCCTTCTCATAATAAGGAATCGCTTCTTTCTCTAACCCAAGAACATCAAAACTCCACGCGCATTGATAATTCACAACGGCGTGATTCGGATATCTCGTAGTCAACTCAACGAGAATTGTATTGGCTTTCTCAAGTTCCCCGATTTCTCTAAGTTTAATTGCTTTGTTGAGAATATCTTCCATCATTTTCTCCTAAGTAATCCTTTGTTTTATTCTTCTACTCGTTTAAAATATATCGCAGTGTCCGCTCGGGACATGCCATGAAAGCTTTCATTACTTGCACATGTTCCGTTTCTTCATACGATACCTGACGATATCCGTCTTCCACCAGTAGTATTTTTGCATGAGGGTAACTCATAAGAATTGGCGAGTGAGTCGCAATAATAAACTGCGAGTCGGCTTCAACCAGTTCGTGAATTCTTCTCAATAATGCCAGCTGACGGGTTGGAGACAAGGCGGCTTCCGGCTCATCTAGGATATAGAGCCCGTTTCCACCGAAACGATGTAGCAGAAGCGCCATAAAAGACTCGCCATGGGATTGCTGATGAAGAGATACGCCTCCATAAGAGGCTATGATCGGCATTCCACCGCCACCTTGATCTAAGTCATCGATATTCGAAGCGACATTATAGAAGCTTTCAGCCCGTAAAAAAAAACCATCCTTAGGTTGAATCACACCTTTTGAAAGCTTCAAATCATCCGCCAATCTGGAGTGGGTTTCCTTGGTATGAAAGTTAAAATTCTTACTTCCTCCCTCGGGATTAAAGCCATAGGCAACTGCAACAGCTTCCAACAAGGTAGATTTTCCACTTCCATTTTCTCCAACTAAAAAAGTCACATTGGGATGTAATTCAATCTCGGACAAAGCACGAACCGCTTCTAAATTGAATGGATAATTTACTTGTTCCTTCGACTTTTTCTCGCATCGAATGGATCGAATATATTGATTGAATCCTTTTTCTAGCATTTCCCTCACCCACACTCCTTAGAAACTATCCCTTTTCAAGTCTTCCATGCTGATTTTTTACCACTCAGAAACTGCTACAAGATTCAGTTCTTCCAGGGATACACTACCCCTCTCTACCGCTCTTTCCCGTAGATGCAAGTACAACTCTGCCTTGGTTGCATCCTCATAGGGCATGACAAACAAAACGCCAATTCCCAATGCCAAGAGCCCCAGCAGGTACCAACCGATAAAGGAAAGATCTAATACAAACATGTCCAATTTCTCACCATTTGTCATTTCATTGCTGAGTTCAATGGCACGACTTGCTCCGATTGATGGATTATCCGCCAAGATATAGGGCACCATGCGATACGCATAAGATTTAATAATACCTGGAATAATAAAAAGCAAAGTCCACAAAATCAAATAAATACTTCTCAAAAACATGGTTCCAACAACCCCTGAATAGCGACCATCTTTGAAATAATGCCCGATATATCCCATATCACAATCATCTTCCGCCGTACGAACATAAAACTTACGACACCCAATTTCTAATGCATAACCAATAAAAACTCGCAATGCCCATAGAATAAAGAAGATTGATCCGATAATCAACATATATTTTAAGATCCAATAGGCAATCTCTTCCGGTAGTAATTTTACAGCATCTTGTTGATTTTGATTATTGTTGCTACCACCGCCGCCATCACGCCCACCGACAAATAAAAGGATCATACTGACTGCAAACATCTTCCAATAATACTTCCTTAGTACCTCTTTCGCTCTGGTTTTCAGTTCGACTCTTGACCACATAACTGATCCTCCTTTATCCTTTTTTCACCCGAAGCGTATATCCAATATTATATAACAATAACATGAATAAAAAGGCCGTACTTAATATTCCGAAAGTGCTATTCATTGGTAGAAAGAATAGAACACGCCGGAGCATCGCCACCAGTCTAACCGTGGGAAGAAAAAACATCTGTGGCGCAGAACCCATAAAATTCATCATGAATCGCCCCAATAAACCCCACTGAAGTAGAATTAGCCCGATACTAACGATTGCGAATCCATTTCCCAGCAAATTGGATATCAGTCTGGTTTTGCTGCATTCGAAAGAACGATACCCGCCGTATATCCAGTATACTGAAAAAATAAGGCTGATCAAGGTCATGGATACTCCATACCAGTTCCACTTAACCATCATGCCATTCATTGCAATCCCTACCAAGAAAGGTGAAAATGCAAACAGTAAAAGCTTTCCTTTTTTCATTTTTCTTTTCTCCCTATATTTTGACCTTTTCAATTTCACATACACTTTTTCTTTCTTCTTATGATTATATCATTTCATTCAAATTCAAATTCAAATTCATAAAAAAGCCAGATCTCCCGATCCGGCTTTTATGTTCCTATACTTGACTCGGATTCATACACACACCTATAAACAACAGATCCCCATATTGAGACTTGATAGCAAAGATAAAGGGTCGATCTAGAATCATTTCCACTTTTCCTTCCGGCGGACAAGCACCGCAATAAGTGATTTCTGTATAGGCCGATGCCTCAACACCGTTTTCATCAATGCCGATATGGGTGTTTTGCTGAATACCCGAGATAAACGCCGATCCCTCAACCATCTTCGAAAAGTCTGCATCCGCTTCAAAAGCGCAATTTACCCCCAAAACTTTCATTGTTTCAACTAAATCCATACTGGAACCGTAGGTGAATTTTGGAATCTGCCAGATCACTTGGCCGGTTTGATGGTCGCCTTCTGTGAAAATCGATTGAATCCGCTCGGGTGTAGCAAGAAGATCTTGAATCGAGACGTCTTGATCGGGAAGGATAAAAGTCATCCTCCCCGCTTCTTTCAATCCCAATGAACTACGCATATAGCCCTCGCCCTTTTCAAATCCATGAGACCCAAAGTCCGCATTCATAAAATCACAATTAACCGTATCACCATTTGCCAAATGAAATTGATCTTCCTCTGTTTTTTCAGTGTTGAAACCGTCTGTCCATTCATCATAAAAATAAATCGTATTTAGGATGCTCATAATCTGTGCTTCATTTGGTTCAAATTTATAGGACAAAGTTCCATTCGTTTGTTCAGCAATCCATTGTCCCATCAGAAGACCTGTGTCTGGATTCGAAAAATCAACATCATAAACAGAAGCGTAAAAATCATTCTTTGCAACATTCAAATACGTATCATTGAACTGTATGTCTCCATCACTGGTTTTCTTATCTAACCACAAGGAGTTCGCTATTTTTAATTGTGCGATTTCGTTGTCTGTGTAAAGTAATCGATAAAAGTTCCCGCACTGCCTAGCCAGAACTTCAGAATCATCAACGCCCAATAAATCAAGTAACTCTTTCTGTGTTTCTCCCTCTGCGCCCACCGTCGCTAATGCTGTCGCAAGATACAAACTGATTGGACTGTACAATTGATTTTCATCCGACTCCGATAGAACCTGTGCTGCGGTCTTATAAGCAAATTGATCCAAGGCCTCATAAAACTCATCTTCAACGATATTAGTATCCCAGATTGCTTGCTTTCCATCAAAATCTTCGACCCCAACCCCCTCCGGATACACCGGTGTTCCCACTGTAACATTTTTAAAATCCACCTTTTCAACAGGTACCCTCTCCGTCTGCGTACACCCCGTCAACCATAAAAGTACCACAAGTACAAATAAAACTACACTCATTTTTTTCATAATCTTCTCCTTACTTCCTCGTCAATTCGTTAAGAATTACTACCTCTATTCATTATGACGATTCATTGCATTAAATGTTCCAATTTTTTACTGTTTAAGTACTTTTTTCTCCACCTTATTTCCCTTCTATTCGAACCTGTTTTTGCTGGCAAAACGCTTCAAAAATTTCTCTTTTCCGCCCTTGAGGAAAACGTTTATTTCATTGCTCGATTTCGCTCTTTTCACGAGGATATTTTGATCCCTCTTACCATAAATTTTTAGTCTGAAATTAGTAGCATTCCATAAAATTTTGATTCTTCAAGTTAAAAACCAAAATTTTATTGTTCCAAATTCCATTAATCTTCCAGCTCAATATTTTCCTCTTTTATTAAATTTTATTCAAAAAACAAGATACTTATGTTGGGTAATTTTCCAATTAGATAAACATAATGTGAGTGTCGTATGATCTATACAATCCCACTTCCTTTCAAAATAGGGCTTGTTAAAAATTTAATTTAAGTCTATACTCTTCCACAAAAGGAGAGATTTATATGAATAGCTTAAAAAAACTCAGTAAATTTTTATCGGATCAAACTTCACTATTCGTAATATTAATTGCCATATTAGCCTTTGTATTACCATCGACTTTTTCCTGGGTAAAAGGGAATACACAAACATTAATTTTAGGACTAATCATGTTAACAATGGGAATGACCTTGTCCACAAAGGATTTTTCAATTTTGGCACAAAGACCACTGGATATTTTAATTGGTTCATTGGCTCAATACACCATCATGCCCATACTCGCATTCTCGATTACAAAATTGCTTCATTTGCCAACTGAAATTGCAATCGGCTTAATCCTAGTCGGCTGTTGTCCTGGTGGCGTATCATCAAACATCATGTCCTTCTTATGCAAAGGAGATGTTGCCTTTTCTGTCGGTATGACCACCGTTTCAACACTGATTTCTCCTGTTTTAACCCCTCTCTTGATGTTGAAATTGGCAGGGCAAAGCGTTAATATCGATGGACTTGGCATGTTTGTTTCAATTGTTCAAGTCACGATTTTACCGATTCTATTAGGCTTTGGATTCAACTACTTTTTTGGTGAAAAAGACTGGTTTTCCGATCTTCGACAAGTCATGCCTGGCGTTTCCGTCATTGGTTTGGCACTAATCGTTGGCGGTGTCATCGCAGCTGTAGGAACTTCCTTTTTCCAATCAGGTTTGATAATTTTCATTGCAATTTTCTGTCACAATACTTTGGGTTATCTAGCCGGATATAGTGTGGGAAAACTCTTTAACATGTCAATGCCCAAGAGGAGAACCATTTCAATTGAAGTGGGTATGCAAAATGCTGGATTAGCAACAAACTTAGCTTCAGCCCACTTTGCCGCATATCCAATGGCAGCTGTTGCGGCGGCTGTAAGCTGCGTGTGGCACTCAATCTCTGGAACTTTGCTTGCCGGTTTATATATTCAACTCGACAAGCGCCAAACTTCAAGGATGTGCAAAATGAAGTCGCGTTCAAATCAAGCATAGTCGTCACTGATTGACTCACATTCAACGAAGGATCCCGCTTTAAAATTACCAATGGACTTAATGGCTCTGAACAATTCCATAGGACAAACAAAAAGAATAAGGACTAGTCCTTATTCTTTTTTGACTCATTGATCATCAAAAGTTTCGTGGAAATATACAATTGCACCAGTTGATCATAATTATCAAAGTTAATATTGAATAACTCTTTTATTTTTTTTATCCGATAATTCACCGTGTTGCGATGGATATAAAGACTTTCCGCTACCGCTTGAACAGACTTTTCATTTTCCAAATAGGATCTGATTGTTTCCAAATAACTTGTCCCATTCACTAAATCAAACAACTGTATTTTTATAATCCTACTATCCACCAAATCTAAATAATCGACTTTATCGAGCGCAAGCGACAATGTCTCATAGAGCTTGATATCATTGTAAAAAACAATTCTCGATTTGTTTGTCAGATACTTTTTCAAAGTTCTTGCTTCTCGGGCTTTTGAAAAATAGATTTTAAAATCATACAGTTCCGTAAAAACATTTGAAACATTGAATTCAAGTTTGCTTTGAATTAAAAATTTATTGATTTGAATATCGCTTTTAAACGTTCTCCCGCACAATAGAATCGCTAAAATATGTCCCACAATAATAATCACTGAATCTCCGAGTAACCCTTTTAACTCATTCTTCAGATTGTCCGTTTCAACATTATAGGAGATCAGTTCGCTAATATCCGACGTGATCACTTGATAAATACCAAAATGATAGATATCTAAATGTGAAGCACGATGAAAAAGATGCTCTTTTGACTTAAATCGCTCATAATACAAATCCAATAGAATATCTTCATCCTGAACATTTGAATCAGGATGATATCGCTCCTTTTGTAAAAATAATTCCTTGGCAATCACCTTACAAGCAAACTCATAATCCTCCGCCTTATTCTTATCTAATTGATGATTGCACTCCAGTACATTTAGATAACCGATCACACAATCCTGATAGGTGATTTGATAGAATCTCCGCTTATTTTGATTATCAATTTTCGAGAAATCAATATACGCCTGCCCCTCAGCAACGAACTGATCCCAATTGTTGAGTGTAGCGCCAAATTCTAGTGTGATAAATCCTCGCTTTACCGCGTTTAACCACAGTTCATTCTCAACCTCAAAATTCCGAGTATAGGAAACAATTTCAAAAGACTGTCCGATGATAACAATCGGATTATCCAGTAGCAGCCCCACCATATCAACCAATTGATCCAGTGGTTCGCCTTGTAAAACCGCATCAATTATTATTTCTTTGTTCATAACTCCCCCTTGTGCGCTCAGCACAAAAACCTTCTATACTTTCAGGCCATTATACCATTTGCCTACAACCGAGTAAATGGTATCATTTGCTTGTGAGCAAATTGTTTATTTTTTAACTATCCCTGCAGGAGTGTTAATTCATTTTGATTATAAGAGAGCGAGATATAAACTATGTTTAATTTTAAAGAGAAAACAATTATTGTTACAGGCGCAGCACAGGGAATTGGGAAAGAAACTGCAAAGGGAATCGTTGAAGGTGGCGGCGATGTTGTCATCCTAGATCTGAACAGTGAAAAGGGAGAAGCAACCGCTAAAGAGTTTAATGGTCATGCAACATTCTATAAGATTGATCTTGGTGACTGCAAAAACTGCAGAGAAGTCATAAATACCGTTTGTGCTGAACATGATAAAATTGACGGACTGATCAATGTAGGTGGCATCATCTCTAAAGCAAAATTCGAAGATATATCGGATGAGGAATGGGAGAGAACGATTAGAATCAATTTAACAGGAACTTATAGTACGTGTAGCGAAATCTATCCCTACTTCATGAAAAATGGCGGGGGAAGAATCGTCAACGTATCGTCCGTTGCAGGAAAGATCGGTGGTGGATTGTTGGGTACTGCCGCTTATGCATCAAGTAAAGCTGGGGTGAATGGGCTAACGAAAGCCATCGCAAAAGAAGGTGGAAAATACGGAATTAGTTGTAATGCAGTATGCCCGTCTTTCACTCATACTGCTATGACCCAATCATTGGCAGAAGATAAAGAAAAAAATGATTTGATTATTAATATGATTCCTCTTCGAAGAGCGGCGGAGCCTTATGAAATCGCTCAAATGATTTTATTCTTTGCAAGCGATGCAGCAAGTTTCGTCAATGGTGAAATTGGCGACTGCGACGGTGGGATTGTTCTAGATTAGGAGAAAAATTATGACGACTACAAAAAAAGGTTTTAAAATTCCTCGAATTCCTGGCGATTTAATTATCTACCCCATGGTTATCGGTGTGATATTAAATTCCTTTATCCCTCAATTTCTAAATATGGGCGGATTCTTAACAGCAATAAAAGGCGGCACTGCGGCACTCGTGGGCATCTTCTTGTTCTTCTTAGGTGCTAGTTTGGATATTCGTTCAACACCTCAAGCTATCAAAAGAGGCGGCATTGTCATTGCGACAAAGGTATTGGCTTCCGTAGGACTTGGCTTGCTAGTTGCCTTCGTGTTTAAGGATAATTTCTTTGGATTGTCTTCTCTTGCCATCATCGGTGGTGTTTCAGTAGCGAATAACGCACTATACTCTGGCATCACAGCAGAATATGGTACCGATGCTGAAAAAGGAGCCGTTGGCATTACCATTTTGTCTGTTGGACCAATCGTTACAATGATTGCCCTTTCATCTGCTGGTTTGGCATCCATTTCAATCTGGTCCATTATTGGATGTATTTTACCACTTGTTTTGGGGATCGTCTTGGGTGCTGCATTCTCATACTTAAAAGAAATTTTATCTGTATGCTATCCAGGATGCATTATCGTTGTCGGATTCGCTTTAGGTGCAAACATGAGTTTCACTCAATTATTCCAGGGCGGCGTTCAAGGAATCTTATTGGGAGTTATTTCATCTGTGGTTATTGGAGCAATCACCATTATGATGGATAAGATTACCGGAGGTACTGGTGTTGCTGGTGCTGCAATCTCTTCCAACGCAGCAAGTGGTGTCGCCAATCCCGCGGCATTGGCTGCTGTTGATCCTGCTTTTGCAGCCATTGCCCCCATTGCGACTTCTCAAATCGCAGCGTCTGTTATCCTCACCGCATTTTTAGCTCCCTTAATCACCGGATGGGTTCATAAGAGAAATCTAAAAAAACTGGAAAACACCAAGGTAAATACAAAGAAAGTAGCCGCTTAATCAAATATAAAAGCTAACAACAAAGAAAGAACTCACGCAAGTGAGTTCTTTCTTTGTCTCTATCTCTATTTGCATTTTACGCTTGCTTCCTGTTCTCGATTTCAAGTTTATCTTGTATTTCCTTGAAAAATACGCGATCAATCTTGTAAAAATGCACAGCAACTGCTGAAATCAAGACCAAGGTAATGGGAATAATCGTTAGTGTACTCAAGATCCCATTTAGAGTTTCAGGACTCTGAATTGCAGCATTGGCAACATAATCCGTTGTCTCCAAAATCGTAGCAACCAAAAGTCCCGCAACTGCTGTCGCCAACTTTTGGCTGAAACTAAATACCGCATAAATGATGCCTTCCGTTCGCACCCCGGTTTTGTACTCCCCATACTCTACAGTGTCCGGCACCATGGACCAGCCCAAGGTTCCAACCATTGCAAATCCAACACTACTCACCGCCGCTAAAACCATGATCATTGTCAAGTTTGATATCGGCGTGAAGTGAAACAAGAGTGAGCCAATTACCGCAATCGCAGTACCGATGTAATAAGCCCCTTTCTTATCAAAACGCTCCGTGATCCGCGGAAGAATAAGATTTCCTACAACCATGGAAAGTACCACTACCCCAAGAAATAAAGGAAGCATTTCACTTCTACCCACATTGTAATTTACAAAGTAGATCGCCGCAGTCTCCCGAATAAAGCTCGCCATGGATCCAAAAAGCGAGGTGACCGCAATGATAAGCAAGGGACCATTCTTCAGAAGGATCGGCCAAACTTCTTTGATCGAGTAGGCATTCTCTTCTGTCCCTTGGTCTTCTTTCGCCACCTTTGTCGAAAGAAAACAAAGTTGGAAGAAAACAAAGGAAAGGACAGCAAAGAAAATCGCTACAACTCGGTAGCCAACTGCCGGTTGCTCATAGCTTGATACAATCGGCTCCACAAGCACAGAAACACAAATAACACCAATCAACATAAAGATCATTCTAATAGAAGACAAACTGGTTCTCTCCTGAGGATCTTGCGTCAAAGAAGCGGTTAAAGACGAGTAAGGAATATTCACTAAGGTGTAAAGCATCCCCCACAAAATATAGGTGACAAGGGCATAAGC